>JABSOU010000028.1:0-32992 GCA_013215215.1 Cognatishimia sp. | reverse complement strand
GAAAACACCCTAACCCTCAACCGTATCCGCGGTTTGAAGGCATTTGTACTGCATTTGCTCATAACATTGAGAAATTGATGGTTCACTTTGCGACAGAATTCGGACATTCAGCTGATGTAAATCAGGCAGAGGTAAGTTACATCAACATTATACCAGTAGATGAATTTTCTGATGCGAGTAGCTGGCTGAGTATTTGGAATGATTTGCAATTGAATATGGAGGCATTAAATCTCAATTTTAGTGAAGTTATTCGCGACGATGAAAATAAACCATTTGCCCGTTTAAGACATGAGATCCAATCGGTATTCGCTATGGACGGCAAATCAAAGGCGCTCAGATTGTCCCTTACATATAGAGGGAAACCTAATGGCAACGATATCGCTTCAGCCATCGCGTTTCTTGCGGGTGGTCGTGATGCAATCGTTACGCGGTTTGGTGAAATTACAACAAAAAGTGCTCACAAGAAGTGGGGAGTGGTTCAATGAATTTGGCAGTTCTAGGCAGTGCTGTTTATCAAGACGAAGTTGCAAATTATCATTTTGCTGGCGGAAACGTTTCCAGCCTACAAGTTCCGAATAGGCAAGTTCGGGTTCAAAGTCCTAACTCTGTGTGGATTCAGGACTTGAAAGAACGATTTAATGAGTTGACGTCTCTCCCAAGAGGGTGGGACGGATACGACGGTCGTCCGGTAGCATTCGACTGTGCCCAATTTGCGGCGCACCTTATCGAGAGTCTTTTTTTGAGAACGGTTCGGGCGCCCCAGTTGGTGCCAGGTGCAGACGGTACTTTGCAAATTGAATGGCACATGAATGGTTTCGATGTCGAGATTGACGTTCTTGCGCCTTACTCAATTGTGGCGACCCGTTTTGATCACGTTACTGATGTAGAAGAAGAGATAGAGATCCAAACTGATTTTTCAGAACTTGCGGTTTGGATCGAGGCGCTTGGCGCTCAACGCGGCGGACTTCAGCAAATAGGGGCTTAAAGCACTTGTCGGTTGAGCCATACGACGAAGACGAAATTTCGCCAGACCAAACAATTATTCGACGCATCAATCCAGTTCAGCATGTAGTCAGAGACGATAATCGCGGTTGTAGCCGTATTTCTACTAAGGCGTTTTCACCGTCTTCAGGAGAAAACGGAGGCATGTCTGTAGATATTGAAGCGCAGATTGTTCAAGCAAACCTGGATCCGCGAGAATATGTAACGACGCCAGTTTTCACTGGGGCGGTATCCTTCGTGGCAGGTGCTGTGCGAGCCCTAAATTTGCGAATAGGGTACGACCCAATTGATGAAAATCCGTATCATGGAGAGGTTTGGGGCAATCCCCGACCGAACAGATTTAAAAGTTCACAAAAAAAGGGATTGCACAATTTGTGTGAATGGTACGTGCAGCTCGAAGGGGTCGAAATAAAATAGCGTTTCAGTTTCCGGCTTTTCGGGAGAAAAAGAGCAAGTTCATAGACCGTACAGAAAATTCTGAGTAATCTCTAAAATACTGAATTTAATCAATTTAATTGATGTGAATATCCCCTTGGTAAGGGTGAGGTCGGGAGTTCAATCCTCCCCTGCGGCACTATCTCTCCCAAAAAACCTATAACGGCCGCGACCACATTCATCTTGCGTGAAATACTCCGGTCTGAAGGCCTATGGCCGAGGGGCAGAGCCCCTAAGCCGCGTTACAGGCTGCCATCAACCGATAGACGATTTGCGCGGTGGTGAAATCCCAAGCGGCATTGCCATCTGGGGCCAGTTCCACAACATCCAGCCCAACGCATGTGCGCCCCTTGAGGGCGTGCTCAACCAATCTAACCGCTTGATAATACCCCAACCCTCCTGGCACCGGGGTCCCAGTGGCAGGCATCAGGCTAGGATCCAGCCCATCAACGTCAAAGCTGACATAGACCAATTCGGGGAAATCATCTAGCAGATCAACTTCATACAGGTTGCCAACGACCAACTCTTCGGCGTCTTTGTAAAAAACACCATTGCTATCACGGCTGTCCATTTCCTGCTGACACAGCGCGCGGACGCCGAATTGCGCGAGACGAATGCCCTCTTCGCTCAAAAGGTGCATCACAGAGGCATGGGAATGTTTGTTGCCCTGATACGCCACCCGCAAATCAGCATGGGCGTCGATCTGCACCACCCCAATCGGCTGACCCAGCGCACGGGCCACCCCCATCACAGCGCCGAAGCTCAGCGAATGTTCGCCGCCCAAGGTCACGGGAATACGTCCTTCGGCCACAACGCGCTCGGTACGCGCGGCGAGGCGCTCCATCACCTCTGGCAAATCGCCGGTACAGTCCAGCGGGGCCTGCGTGAAAATGCCCGCGGCGCAGGGTTCATGACCGTTGGTTGTGCGCTCGAGCTCGTTTGACGCCTCGATGATGGCTGCGGGGCCTTTGGCGGTGCCAGATCCGTAGGAAACCGTCCGTTCAAGCGGGACTGGAATGACGTGAAAACGCGCGTCTTCGTTGCGCTCATCTGATGTGAGTTCGCTATCTAGAAATACGCTCATGAAAGCCGGTCCTTGAAGTCTGAATAGGAAAATTCGCGGATCACGCGAAGCTCATCTGTGACGCTGTTCCACAGGGCGATCGCAGGTAGAGGCACGCCGTTGAAGGTATTGGTTTTCACCATGGAATAATGTGCCTGATCCAGAAAAGCGAAACGCTGACCCGCCGAGAGAGGGCTTGGCCACGTGTAGTCGCCTATTACATCCCCTGCTAGGCAAGAGGGGCCGCCCAACCGATAAGTGCTTCCGTGGTCGACCTCTCCCAACATGGCGGGCCTATAAGGGGCTTCGATGACGTCAGGCATATGGCAGGTGGCCGAAATATCCGTGATCGCGATGTTCATGTTGTTGGTGAACGTGTCGAGGATCTCGCCCACGAGGATGCCTGCATCCAAGGCCACGGCCTCTCCGGGTTCGATCATCACGTCGAGGTCGTATTTCTGGCGAATATCCTTAAGCAAGTGGATCAAGACGTCGCGATTATAGTCCGCACGGGTGATGTGATGACCGCCGCCGAAGTTGATCCATTTCAATAGCTTGAAATACGGGATCAGCTTGAATTCCACGGCCGACCAGACATGCAACAGAGGGTCCACACCCTGTTCGCAAAGCACATGCATGTGCAGCCCGTCTACGCCTTCGAGCACTTCTGGTGTAAGTTGACTGATCGGCGTGCCCAGGCGCGAGCATGGGGCGGCGGGGTCATACTTGGCGACCTCTCCCACCGAGTATTCAGGATTGATGCGCAGGCCGACCTGAACGCCAGCTGCTTGGCATTTCGCGAGAAAGCGGTCCTTCTGAGTAGGTGAGTTGAAGATCACGTGGTCAGAAAGCGCAATGATCTCGTCGATATCGCTGTCTTTGTAGCCTGCACAGAAGGTGGCGACGTCGCCGCCGTATTCTTCGCGGCCCAAGCGCGCCTCATAGATGCCTGAAGCGCAGGTGCCATCGAGGTATTTGCTGACCAAGGGCGCGGTGGCGAACATCGAGAAGGCTTTGAGAGCCGCGAGCACCTTAGCACCCGAGGCATCTGCCACATGGCGCAAGACTTTGAGATTGGCCTCAATCGCCGCCTCGTCCACCACAAAACAGGGGCTCGGCACGCGGCTTAGGTCAAAGTCGCGAAACGCGCCGGGATCGCCGGCTTGGGTGGTCATCATCTCGGTCATTGGGGCCTCCTATGCAGGAGGCCGCGGGGGCTCTGCCCCCGAGACCCCCGGAGTAATTTTGGCAAGATGAATTAGAAATCCACTGGGCCGTCGAGTTCGTGGACCTGCCATGGCAGGCCGTGATTATTCAGCATGTCCATGAAGTCATCCGGGTCGAGCTGTTCCATGTTCCACACACCCGGCTCCTTCCAGTTGCCTTTCAGCAGCTGTGCCGCACCGATCATCGCAGGCACGCCGGTGGTGTAGCTCACAGCTTGCGAGCCGACTTCGGCGTAGCATTCTTCGTGATCGCAGATGTTGTAGATATAGAAGGTTTTCTCGCCCGAACCGTCTTTGGCTTGGCCTGTCGCGATATCGCCGATGCAGGCTTTGCCTTTGGTCAATGCCCCCAGATCGCCGGGGTCGGGCAAGAGCGCTTTCAGGAATTGGATCGGGATGATTTCATGGCCGTCGTGTACAACCGGATCGATGCGGGTCATGCCGACGTTCTGCAGCACTTTGGCGTGCATGATGTAGGCATCGCCGAAGGTCATCCAGAACCGCGCACGCTCGATTTCGGGGAAGTGGGTGGAGAGGGACTCAAGCTCTTCATGGTACATCAAGTACATGTTCTTGTTCCCAATACCCGGGAAGTCAAATTCGACTTTGGTGGACATGGCCTCGCTGGTCTGCCAGTCGCCACCTTCCCAGTGACGCACTTCAGCGAGCACTTCACGCAGGTTAATTTCCGGGTTGAAGTTGGTGGCGAAGGCCTGACCGTTGTCGCCGCCATTGGCGTCCAGAATATCGATCTGGCGGATAGTGTCGAGCTTGTGTTTCTTGAGCCAAGTGGCAAATACAGACGTCACGCCCGGATCAAAGCCAGAGCCGAGGATCGCGGTCAGACCGGCCTCTTTGAATTTGTCCTGATAGGCCCATTGCCAGTGGTATTCGAATTTGGCCACGTCTTCTGGTTCATAATTCGCCGTATCCAGATAGTGGCAGCCCGCCTCGAGGCAAGCATCCATCAGGACGAGGTCTTGGTAGGGCAACGCGAGGTTCACGAGGATCTCGGCGCCGGTTTCGCGGATCAGAGCTACGGTTGCCGCGACATCCATGGCGTCCAGCGCTGCTGTTTTGATGGTGACGCCTGTGCGCTCTTTGACCGAGGCGGAAATCGCATCGCATTTGGATTTCGTCCGGCTCGCCAGCGTGATCTCGGTAAAGATATCGCTGTTCATCGCCATTTTATGCACGGCAGCGTGGGAAACGCCCCCTGCCCCGACAACCAGTGTTTTGCCCATGATCTTAACTCCCGAGATTGAGGTCATTCGTAATAAGTATAGCCGTTGATGCTGTCGCGGTAAGCGCTCATCAGGATTTTGCGTTCTTTGGATTTCAGCGCCCCTGACGAGATCGCTTCGTCCACCATTTTGCGGAATTCGGCGACGCAGTCTTGTGGGTCGAATTCCACATAGGACATGACTTCGGAAATCGTATCGCCCTCTTGTTCGTGCAAAAGGTCAAAGCCGCCATCTTCGCGCAGCTCAATCGTCACCACATTGGTGTCGCCAAAGAGGTTGTGCAGATCACCCAGCGTTTCCTGATAGGCCCCCACAAAGAAGACCCCCATATAGTAGGGTTTGTCTTCCGGCAGCGTATGGACCGGCAACGCGCGGGCGACGCCGTCCTCTAGGATGAACTTGTCGATTTTTCCGTCGCTGTCGCAGGTGATGTCAGACAGAACCGCATAGCGATCCGGCGCTTGATCCAGCATCTGCAAAGGAAGCATCGGATGCAACTGGTCGATTGCCCAGACGTCCGGTAGCGATTGGAACAGAGAGAAATTGCAGTGATAGATGTCACTCAGGCGGATCATCTGGTCTTCGGGCACCGAGATATCGTCAAAAGCCGCGTGGTGTTTGATGCGCGCCATGATGTGCAGATAGGTCCGCTCGGCCCGCGCCATTTCGCGCAAACTTACATAGCCCCGGTGGAACAGCGCGCGCATTTCGTTGCGGTAGAAGCTCGCGTCATTCCAACATTCTTGCAGGCGATCTGCCGTCACATATTCGCTGATCGCAAGCAGGTCGGTGATCAGGTGGTGATCATCTGGTTCTGGTTTTGGCGCGGTTGGCGCGTCATAAAGCGTGGCCTCTAGCACGTTGAACAAGAGCATCGATGAGGTCGCGACGACGGCTCGCCCGCTTTCGGTCACCAGCGTCGGATGGTCGATCTCGGCCGCATCCATTGCGTATTTCACCGTCTCGACCACATTGGTGCAATATTCGCGCATCGTGTAGTTGATCGAATTCTCGGTGGCGGATTTCTCGCCGGTGTAGTCAACGCCCAGACCGCCGCCTAGATCGAGGTGCGTCAGAGGTACGCCTTCACGCGTGAGTTCGGTGTAGTAGCGGCACGCCTCGCTGACCGCACGGCGCACGTCGTTCACGTCAGGCACCTGACTGCCCAGATGGCTGTGCTGCAGCTTGAGGCAATGCAAAAGCCCCGCATCGCGCAGCTTGTCGACCACCATGACCAATTGGTCCGTATTCATGCCAAAGGTCGAACGGTCGCCCGAGCTTTCTTCCCATTTGCCGGTGATCTGGTTGGTCAGCTTGACGCGCACGCCCAAGAGCGGCTCGACGCCCAGCTCTCTATAGACCTCGATGACGGTGTCGACCTCTTTGGGGCTTTCCAGCACGATGACGGTGTTAAAGCCGATCTTGCGCGACAGGATGGCGAGGCTGATGAACTCGGGATCTTTGACGCCGTTGCAGACGATCAGCGCATCCCATGCAAGGCGATGGGCCAAGGCGATCACGAGTTCCGGCTTGGATCCTGCCTCAAGACCGTAGTTATAGGGCTTGCCGAATTGAACGATCCGGTCGACGACCTGCGCCTGTTGGTTCACTTTGATCGGAAAGACGCCGCTATAGACGCCATTATAACCGACCCGCGTGATCGCATCCGCGAAACACTCGTTTATGTGTTTGATTTCGCTTTCCAAATAGGACGACACCCGCAGGACCATGGGCGACTGGATGCCGCGATCTTCGAGGTCTGAAAGGATGTCAGGCAGGCTAACCGCAGGCGCTTTGGGATTGAGGGGGTTCTTGAGGCCGACTTCACCTTTGTCCGTCACGACGACGAGGTCTTTGCCCCATTTATCGATCCCATAAACACTATGTGGCGCGGTTGTCGGCGTGTTCAATCACTGATCCCCCAATTGGCATAGGCTAACAGAAGAGCTCCGGCTGTCCACCGGATGGCGCCGTTTAGGCGTGAAAAGGATTCGTGCCAAGAGGAATTTTCACATGCAAAAGGGCGTAGGTGAAACTACGCCCTTGTGGCTGTTTTCATGTGCCCGGCTTAGGAGAGAGAGACAGGTTGTTTGGTCTCCAGAGACTCTGCAGCCGCATCTGCCAAAACCTGCGCGCGCAGTCCATCCTCAATAGTAGGGCTGATGGGCGTTCCGTCGCGAACGGCATTTATAAAATGCGCCATCTCACGCCGATAGGCTTCGGCGTAACGCTCAAGGAAGAAATGCTGCGCAGGGGCCGCGCGGAACCCTTCAGAGGTCGCAACCTGAACCGTGTTCTCCAGCATGTTCTCAGCGCGTAGCATGCCTGCCGATCCGTGCACCTCGATGCGCTGATCATAGCCATAGCTCGCACGACGGGAATTGCTGATCTGACAGATCTTGCCGCTGGCCGTGGTCAGGGTGACGGCTGCAGTGTCCACATCTCCTGCTTTGCCGATTTCGGGATCCACCAGAGATGCCCCAACCGCATAGACCGACACGGGCTCTTCCCCCAAAAGGAAGCGCGCCATATCCAGATCGTGGATCATCATATCGCGAAACAACCCGCCCGAGCTTTTGATATAACTCACAGGGGGCGGAGA
The DNA here is from genome assembly GCA_013215215.1 of Cognatishimia sp. Taxonomy (GTDB): domain Bacteria; phylum Pseudomonadota; class Alphaproteobacteria; order Rhodobacterales; family Rhodobacteraceae; genus Cognatishimia. The sequence goes on along the minus strand of JABSOU010000028.1, from coordinate 25,420 downwards.
CGGGTCGCGGGACAGAATTGTGACGATCTCGACATCTCCGATTTCGCCGTTCGCGATACGAGATTGGACGTTGGCGAAATTCGGGTCAAAGCGGCGGTTGAAGGCCGTGAGGAACGGGACGCCCGCCTTATCGACGGCAGTCATACATTCGCGAATGCGGTCCGCGGACATGTCGACCGGTTTTTCACAAAAGATCGCTTTGCCGTTCTCTGCGGCGGCGTGGATCAGATCGTAGTGCGTATCTGTCGGGGTGCCGATCACAACTGCATCAACATCTGCGCTTTCAATCAGGGCCATAGACTCAAGCACCTGAGCCCCTGTTTGCGCGGCCAAAGCCTCGGCCGGCGCGGCGAAAGCATCCGCAACAGCCGAGACACGCACGCCCTCAATATGAGCCACGGATTTCGCATGGACCTGACCGATGCGGCCACATCCCAGAAGACCAATGTTCAGCATTATTCTGCCCCTTTGAATGCGCGCAAGACGCGACGTGCGGCGTCAAACACAGGATCATGCGTTTCCTGCAGGATCTGGACGCGGTCAAACCTGTTTTCGTCTTTGTTGACCGAGTCCCGAAGCGCGTGGCCGAAGGCCATTCGCAGTTCCGTTCCAATATTGAACTTACAGATTTTCGAGCCGCGCGCCAAAGCCGTGCGTTGCGCGACCGGCACGCCAGAGCCGCCATGGATAACCAAAGGCACCTCGGTCATAGCTTCAATCGCGCGGATGCGAGGCTCATCCAAGCCGCCCTCTTTGTCCTGTTGCAGATGCACATTGCCAACAGAGATCGCCATGGCGTCAACGCCAGACTCTCGCGCAAACTTTGCGGCCTCCTCTGGATCTGTCCCCGCGGAATTTTCGCCGCCGGAATATCCAACAAACCCGATCTCACCCTCACATGAAATCCCAGCCGCATGGGCCATTTCGGCTATCCGCGCGGTCTCTTCGATATTCTGCCCCAAGGGCTTGCGAGAGCCATCAAACATCAGTGAGGTAAACCCGCTGTCCAAGGCCTCTTTGCATTCCTCAAACGTGTAGCCGTGATCCAAATGCGCCACGACCGGCACCGAGGCATTCTCGGCCAGATGCCGGAACATTTTGCCCAGCACCGGCAAGGGCGTATGCGCCCGGCAACTGGGCCCTGCCTGCAAGATCACCGAGACCTCTTCGGCCTCTGCCGCCGCCACATAGGCGCGCATTTCTTCCCAGCCGAGCGTGACAAGACCAGCCACAGCGTAACCCTGCTTCAGCGCGGGCTGAAGCACCTCTGATAATGTTGCGAGCGTCATTTGAACTTGGCCACCATATCCATGATGCCCGGGATCGTATGCAGCTGTTCCGCGTGTTGAGGCTGGAAATACTGCTTCAGACTGCGTTGGCTGAGGCCGCCCAGAATGGTGAAGTAATACATCTGATATCCCGGCATCGCCACGCAGGGATGATAGCCCGAACGCAGGCAGATCGTGGAGCCATCCACGATGTGATGCGCGTCGCCCATGGCCTCGCCCTCTTGCTGGATGATCTGAACTCCGGTGCCGTAGTTTGGCTTGAACCGATAGTTGTAAGTTTCGTCATGACGGGTTTCGTCAGGCAGCCGGTCTGTATCGTGTTTATGAGGAGGAAACCCAGACCAGCCGCCCTCACCCACAGTGTAAAGTTCGCTCACCAAGAGGCGGCCGACTTTGTCGTGATGATTGGCCCCAAGGATATGTTTGATCTTGCGGTGGGTTTTGGTGTCGTCGGAGCCATATTGCACTACGTCCAGTTCAGCGGCGCGGACATCAAACGGTTCCAGAACCTTGTCGTATTTCGCGCCCGCGATGAAAGTCTCGGTCTCATCCGTCACGCAGGTGATGCGCACCTTTGCGCCAACAGGGACATAGACGCCCTCGGGCTCTCCGTCCCAGACGTCGGCCGTGCGGTTGCCCAGCGCGGAGTATTTTGCACCGTCGACATCCACGTCGACCGTGCCGGTGCCGGGCACAACGCAGGTTTCGTAGCCCGGGGTGGCGTATTCAAACGTCTCGCCCTTCTTGAGCTTGACGATGTTGAAATAATTCAGCGGCACAAAGCCGTCTTCGACATCCACGATCGGTTTGTTTTCGTTATCATATGGGGCGATATGCATGGGTTCGTCCTTTCAGCACGTCGTGGGGCCGGGATGGGATTTGAGGAAGGCGTCAAGCTGGTCGCCATTGGGCATCGCAGGCGCGCAACCTGGTTGCGACACAACGATGGACGCACAGGCCGAGCCGCGCAGCACGGCGTCTTTCATGGGACGGCCTTCGGAAAGAGAGGCGAGGAAACCCGCCATAAAACTGTCGCCCGCGCCGGTCGGTTTGACGGCGTCGACGGGGAATATGCCAGTCGCGAGCTCTTGGCCCTCGGCAAATGTCACCGCACCGTCGGGGCCTTTTTTATAGACCACAATTGTGGCAGAGCTTTCAGCCAGCGACCGGGCTTTGGCGAGACCTTTTTCGATGCCACCTGCCATGAAGCCGAACTCTTCGTCATTGGCGACGATGACGTCAGACAGGTTGCCAGCGCGTGAAAGAACCTCCTCGGCGACGTCGGGCGACGGCCAAGAATAAGGTCGGTAATCCACGTCGAAAATGATCGGCAGACCGGCCTCTTTTGCCAGTTCAAAGGCACGGAAGGCGGCGGAGCGAGAGGGCTCGGCCGCAAATACCGTACCGGCGGTGATCAGCGCGCCATATTGGGAATAGTCGACGGCTTCGACATCCTCGATGGACATGCGAAAATCAGCTGCGTTGTTGCGGTAGATCACGCTCTGATGCTCTTCGATCCGTGTTTCATAGACCGCGAGCGAGGTCCGTTCCTCGCCTTTGATCCGCTTCACATGGCTGCGGTCGATCCCATAGTGATCCAACTGTCCTTCACAGTACCAACCCACCGCATCGTCAGACACGCAGGTGACCAAAGCGGCCTTGCAGCCGAATTTGACCAACCCAGCCGCGATATTGGCAGAGCTTCCGCCCATCCCGACCTTCAAATCCTTGGCGTCTTTGGTGCGCGTACCTGGCGGATCGGGCCAGAGGTCCATACCGACCCGGCCGACCACCAGAAAGTTGCGTTTTGCGATCCCGTCCAGAACCATTACACGCCCCGCCGTTGCTTTTCGCGGGTGGATTCCCAATCCAGATGGGCCGCGCGCACATTCTCGTCCTCGGTGATATGAGGCGTGCCGACTTCCCACCATGTGTGGCCCTCGGTGGTCCAACCCTCGTAAGGGTCCACATCCATGACAATCACATAAGTCTTCTCGCTCGCTTGCGCGCGCTTGAACGCTTCGGCCAATTCCGCGGGATTTGCGACCCGTTCCGAGGTCGCGCCCATGGAGGCTGCATGGGCGGTGAAGTCCACGGCAAAGGGCTCAGAGATCGTCGGGCAGTCGGCCAAGAGGTTGTTAAAGCTCTCGTTGCCGGTGTTGTTCTGCAATTTGTTGATGACGGCGAAACCGCCGTTGTCGAGCACCAGAACGATCATCTTTTTGTTAGACAGGACGGACGAATAAATGTCCGAATTCAGCAACATATAGGAGCCGTCGCCACAGAAGGTGATGGTGTCACGGTCTGGTTCTCGCTGTGCCTGAGCAATCCGAGCGCCCCAAGCGCCCGCGATCTCGTAGCCCATGCAAGAGAAGCCGAATTCGACATCTACTGTGCCGACATCAAGCGTGCGCCAGTTGGCGGTGACTTCGGCGGGCAGGCCTCCGGCAGCAGCGACGACGCGGTCGCGTGGATCGACGAGGTCATTCACGACGCCAATGGCTTGGGCGTAGGAATTGGGCCGATTGCCGAAAGACACGTTGTCGGCCACATAGGCGTCCCAAGTTTTGCGTTCATCCTGCGCTAAGGCGACCCAATCAGAGGGTGCCGTGTAGTCCAAAGCGTCGCTCAGGGCGGTTAGACCCAGCTTGGCATCACCCACAACGGTCAAAGACATATGTTTCGCCGCATCATGCCGTGCCGCGTTCAAAGACACGAATTGTGCGTCTTTGGCAAAGGCGGTCCAAGAGCCAGTCGTGAAATCCTGCAGCCGCGTTCCGACCGCCAAGATCACATCCGCTTTTTCTGCTATCGCATTCGCGGAATCCGAACCAGTCACGCCAATCGGGCCAATATTCAGGGGATGTGTCGCCAATAGGTTGGCGCGTCCTGCGATGGTTTCTACGACGGGGATCTGATGTTTCTCGGCAAAAGCCGTCAGTTCCGCCACAGCGCGGGAATATTGCACCCCGCCGCCCGCGATGATCATTGGGCGCTTGGCTTGCGACAGACAGGAAACTGCGTCGGCAATCTCGAGGGCATCCGGCGCCTGGCGGCGAATGCGATGCACTTTCTTTTCAAAAAACACAGTCGGGTAGTCATAGGTCCACCCCTGCACGTCCTGCGGCAGCCCGAGGAAGGCAGGACCGCAATCGGCCGGGTCAATCATGGTCGCAATCGCGGCTGGAAGGGACTGAATGACCTGCGCGGGATGGGTGATGCGATCCCAGAAACGGGTCACCGGTTTGAACGCATCATTCACACCAAAGGTCGGGTCGTTATAGTTTTCAAGCTGCTGCAACACTGGATCAGGCAAACGCGTCAGGAAGGTATCGCCACAGAGCAAAAGCATAGGAAGGCGGTTTGCATGCGCGAGGGCAGCCGAGGTCAAAAGGTTCGCGGTGCCCGGCCCCGCAGAGGCTGTGCAGAACATGAAACGCTGCCGCAGCCAGGTCTTTGCATAGCCTGCCGCCGCGAATCCCATGCTCTGTTCGTTCTGTCCGCGATAGAGCGGCAGCTCGTCCTTCACGCCGTTCAGGGCCTCGCCCAAACAGGTCACATTGCCGTGGCCAAAGATCCCAAAGCCACCTCCGCACAGGCGCAGCTCTTCACCATCTATCTCGATGTATTGATTGGATAACCACCGGATGATCGCCTGAGCGGTCGTCAACCGAACAGTATCGTTCGTCTTAGTCATGTCTGCCTGTCCCCTCCCTGGGAAAATTCGACGCGATGTCGAATGCAGCTTGCGAGTCGTTGATTCTCAGGATACTAATTTTGCAACCGGTTGCAAATTGAATTTCAAACGGGGAGGAGAACAGGCTTGGAAATCGGCATTGGCATCATTGGTGGTGGCTATATGGGCAAGGCGCATGCTGTGGCGATGGCCTCGGTTGGGGCTGTGTTCAACACCAAGCTGCGTCCACGTCTCGAGATGGTTTGCGCCTCTTCGCCTGATTCTGCAGAACGTTATCGCGTGGCTTATGGCTTTGCGCGCGCCACGGATGACTGGCGCACGCTGGTCGAGGATCCACGGGTTGAGGCCATCGTGATCGCCTCCCCTCAGGAAACCCATCGGCGCATTGCCGAGGCGGCTTTTGCTTTGGGAAAACCTGTTCTGTGTGAAAAGCCTCTGGGGGCGTCGATGGAAGACAGCGCGGCGATGGTTGCTGCCGCAGAGGCCTCGGGCGTGCCAAATATGGTTGGCTTTAACTATATCCGCACGCCTGCCAGCCAATATGCGCGCCAGTTGATCGAAGATGGCGAAATTGGCGACATCACTTGGTTTCGCGGCGAACATACCGAGGACTTCTATGCCGACCCGCGCACGCCTGCGAGCTGGCGCACATCCGGCATGGCGAACGGAACGCTCGGAGATCTCGCGCCGCATATGGTGAATGCGGCACTGGCCCTGATGGGACCGATTGCGCGCGTCATGGGCACCTATGAAACCATTCACAAGGAACGACCCGGTGGCGAGGTCGACAACGACGATCACGCCCAACTGATGTGTCGCTTTAAAAACGGCGCGATGGGGGCCATGTATTTCAGCCGCATCGCAACCGGTCGCAAGATGGGCTACGCCTATGAAATCACAGGCACCGCAGGAGCGATCCGCTTTGATCAAGAGGATCAAAACGCCCTGTGGCTTTATAAAATGACGGACCACGAACCCCAGCGCGGGTTCCGCAAGATCCTAACGGGGCCCACGCATCCAGACTACCTGCCCTTCTGCCAAGGTCCGGGCCACGGCACGGGCTATCAGGACCAAATCATCATCGAAGCACGCGATTTCCTGCGTGCTATCGAGACGGGCGAGGCCATTTGGCCCACCTTTAAAGACGGACATGACGTGAACCGTGTGATTGCTGCGACTTTGGCCTCGGCAGACACGGAAACATGGCAAAATATCAACGACTTCTAAGTTTCGGAGACCAAGACCAATGACAATCAGAATTGGCAATGCCCCCTGCTCCTGGGGCGTCGAATTTGCGGATGATCCGCGCAACCCTGCATGGCGGTCGGTGCTGAAAGACTGCGCCGATGCAGGGTATAAGGGCATCGAGCTTGGCCCCGTCGGCTATATGCCAGAGGACCCTGCGATCCTTTCGGACGCCTTGGCCGAACATGATCTGGAATTGATCGGCGGCGTTGTGTTCCGCGCCTATCACGACCCGGCCATGTGGGACGATGTGCTGGACGCAACCCACCGCACCGCAAAGGCCTTGAAAGCCCATGGCGCGCAGCATCTGGTGTTGATTGACTCAATTTCCGAGCGTCGCGCACCGACCGCAGGCCGCGCCAGTGAAGCCGAGCAGATGGACAAGGCCGAATGGACCGCCTATCGCGACCGCATTGCCGAGACCGCGCGGATTGGGGCTGAGGAATACGGCCTGACCGTCGGCATCCACGCCCATGCGGCGGGGTTCATGGATTTTGAACCGGAACTGGAACGCCTGCTGAATGAGATCGACGAAAAGATCCTCAAGATCTGTTTTGATACGGGCCATCATTCCTACGCGGGCTTTGATCCGGTTGCGTTTATGAAACGCTATGTGGACCGCATCTCCTACATGCATTTCAAAGATATCGATCCCAAGGTCAAAGCCGACGTGATCGCTAATCGCACGGGCTTTTATGATGCCTGCGGTCAGGGCATTTTCTGCAATCTCGGCGACGGGGATGTGGATTTCCCAGCTGTCCGCCAGATCCTTTTAGACGCGGGCTTTGAAGGCTGGTGCACGGTCGAACAGGATTGCGACCCGACACTGGATGTCTCGCCGATTGATGACGCGCGGGCGAACCGCGAGTACCTTGAATCCATTGGGTTTAACTGAGAAAGGCCCGAGAAATGACAAAGCTGAAATGGGGTATGATCGGCGGCGGCGAAGGCAGCCAGATCGGACCGGCACACCGCCTCGGCGCGCTTGCGGATGGGCATTTTGAGTTCACGGCAGGCGCATTGGATCACCGTCCTGACGTGGGGCGCGACTATGCCCAGCGTCTTGGGATCGCCGCGGATCGCGCCTATGGCGACTGGACAGAAATGCTCGCGGGCGAGAAAAATCGCGACGACCGGATCGACCTTGTGACCGTGGCCACGCCGAATGCGACGCATTTTGAAATCACCAAGTCGTTCCTTGAGGCAGGCTTCAACGTGCTATGCGAAAAGCCGATGACAATGACCGTCGAGGAAGGCGAGGAAATCGTAAAAGTCGCTGAAAAGTCAGGGAAAATCTGCGCAGTCAATTACTGCTATTCAGCCTACCCGATGGTGCGCCAAGCCCGCGCCATGGTTCGCGCCGGAGAGATCGGTAAGGTGCGCCTCGTGGTCACAAACTTTAGCCACGGCCACCATGGCGACGCCACCGACGCAGACAACCCCCGCGTCCGCTGGCGTTATGATCCGGCCATGGCCGGCGTGTCTGGCCAATTCGCGGATTGCGGCATCCACGCGTTGCACATGGCGAGCTTTATAAGCGATGACAAGGTGGAAACTCTCTCTGCCGATTTCGCCTCGACGATCCCAAGCCGTGAGTTAGAAGACGACGCGATGGTGAATTTCCGCATGCAGGGCGGCACTGTTGGGAGGCTTTGGACGTCTTCCGTGGCGATTGGACGTCAGCACGGGTTCGACATTCAGGTCTTTGGTGAAACGGGTGGTTTGAGATGGGCGTCTGAGCAGCCGAACCAACTGATCTACACCCCCGTCGGTGGCCGCACGCAGGTCATCGAAAAAGGTGAAGGCGGACTCTATGAGGACGCCCAGCGCCTAAGCCGCGTGGCGATTGCGCATCCGGAGGGCTTTCCTCTGGCGGTTGCCAATATCTATTGCGACTTGGCCGACGCGATCAAAGGCGAAGTCCGCGACGGGCTGCCCGGCGCAGCTGATGGCGTCCGGTCGATGGCTGCGGTTCACACCGCGGTTCAATCCGCAAAAGCAGGTGGCGCGTGGCTTGACGCGCGGCCGTCTATATTCCGGTAAATCTTATGCGGGGAGCTCTGGGAGGGTTCCCCGTTCCACAACAGAACATGGAAAAATCCGGGCCTCGGGATAGCGGTCCGGCTCGTCCAGCATGGCGACCATCAGCTCGATCGAGGAATTGACGATCTGTTTGATCGGCTGGTGGATCGTGGTCAGATCAATGTTCTCCCAACGCGACATTTCCATATCGTTGAGGCCAATGATGCCGATGTCGTCAGGACAGGACAGTCCTTTGTCCTTGATCGCAGAGAGAACGCCAATAGACAGAACGTCATCGCCGCAGAAATACCCTTCTGCAGGCTGATCATCGAGCAAACGCAGCATTTCTTTGCGCCCTGCCTCGTGGGAATAGGCCTTTGCGAAGCTTTCCGTCAGCCGCACGTCAGGGTGCAGGGCCATCTCTTCGACAAAACCTTTGTGACGGTCCTGGGTCGATGTCGCATCGCGCGGACCACCCAAAAAGGCAACATGTTTGTACCCCCGCGCCATCAAAGCGCGCGCCGCCATGCGACCGGTTTCTACGTTGTCGATGCCCACAACATGCACCTTTGGTGACGAGGAAGCGCGCCCAAATGAATGCACCACCGGCACGCCTGCATCGCGGAAGGCCAGGGCAAATTCCGGCGGCAATGTCGACGAGGCAACAACAACACCATCCACAGAATATTGCCGCAACATGCGCACTGAATTCTCGGGATCGCGTTCATCCGTCAGGTTCACAAGCAAAGGCCGCAAGCCACGATCTTGCAATCCACGGGTAAAGAGATCAAAGACCTCCAGAAAGATCGGGTTGTGGAAGTTGTTGGACACAAGACCAATCAGTTTCGTCCGCCCAGTGGTCAGCGAAGAGGCCAAAGCATTCGGGCTATAACCAAGCTCGCGCGCAGCCTTTTCGACCTTGGTGCGCATCTTTTCAGAAACCGACGCCCCATCGGTAAACGTCCGAGACACCGCAGACCGCGACACCCCCGCGCGCTCTGCAACCTCTTTCAATGTGACGGGCATTTTCGACTTCCTTGGACTTCTTTTAGGACCTTCTAAACCTTTTTTACATTGGCTGCAGCAGTAAATACCAAAATTAGCTTTTTGCAACCGGTTGCAAAAACGAAGCGAATGTGGTTAAGTTGAGTCGGAGCAATGTGAAAATTGTTCGTAAAGTTTACGAGTGTGAAATCTGGGAGGATCACATGACATCATTCACCAAGAAACTGGTCTTGGCTGCAGCGGTTGTTGCTGCACCTCTGATGGCCGCAACTTCTGCGGCTGCAGATGGCGAGAAGTATATTCTGGTCAGCCACGCCCCTGACAGCGACAGCTGGTGGAACACAATCAAAAACGGCATCGCGCTGGCAGGCGACCAAATGGGCGTCGAAGTAGAGTATCGCAACCCACCAACCGGTGACCTTGCGGACATGGCGCGTATCATCGAGCAGGCAGCAGCGAGCGGCCCGAACGGCATCATCACCACCCTGTCTGACTATGACGTTCTGTCCGGCCCGATCAAAGCGGCTGTGGACAGCGGCATCGACGTGATCATCATGAACTCTGGTACACCAGAGCAGGCACGCGAAGTTGGCGCTCTGATGTATGTTGGTCAGCCAGAATATGACGCAGGCCTCGCAGCAGGTATCCGCGCCAAAGGCGACGGTGTTGGCAGCTTCCTCTGTGTAAACCACTACATCAGCTCGCCCTCTTCCACTGAGCGTTGCCAAGGTTTCGCAGATGGTCTGGGCGTCGAACTGGGCAGCCAGATGATTGACTCCGGTCAAGACCCTGCAGAAATCAAAAACCGTGTTCTGGCTTACCTGAACGCAAACCCAGACACTGACGCTGTTCTGACCCTCGGCCCAACCTCCGCAGACCCAACTCTGCTGGCTCTGGACGAAAACGGCATGGCGGGTGACATCTACTTCGGCACCTTTGACCTTGGCGAAGAGATCGTCAAAGGCCTGAAAGCTGGCGTTATCAACTGGGGTATCGACCAACAGCCATTCCTGCAGGCGTATCTGCCGGTTGTTGTTCTGACCAACTACCACCGCTACGGCGTTCTGCCAGGCAACAACATCAACTCTGGTCCTGGTTTCGTCACTGCAGACGGCCTGACCCTGGTTGAGAAATATGCCGGTGAATTCCGCTAAGACTACTAAAACCAAGGGCGGCGGTTTCTGCCGCCCTTATTTTTTGTACAATCCCCTACATCAGTAACTCGTGGAGCCTTCCATGTCCGACGCAAATTCCTCGGGCGTTGATGAGCGCATCAAACAGCAGTCTCGTATGCGCCAGGCCCTGATCCGACCCGAATTGGGCGGCATCTGTGGCACCATCATCGTCTTTGTCCTCTTCTTTATCTTCGCCAGCGACAGCGGCATGTTCAACGCGCAAGGCGTGATGAACTGGAGCGTAGTTTCCGCCCAATTCATGATCATTGCAGTGGGCGCCTGCCTTTTGATGATCGCCGGAGAGTTTGACCTTTCGGTTGGGTCAATGATCGGTTTTTCCGGCATGATGATCGCGATCTTTGGCGTGACCCTCGCCTGGCCGATTTGGATGGCCATCATCGTGACTTTCATCATGGCGATGGCGATCGGCTGGCTGAACGGCTTTATCGTCGTGCGTACAGGCCTGCCGAGCTTTATCGTGACATTGGCCTTCCTCTTTATCCTGCGTGGCTTCACCATCTTCCTTCCGCAGGTCATCGAGCGCAAAACTATCATTGGCGGTATCAAAGACGCAGCCGAAGGCGACTGGCTGGGCGCGGCCTTTGGGGGCAAGATCCTGACCGGGCTGTTCCAGTGGTTTGGAGATATGGGCATCATTGCCACCTTTGAACGTGGCACCCGTGCGGGACAGCCGGTTGTGGACGGCATCCCTATGCTAATCGTTTGGGCCATCGGCCTCGTCATCGTCGGTCACATCCTGCTGACCCGCACCCAATTCGGCAACTGGATCTTTGCATCTGGTGGCGATGCTGAGGCGGCACGGAACTCGGGTGTTCCTGTGAACCGAGTCAAGATCTCGATGTTCATGTTCTCAGCCTTCTGCGCAACAGTCTTTGCGACCTGTCAGGTGATGGAGTTCGGCTCGGCCGGTGCTGACCGTGGTCTGCTCAAGGAATTTGAAGCCATCATCGCCGTGGTCATCGGCGGCGCGCTTTTGACAGGCGGTTATGGCTCGGTGATCGGCGCAGCGCTTGGTGCTTTGATCTTTGGCGTGGTGCAGCAGGGTCTGTTCTTTGCGGGCGTCGAAAGCTCTCTGTTCCGGGTGTTCCTCGGCGTGATCCTCTTGGGCGCGGTGATCCTGAACACCTACATCCGCCGCATCATCACGGGGGAGCGCTGATATGTCTGACGTGAAACCTATCATCGAGATGACCAATATCGAGAAGCACTTCGGATCGGTCATCGCGCTTGCAGGCGTTTCTGTGAATGTTTTCCCTGGCGAATGTCACTGTCTTCTGGGCGACAACGGCGCAGGCAAATCGACCTTCATCAAGACCATGTCAGGCGTGCATCAGCCCACCAAGGGCGAGATCACCTTTGAAGGCGCTCCGATGCACTTCAACGACCCTCGGGATGCGATTTCAGCCGGCATCGCGACGGTGCACCAGCATCTGGCGATGATCCCACTGATGTCGGTCAGCCGGAACTTTTTCATGGGCAATGAGCCGATCAAAAAGGTCGGGCCTATGAAGTTCTTTGATCATGAGTACGCCAACCGCGTGACCATGGAAGAGATGCGCAAGATGGGCATCAACCTGCGTGGTCCCGACCAAGCGGTCGGCACCCTGTCGGGCGGTGAACGTCAGACCGTGGCGATTGCCCGCGCGGTGCATTTCGGCGCGAAGATCTTGATCTTGGACGAGCCGACCTCGGCCCTTGGCGTACGTCAAACGGCCAATGTTCTGGCCACCATCGACAAGGTGCGCAAACAAGGGATCGGCGTGGTCTTTATCACTCACAACGTGCGGCACGCATTGGCGGTGGGGGATCGCTTCACGGTGCTAAACCGCGGCAAGACGCTGGGGACTGCGAAACGCGGTGAAGTCACACCGGAAGAGCTGCAGGACATGATGGCCGGCGGTCAAGAGATGGTTGCACTCGAAGGCAGCCTCGGCGGCACCGTCTAAACACGCCCTACAACAAAGCAAACCCCCGCCAATTCTGGCGGGGTTTTTCTATGCGGTCTGTTCCTGTTGCAACTTGTCGAGCATTGCGAGGATATCCGGATCCTTGCGCGCCTGCCGCGCTCGCTTCCGATGCCACTCAAGCGCCTCTTCAAGCCATTTGCGGAGATCCTCGATCCGCAGGAACCGTTCTCGGATCTGCATCCCGGCATCGAAATTCTCGGCCAAAGAAAGGTCGTCCTCAACGCTATGATCAAAGCGCCGCCAATAGCCGTCTTCGATGGTTTTCGTGTGGTGGTTGGCCCTGCCCCGCAGCTTTTTGACCAGAAAGCCATCCAAAGACCGCAGCGCATAATGGTTCAGTTGCGCACCCGCGTAGCCATAATGCCCCACAGCAAACAGCGCTTTTTCGATCTCTTCCGCAGTTAAAGACGCGCCATCGGGCAGGATCCAATTGATCCCCTTTGGACCATCGGCCAGAAACGGGCGATGCACGCCCAAACGCGCGAATTTTGGTGAGTTGCGGTGCAGCGTTTTGAAAAACCGGTTCTCGTTTGCTGCGCCCTCACGGGCAATGGCCTTTGTGAATTGAAGCGGCACCGGGGCATCCGTGATCTCTTGAACGCCCGCATTGCCAAAGACACGCCAAACAAAGGAAATCGCGTCGACCTCTGGGTACATATTAATCAACCCCGGCAGCGTCCCATCGCCGACATCGATCTGCAGATATTCATCCACATCGATGACCATCACCCAATCGGCTTCGCGCACGGCGGGTTCATATTGCGCCCACATCAAAGCGCTCTTGTGCGGCCCCCGCCGCATGACGCGGTTAAAGCGGTGATGCACGAAACCAAGCCGGTTCAGACAGCGCAAAATATGATCGGTCGGGTCAGAACAATCATTGGTGAAGACAACAAAATCCGTGACGCCAAGGCTGCGATAATGCGCGATCCAGTCAAGAATATAAGGACCTTCGTCCTTCATCGTTGTGACAACGGTGATCTTGGGGGCCCGATCACGGGCGGTCTGCGTCTGATCAAACACGCGTTAATATTCCTTAACAAACAAATCGTTATTTAAAGGCCTTTCCTGAAATCTATCCAAAGCGGGACTCGCTGTCCACAACCCAAAATAGAAAACCGCCGCTTTCCGATGTGAAAAGCGGCGGCCAAATAACAGAACTTAGGTATTCCTTACTTTGGCGCGGGCTTGATGGTCAGCGGAGCGTCCTCTGCCATAAGGATGCGGTGGCTGTCACCCTCAGGGTCTCCATACTGACGCGTACGGAGCGTCCATAGAAAGGCGATCAGCGCAACACCCGCGAGCATCAGAGAGATCGGGATCAGGAAGATAATTGCATTCATTTTACACCTCGCAATCGATATCCATTCGCCATGACGACGATGGATGAGGCCGACATCAGCAGGGCTGCCAAGGCCGGGGACAAAAGACCAGCTAGAGCAAGTGGCACGGTCAAAACATTGTAGACGGTTGAGAACGTCAGGTTCTGGTGGATCAGACGGCGCGCACGACGCGACAGGGCCATCGCCAGAGAGACGCGGCGCAGGTCTGGTTGGGTGAGCACGATATCTGCAGAGGTCTGCGCGATCTGGGTCGCTTCGGCGAAGCTGACAGAGACATCGGCGGCGCTGAGAGCAACCGTGTCGTTGATCCCGTCGCCGATCATCATGACGCGGTCGCCCTCGGCCTGAGCCGCTTTAAGGATGTTGAGTTTGTCGGCAGGGGTTTGACGTCCGAGCCAATCAGCGATGCCCGCACTTTTGGCGAAGCGCTCGACAGCAGTTGCGCTGTCACCGGACAAGAGCGTTACCGGGCGGGCAACATCGTTCTCACTGCTTAAGAACTCGGAAAGGCCCAAGCGCGCGTGTTCTTCGAAGGTGATCGGCGTGACCGCGCCATCGTGTGCGCGATAGAAAAGCGAAGCGCTGGTGTCATTTGGCGTCCCCACGAAAGCTGCACTCCCCAGCCGCGCACCGTCAGGACCTTCGATGCCTTGACCTGCGACTTCTTTGGCATCGGTCACCGCAGCCACAGAGCCATCATCAAGGGCGCGCGCCAGCGGATGTGCACTGGCTGCTGCAAGCGCGCGGGCCGCTCCGATGACCCCAGTGCTCAGCGAGGCCGCAGGGGCCAGTTGCGGCAAGGATGCGGTGCCAGTCTTGTCGATAAAGACCTGATCAATGTCGCCGAGCTGTTCCAAAGCGGCCCCCGATTTCACAACGATCCCCGCCTTCAGCGCAAGGTTCATAGCGCGCGATGTGACCGCAGGCGTCGCGAGCCCTGCCGCACAAGGACAAGTCACGATCAAGACCGCTACGGCGATCATGAGAGAGTCCCCAAAGCTCGCGCCGAAGGCAAAGAACCACATGAGAAATCCCAGGGATCCGCCGCCCAAAACCAGCGGGATATAGCCGCGGGCGAACTGGTCAGACATGCGTTGCAACCGGCCTTTATGGGCGGTGACCTCTTCGGCCATTTGCGCCAATTGGCCAATTTCCGAAGCCTCGCCAACGTGGGTCACACGCACCTCAACGGGCCCATCCAGAACGATCGCTCCGGCCGCCAACCCCGCGCCCTTCGCGGCCGCTCGAGGCTTGGTCTCCCCAGTCAGGACGCTTTCGTCTACATGCACGAGATCAGACAAAAGCGTGCCGTCGGCGGGCAGGCGCTCTCCGGTTTTCACGAGCACGGTGTCGCCGACGATGAGCTCAGAGGCGGCCAGCTTGGTCTGTGTTCCGTCATGTTCTAAACGTGTCGCACGCACGTCCATCAAGCCGCGCAGGTTTGCGGCGGCGTCGCCCGATTTCTCGTGCATCAGGCGCTCCAGAACCCGGCCGATCAACAGGAAAAAGATCAGCGCAATGACGGCATCGAAGTAGACATGTTCCGCGCCACGGAAGGTCTCGACCAAGGACGCGGCGAGAGTCACAAGGATCGCCAGCGAGATCGGCGTGTCCATGGTCATATGCCCATGACTCAGAGCGCGCAGTGCAGGTCCGTGGAATATCGATCCAGAATAAAGCGCCACAGGCACTGCAATCGCAGCCGAAAGCCAATGCATATATTGCATCGTGCTCGGCCCCATATCAGTCGCGGCGCCAAACCAGACGGACATGGAGAACGCCATGATGTTCATCATGCCCACCGCCGCCACGCCAAGACGCGGCAAAAGGGCGGGTCCCGTATCAACCGAGGCCTCAACCGCGATCTGTTCGGCCTGATAGCCCAAGCCAAGGATCGCCTCGCGCACCGAGTCCAGCGATTGCGCCGCCTCGTCCCAGACCACGCGCATGCGTTTTTGGGTGGCGTTGCCCCGCGCCAGTTCGACACCGGGGAGACCCGCGAGGCTGCGTTCGATCTTCAGAACACAGCCCGCGCAGCGCACATCGGGCAAGGCAAAAGTTTCGCTTGCGGTGCTCATTTCGCCGCCCCCGATGTGTCTTCGGTCAAGGGTTGCCCCTGATAGACTTCAATCGCCAGCGCAATATGGTGGGACTTGATCGCGATGTAGCCAACAAGCAGCCCCGCGATCAGGATCCAGTAGAACCTTGCGCTTTTGCGTTCTCGCTTAGCTGTCGCCATGCTCCCGCCCTTGCCAGATAAGGTACAGTGTCAGCTGACGGATCTCGCTATCGCTCAGGCGACCGGACCAAGCCGGCATCACGCCCGCGCGGCCGACTTCCAGCGTCTCGGCGATCTCTTCGCGGCTGCCACCATAGATCCACTGAGAGTCCGCGAGGCTTGGCGCGCCTGTTTCATAGCCGCCAACCCCGCCTTCGGCGTGACAGCCCGAGCAATTGTCCAGAAACAGCTCGTCTCCACGCAGCGCGGCCTCGGCATCATGCTCTTGGCCCAAGATGCTGAGCACATATTCAACGATGTCGCTGATTTCTTCGTCCGGCAGCATTTCGTTGCGACCAAAGGCCGGCATCTCGGCGAAACGCGTGTCTTCGTGGCTTGAGTTGATGCCCACCTGAAGTGTATATTCGATCTCTTCGGGCCAGCCGGACCAGAGCCAGTGGTCATCCACCAGGTTCGGGAAGTTTGTTTGCCCCTCAAGGTCGCGCCCATGACAGACCGCGCAATTGTCGCGGTAAAGCACGGCGATATCGTCTTCGAACTTGGCCTGCAGGGTTGGGTCTTCGGCCAGAGTGTCGAGTTCAGTTTCGGTGAATACGGTGTAGGCCTCGGCACGCTTGGCCTCGCCTTCGGCAACGGCCAGGTTCACGGCCTCGCGCGAGGAATAGCCGATTGTGCCTTTCAGGTAATCGCTGGTCGAAGGGAACGAAGGGTATAGCACCCACAAGAGGGCCGCCACCGCGATCGAGGCCCAGAGCCAGATCCGAAAGGCCCAAGGCATCGGCGTGTTCAGCTCTTTGATGCCGTTCCATTCATGGCCGGTTGTTTCCTGACCGCTGACTTCATCAAATTCAGGTTTCATTGGCGGATATCCTCGTCGCCAAGGGGGCTTTGCGCCGCGTGGTCGTAGATTTTGCGTCGGGACGGCCAATAGGTCCAAAGGGCCACCAGAATGAACACAACAAAGAGGTAAACAGCGCCCCAGGTCTTAGAGAACACCAGCACTGCATCATGGGTTTCAGGGCTCATCGTGCGATCTCCTCTTGGTCAATGCTGTCAAAATCCACCAGCGTGCCGAGCATCTGGAGATAGGCCACGATGGCGTCCATCTCGGTGACCTCGTTGGGGTTGCCGTCAAAGTCGCGCACAGCGAGGTTTTCGCCATAGAGGTCGTAAAGCTCGAACTCATACTCTGCCTCTGGATCGGCCTGACGTTCCGCATCCCGCGCGGCCCATTCGATTTGCTCGTCGGTGTAAGGCACGCCTGCTGCGGCCAAGGCGGCCAAGCTGCCCGAGAGATGCTTGGTATTCAGACGAGTCTCCGACAGGAACGGATAGCCCGGCATCACAGAGCCTTCGACCACCTCGCGCGGCGCCTCCAGGTGAGCGACATGCCATGTATCGGAATATTTGTTCCCAACCCGCGCCAGATCCGGCCCTGTGCGTTTTGACCCCCATTGATGCGGGTGGTCATACATCGACTCCGCCGCCAGACTGAAATGCCCGTAGCGATCCACATCCGAGCGCAGGGTGCGGATCATCTGGCTGTGGCAGGCATAGCAACCCTCGCGCACATAGATGTCCCGTCCCGCCAATTCGAGCGGCGTGTATGGGCGCATGCCCTCGACCTCTTCTACGGTGTTTTCAATCGTGAACAAAGGCGCGATTTCAAAGAGACCACCCAGCGAGGCCACCCCAAGAATGGCGAGGGCAAAGGCAATCCCGTTGCGTTCTAGTTTTGCGTGTTCCATCGTAGTTACTCCGCCGCAACGGCCAGTGGTTTGGCGTCCGCGCCTTCGTCAGGCAGATGGGCACCGCGCACGGTCATGTAGATATTGTAAGAGCCAATCAGCGCGCCCAAGAGGTAGAGGAAGCCGCCAATTGCGCGCATCCAATAGTAAGGGATCATCGTCTCGACAGTGTCGATAAAGGCATAGGTGAAGGCACCGGATGGCTGGTAGGTCTGCCACATCAGCGATTGCGTGATGCCGCTGTTCCACATCGCGGCGACATAGATCAGCGTGCCGCCCAGAGCGAGCCAGAAGTGCCAAGCCTCGAGACGCAGGGAATAGACCCCATCGCGTTTCCAGACCCAGGGCACCATATTGTACATTGCGCCAAAGGTGATGAAGGCCACCCAGCCCAGCGCGCCTGCATGTACGTGGCCCACGGTCCAGTCGGTATAGTGGCTCAGCGTATTCACAGGGCGGATCGCGAGGAAGGAGCCCTCGAAGGTCGCGAGGCCATAGAACAGCATCGCCACCATCATAAAGCGGATCGCCGGATCGGTGCGGACTTTGTCCCACGCGCCATTCAGCGTCAGCAGACCGTTGAACACCGACCCCCAACTTGGCACCAAGAGGATGATCGACATGGTCATGCCCAGATACTGCACCCAATCGGGCAGCGCCGTGTAATGCAGGTGGTGAGAGCCGGCCCAGAGGTAGAGAAAGGTAATCCCCCAAAACCCCAGAATGGACATGCGATAGCTATAGATCGGACGCCCCGCGGCCTTGGGCAGAAAGTAATACATCATGCCAAGGAAGCCTGCGGTCAAGAGGAAGCCAACCGCGTTGTGGCCGTACCACCATTGGGTCATCGCGTCCTGAACGCCCGCAAAGAGCGGGTAGGATTTCGGCACGTCGATGGACACTGGCACCGCGAGGTTATTGACCACATGCAGCATCGCAATGACGACGATGAAGCCAAGGTAACACCAGTTCGCCACATAGATATGCGGCTCCGCACGGCGGGCCAGCGTCTTCATATAGAGGTAGAGGTAAGCAACCCAGGCAAAGAGCAGCACGAGGTCGGCGTACCATTCAGGCTCGGCGTATTCTTTGGACTGGGTGATGCCAAAGGGATAGCCGGTGACCGCGAGCAGAACAAAGAGGTTGTAGCCACCAAAAACCAGCCACGGCAGGATCTCGCTGGCGAGCCGCGCGCGCGAGGTACGCTGTACCACATAGAATGACGTCGCAATCAGAGCGTTGCCGCCAAAGCCAAAGATCACAGCCGTGGTATGGATCGGGCGGATACGGCCGAAGTTGGACCAGGACATATCGCCGTTGAGGCTTGGGATCGCCAGCTGCCAGGCGAGGATGTCACCAACCGTAAAGCCAATCACGCCCCATGCGAAACAGGCCAAAACGCCCCATTTGATGACGTCATCCTTGTATTCCAAGGGGATCTCAGGCTCGGGATCCGTGACTTTATTGAGCTGCCACATCAGCGCCCAACCCGCGGCCAAGGCAATCAGCCAGCCGTGAAAAATATAGGCCCCGTCGCGCCCAAAGCCGAGGATCGAGACCCCGAGCGCCAGGATTGCGAAGGTCGCCGCCAGCAGGACATAGCTTTTTATAATCCGGGTCATTGCAGGCTTCCTTCTGCATCGTCGCGATAAAACTCGACCTTGAAGCGCACGTTGCCGCGGGGCGACACAGAATGCGGCTCGGTCGGGAAGATCGTTGCAGGTTTCGTGGCGGTCACGACCTGCGCCGGAAGGTCTTCGCGCAGGTAAAGCAGCTCGCCCTCTGTAACGACGATTTTGCCCCAAACGCCATCTTTGGTGTAGTGATCGCGGCGCAGCGCCAGTGGGATCGTGTCTTGTGTGAACTCAGGGGATTCAGAATATTTGGTCAGGGTCTGAGGGAAGTCAGTCATGAGATCAGCTTTCAAAGAGGTCTGCATAGGCGTGCCAGGTGGCATAGCCCAAGAGCGGGAAGATCGGGATTAAAGCGATGAGGCCGGTGGCGAGGCTGATGCCGATCAAGACGGTCACCGTCGCGCCCCACATCACAGAGAGGCGGAAGTTCTGGGTCGAGGCGTTAAAGCTGAGCGCCATAGCCGAGAACCCGTCAATGTCGCGGTGCACGAGCATTGGGAGGGAATAGGCGGCGACGGCGAAACCGAGCGCTGCGAATAGGCCTCCAACGGCAGATCCGACGAGGAACAGGCCAATGCCCGAGGGCGTGGTAAACATGGTCATGAGGGTCTCGGCGAAACCGGCAAAGGGACGCAGACCGAAGAAGACAGCAAAGAGCAAGGTGGCCGAGCGGATCCAGGCCAGAGCCAGCACCATCATCACGACGCTCACCAGAAAGATCTGACCCGGGGCAGCAATACCTCCACCGCCAAGCCCCGCCCGACGGCGGCTGACGCGATAGAGGCCAACAGTGGCCATCGGCCCAAGCATCATCGCCGCTGCAATCACCGGCAGGATCATCCACCCCTGACCAATTGCACCAAGGCCCAAAGCGATGCCCCAGCCGATCGCCGCAAGCGCAAGCCCGGTCAGGACCGAGCGCGCAAAATGCGCCCGAAAATCGGCCCAGCCGGCCTCAAGCCAGCGCAACACGACGATGCCAGACCGCTCGTCTATGTGACGCGCCGGTTTTCTAAGATGTTCGGTCAGTTCCATGAAACCACCATTGTATTTTTTGAATGAGACCTTGGGTCACACCGCCGGCTTCAAAGCGGGCGGGCCTTCCTGAGGTTTTCTGAATTGCACCAGGCCGAATTGCAGGCTTTCGCCAATTCGGTTTGCAAGGGCGACAATGCTTTGAGCTGTTGCTTCAGGTAAAACGTCGTGCGCGGTTTGTTCAAAGATGCCAAGCCAGATCGGAAACTGCTCTGGCAAAATGTCGTTGTTGGCCAAATGTTTAAGCATAGGATTGCCCGAGAAGCTGCGATCTATCTCCATTGAGTTGCGCCAAAAAGACGCGATTTTCGCCTCGTGATGACGCCAAATTTCACCGTCTGTGCCGATTGCGCGCAGGAAAACCGGGCCAATGTCCGGATCCCTGCGCACGCGCGCATAAAATTCCGTGACCAAAGCATCGATTTGTTCTTCGGTGATGGGGAATTTCTGAATGCCCAATTTAGAGCCCTTTCAAATATGCGATGATGTTGTCCAGATCTTCGTCTTTGCGCAGACCCGGGAAGGCCATTTTGGTGCGAGGTACGGTGCCTTTTGGATCCGCCAGGAACGCCCGAAGCGTTTCATCATCCCAGACGAGGCCTGAGTCTTTCATCGCGGAGGAGTAGCGAAAGCCCTCAACCGCCGCCGCTGGACGAACAGAAATCGCTTGCAGATGTGGTCCTGGTTTGCGCGCTTCTGGGTCAGCGCTGTGGCAGGCTGCGCATTTCCGGAACACTTTCTCTCCTAGGGCCGCATCACCCTCTGCTTGCGCAGTCGCGCCGACCGCGATGAAGGCGGCTGCAATAAGTGGAAAACGAAGCATGAATCACTCCTTTGCTGTTACCTCTTCGGTCTATTCCTTATATTTTGCATTTAAATTGCATATTTTGTCACATAGGAGAAAATCACCAAATGAAAGGTGATCTGATGCAGCGTTTCGCAACCCTTGCTCCGACTTTGACGCTCTTGTGGGCCGGTGTGGCCTTGGGCGGAAATATCATCGCGGCCCCCGCAAAATTTCAGGTCCAGAGCCTGACGACGGCGGAGTTATTGCAGGTCGGGCGGGCCCAATTCGCGTGGCTTGGCATCGCGGAACTGGCCATCGCGGCGGGTTTGATTGTCGTGCTGCTATTTGGCCGTGTACGTCTAACATGGACGCTCGCCGTGGCCGTGGTTTTGCTGGCGGTTCAGCAGTTCATTTGGCAGCCTGCATTAGAGGCACGCTCGGATCTTATTGCGACAGGCGGCACTCCAGAGGAAAGCCACCTTCATTTGATCTTTGTTGTGGCCGAGTTCGCCAAGTTCTTGCTTTTGATCTCGGCCGGTCATGTGCTGCTCGCGCGTCATTCGCGCAACGAGCAGCCACACTAAGTCAAGCAGCCTCTCCTTTCGGGCGTCCTGCCGCGACCCAATAGCCGATCCCCATGATCCCGGCCCCAGCAACGGCGTTCCCCGCCGACACATAGGCCAGATTGCGCAAGGCCCCCATCAGGGTGATCTTGTCGGAATGTTCGGACAGCAGGGACACCGAGAAGACGGTCATATTGGCAACAGAATGCTCAAATCCCGCAGCGATAAAGGCATAGAGGCAGAACCAGATAATCGCGATCCGCGCCATCTCGTTTTGTACGCGGGATCCGGTCCAGATCGCGAGGCACACCAGCCAGTTGCAGAGGATACCATTGAGGAACAGATGCATGCCCTCTGCGTTCATCTTTTTGGCCGCGACCTTGTGCAAAAGGCTGTCTTCAGACCCAAGGACCAAGCCGCCGCCGCCATAGACAAAAAGGATCGCCAAGAACGCGGCTCCAACAAGGTTGCCACCCCAAGAGGTCAGCCAGCAGCGCAAAAGATCCGAGACACCGGTGCGGCCTGTCATCAACCCCATCGTCATATACATCGTGTGGCCGGTATAAAGCTCGGATCCCGCGAAAATCACGAGGATCAGCGCGATTCCAAAACTCGCGCCCATGACGACGGGGCGAATACCGGGATCCACGCCCTGCCCCACAGAAAAGATCAACAGAATGCCAAGGCCGACGTAGGCTCCGGCCATCATGGCGAGGACGAAAAAGCCTAGGGAGTCGCTCGCCAGATGGTCCCGCTTTGCAACGGCCGTATTGGCGAAATTAGTGACGGATGTGAGAAAACTCATGAAACTTACCTTTCGTTTCGCGGTTTGACGGGCTTGCGAAGACTGGGATGAGCCAAAGGATCACGAGGGCGAGCGCAGCAAGCGCGAAGCCATGTCCGAGGCGGACCTGATCGTCGACAAGATAGGAATTACAGATGCGCACCGGCGCGTGGGTGTAGAGAAAGCCCAGAAACAGCAGCATCGAGATCGACTGACATTTCAGGAAACCCTTGATGATGGGTCCAAGATGCCGCCAGACCAGCGCGAGTGGTAGGCCAAAGAAAAGCGGTATCGTCACGAATTTCGCGACGTGGCCCTGCCATGTGATCAGCGCCGCATCCAGCGAGCGCGGCAGCATCCAGATCGCACCAACAACCAGCGCAAGGATCAGCACCGCGCCAACGGCCTCTTTTGGAACCTCCCACCGCGCCAGAGGCAAGAGCCAACCGCAGATCGCAAGCAAAGGAATTTGCACCAGCATGTGGATGACCGGATCGGCCGCCACCCAAAGCTGCGCGCCGCAGGCCAAGGCAAAGGCGGCTGCTGACAATCCCCAACGCATCATGACGCGCCGCTTTCGACGGCTGATTGGATTTGGTCAAAGGCGCGGGTGTCAAAAGCGCCCGCGAATTTGCCCTCGGCGTTGATATAAAGCACCGCAACATTGTGCTCATAGCCACCCCAATTATCGGGGATGACGGTGACATCAAAGGTGCGCAACAGCCCCTTCAGGTCCTCTTCGCGCGGACGCGCGGCGGTCCAAGGGTCTCCGGTGGCAGAATGCAGATCGGCGTAGTTTAACAGAGCCTCAAGATCGTCGTTTTCGGGATCGAAGCTCAGGGAATACATCGGGATATCCAAACCCGCGTCAACCAGTTGGTCGCGCAGCTCGGCAAAGTCTCCGCCCGAGATCTGACAGATGGTCGGACAGGTGGTGTAGATAAATTCGACAAGCGCGGGGCCGTTTTCAGCGATGGTCACCCAATCGCCCTGCATGGTTTGCACGGGCACCGCAGGCACCGGGCGCGGGTTGCGCGCAACCGACACACGCCGTGCACCTTCGGCTGTGACAGCGCGCAACCCGTCGGTCGCCTGCCACAGGGTGGCGCAGCCCAGAAGGGCTGCACCGAGTGTATAAAGGACGCCGCGCATCAGTTGCGCCGCAAGAGGCCGCGGGCATAGCTGATCACCAGCCCGAGGGTTGCCAGAACAACGACCAGCGCAAAGAGGCTCGCGAGCTGGCTTTGCAGCTGCCAGTCCTCATAGTGGACTGCCCAGCGACGTGGGATCGAGGCTGCACCAGACCAGAGGAACATCAGGACAAAACCTGCACCGCCGCCGATGTAGGCGCGCAGCAAGAGCTTATCGAGACCAGACATCGCCTCTTGGGCCTTGTCTTTGACCAGCCAAGCGGCAAAGCCAAAGGCCATCGCGACCTCGCCCAGCAACAGATAGGTGTGGAAGTGACCCGGCACCCACATAGTGTTGTGGAGGATCTTATTGACCGCCACCATACCATCGATGATCGCCGGAATAACGCCGATTCCCCAGCCCACGGTGCCCAGCACCAAGAGCGCAATCGGCAGATCCCATTTAAGGCCGGACCCTTTGATATAGACCGCCAAGGAGAAGACCGTGACGCCCATCAAAGGCACACCGGAAGAGTAGGAGATGATCTGGCCAACAGCCATCGTCCAGGCCGGCATATTCACGTCTTGCAGCGTGTGGTGGAAGTAAACCGCCTGCACGAACACAACGACCGCGAACCAAGCGCCAACGAACAGGCGTGTGGTTTTCCATTTGCGGCCTGTGTAGTCGGGCAGCAGTTCGTAAACGGCTGTGACAGCCATATAGATGGTGGCGTTGATAAAGACGTGACCAAAGAAATAGATCGCGTTCTTTGCGATCAGCGGATCGACTTCAAAGCCCGGGAACAAGAGGTTGATGATGCTTGCTGCAATCACCGCAGCACCAAAGACGATCCCGATGGTGTTGAACACCAGAACAGACGATGCCGCGATGATGGTCGGAGGAGGTATGTCCTCGTCCGAGCCGCCAAAGAGGTAGGTCCAGCCAAGGCCGCGCAACAGGCCGCCGTAACGGGTGATGATCTGGATGCCGAGCTCTAGGTAGTAAAGCAGGAAACCAACGCCGATAAAGAGATAGCCCAGGATAAAGGCCACGGCTGCACCAGCTTCCCATGCGCCACCAGACAAGGCAGGCAGCGGATAAAGGAAGGTCCAGGCGCCGCCATATCCGCCGATAAAGATCGACCCGAGGATCAGCACAACGCCCAAAAGGAAGAGACCCAAGAAGGCGATATAAATGCCGGTGCGCAGAGGCACATGGCGCGAGGTGAAATACCACAGGATCGCAGCGCCCGAGAGGGCCGCCGATCCCACCATACCAGCCCCATGAGCCGTCAGGAGTTGGTAAAAGATCGTCGGATCCAGATAGATCAGATCGCCCTGCGCTGCGCGCATGATCAGGCCAAAGATCATCATCAAAAGGAACACGACACCGCCCAAAAGCATGGTCAGCTTGATGACCCCTTCGCTTTCTGGACGTGCTACAGGTTCAGTCACTGCATCGCTCATGAGCTGGCCTCCAGGACTTCGAATTCATAGGTCATGTCGTGGTGCGCGATGCCGCAGAACTCCATGCAGAGGATCTGATAGGTGCCCGGCTCATCGAACGTATAGACAATCGAGTTGGTGTAATTCGGCATCGCCTGGACCTGCACCAAGAGGCGCATTTCGTCGTTGTAGATGCCAAGGCCATGGTTCACGTCCTCAGAGGTGACGCGGAACTCGACTTGTTGGCCCAAGGGGATTTCAGTGGTGTCGGTGTCCCACCACCATTGACC
>JABSOU010000027.1 GCA_013215215.1 Cognatishimia sp. | reverse complement strand
TAGGCGGCCCCAAAGGGAAACGGGATGATCCCTGCAATCGAGGACATGGCACAGAGGTGACCGCCGCTTGCGATGATCGGCGCGAGGCAAGGTTGCAACGTGCGATAAACGCCCAGCACGTTCACATTGATCACTGCCTCAAATGCCTTTGGATCCTGTGCCCAGATCGGATCGATCTTTTCGATCCCTGCATTGGCGATGGCCACGTCCAGCCGTCCATGATCCGCCAAGGTTTGCGCCACGATCTCGTGCACACGCGCGCCGTCGCAGACGTCAGCACAGTGTTTGGTCAAACGCGCACCCTCTAGCGTTTCCAAAACCTCGGCATCCCGCTCGATCGCCACAACATGGGCATCACGCCGCAGGGCTTCTTCGGTCAAAGCCCGCCCGATCCCCGCCCCTGCGCCGGTGATCAGGACAATCGATCCATTCAAGTCTATCCGTCTGGCCATGTCTCCCCCCTGACCGTCACAACCGCCGTTTTACGAAGTCTCCGATTTGCATGATCGTTCTGTCCGCAGGCGCAAATTTGCCCTGATAGAAGGTCCACACATGCGGCAGGTTTTCTTCTTCGTGGAACGCGACATCTCCGCCTGCGTCTTTCAGCATGTCTCGCAATGTGTAGCTGTCACTGGCCAAAAGCTCGTGTTTCGCGACGACTAGAAAACTCGGCGGAGGCGCAGTGAATGTCGCAAAAATCGGCGAAATATCGGGAATCGCTGCGTCGTGCGCGCCGACATAAGCATCCCGCCCCCGCGTGATCCAACCAATCGGCAGCATGATGTCACTTGCGACGTTGTCCCGAAAGGACTCACCCGCCATGGTCAGGTCCCCCCAAGGCGAAATCGCCACACAGGCGCGGGGCTTTGGCAGGCCCTGCTGTTCGATCCTGTGCAACAGCGTAAAGACAAGCCCGCCGCCCGCACTGTCTCCCATTAGAATGATGTCATCGCCACCAAAGCCACGCGCCAAGAGCCCCTCATAGGCGAACTGTGCATCATCGATCGCGGCGGGGTACGGGTGTTCTGGCGCAAGGCGATAATCCACGAGCGCCGCCCTCAGGCCACATGCGCCCGCGATCCGAGCAACCATCGCGCCGTGGCTCACAGCGTCGCCAAGGGTGAAGCCGCCGCCATGCAGGTACAGAATGACTTTCCGGGCCGACCGCGCTTGCATGCTGCACCACAGGCAATCAACTGCGCGATTGCCGCTTCCCAATCGATCTGGCGCAAAACTCATATCTCGAGACGCGCGAAACATGAGCTTTGCATAGGCTCTGGCGGTCCCTCGCAACAAAGAGTGCCGACGTAGAAACGCCATCAGAGGCTTGGTCCCATAGCGCAGATGCGTGTTTATGAAACCGCGAGACAACACCTTAGGCGACTTCATCCTCAACGGGAGTCATGACCAGCTCGGCCGGGTCTGGCTTTTCGGTGATGCGCAGGAACTCGTTCCAGTCATAGGGAAAGATGGTTGGCTGGCCAGACGCATCCAGATACCAGCTCTGACATCCACCAACCCAAACCGTGCCCGTCACGCCTTTGGCGATATATTCCGCAAACTCAGCAACGGCCTGCGAGGTTGGTTCAATCGCCGACATCTTACGCTCGCGCCACATATCGATCAGCTGCATCACGTAGTCCATTTGACGCTCTGCGATACCGATGATGGTGTTATTCCCAATCGGCGTTCCGGGCCCCAGCATCAGAATGAAATTCGGGAAACCTTCCAGCAGAACACCCCGATGGGTCTGATACTGACCCGTGCTCCAACTGTCTTCGATGGTGTGGCCGTCTCGTCCCACAAGAGTCATTGGGCGCATGTAGTTGAAATTGTGAAACCCGGTGGAATAGATCAACACGTCCAGCTCATGCAGCACGCCATCTTTGGTGCGAACACCCTGTGCCTCAATCTTATCGATCCCCTCGGTGATCAAATGCGCATTGGGTTTCTGAATTGCGCCGTAGAACGTCGTATTGATCACGAGCCGCTTGCAGCCCACCTCATAGTCCGGCGTTAAACGCGACCGCAGATCTCGGTCGCGGATACGCCATAGATGACCGCGGCAGAGAATGTTCATGACCTTGTTCGGCAGCCATTTGCCCACGGTCGCATTGACAAAAACACTTTGAACCAGCCAGCGATAGGCCGCTTTCCAAGCCCGCATCCGCGCGGGCTTGCGCTGCCAGCGCCGTCTTAGCCATTCTGGGAAGCGGATGTTTGGCACAGGTGCGACCCATTGCGGCGTGCGCTGAAAGACGGTGACGTCATGGTCACCATAGATTAGCTCTGGAATGACCTGATGCGCTGTCGAGCCCGTTCCGATCACCCCGATGCGCTTGCCCGCCAAATCCACATCGTGCCGCCATTGCGCCGTGTGCCAGGCCTCGCCCGAGAAGTCGTCTTTGCCTTTGATGTCAGGCCATTTCGGATGGTGAAGAATCCCGGTCGCCGAAATCACCATATCGACTGTGAACGCGTCGCCCTTACTTGTCTCAACCTGCCATTTGCCATGGTCGCCATAGACGCAAGAGGTGACCGTCTCGCCAAATCGAGCCGCTTGAGTGATCCCATATTTGTGCCCAACATGTTCCATATAATCCTGCAGCTCGCCGCCATAGGCCAAATGATGCGTCCACACGTAGGGCTCAAATGAATAACAGTAATGGGGCGCTGGGATATCGCAGGCGATGCCGGGGTAGGTGTTCTCCCGCCAAGTGCCGCCCACACGATCCGCTTTCTCGATCAAGATCACGTCCGTGATGCCAGCCTCGTGCAGCTTGATATACGCAAGCATGCCCGTGGCCCCGGCCCCAATGATCAAAACAGATGGTTGGCGCATTCTCTCCCGCCCACACTTCAGACACCTATGAACAAAACACTACATTTGTGTAGTTTCTGTCAATAATTTTGGCCCGCGACCAGCATATGCCGCGACGTCGCATGACAGCACGATGTGATCAGAATTGGCCAAAGGCCGCAGAAAAGCACTTAGAATCTGCGGGTTGGTTCAGAAACGCGCTTTGGAACGGGTTCCGAAAGTAGAGGCCAGAATGCAAACGCATTGAACGCCAACTACAGCGGCCGATTGGTACGTTACGTTTGGATGGGGAAGAAGACCATCTGGTGCCCAGAAGAGGACTCGAACCTCCACGTCCATACGGACACTAGCACCTGAAGCTAGCGCGTCTACCAATTCCGCCATCTGGGCTTAGATGTCGTGAAGGGGGATTTAGATATCTCCCCAAGGAGAGTCAACGCGGATTTTTACATTTTTGCGAAAAAGTATTTGGACGGATTCTTTCTCCAGGATCTCCGTTTAAAGCCTCAAGAATTTCAGCAGGATATTCGGTAATCGCCCTCACCCATGCCTCTATAGCTGGGATTAAACCGCGCATGCGATCAGTTGCCGCTTGTTCCTGAGGCGGCGGGCGCGTATCACAATGGCAACTTGACGAAAGCGGAGGCCACGGATGTCTAAACTTGTCACGATTTACGGCGGTTCGGGTTTTGTGGGGCGTTATATAGCGCGGCGTATGGCAAAAGAAGGCTGGCGCGTACGCGTCGCCGTTCGGCGGCCCAACGAAGCACTGTTTGTGAAACCCTATGGCTCTGTGGGCCAGGTCGAACCGATCCTGTGCAACATTCGCGATGACGCCTCGGTGGCACAAGCGATGTCTGGCGCAGATGCGGTGGTGAACTGCGTTGGGATCCTCAACCAAGTCGGCAAGAACAAATTCGACGCCGTACAACACGAAGGGGCCGAGCGCATCGCGCGTCTTGCGGCACAAGCCGGCATCGAGACGATGGTGCATCTCTCTGCCATCGGAGCGAACCCTGAGGCTGACAGCGACTATGCGCGCACCAAGGCTTTGGGTGAAGCAGGCGTTCTTGAGCATATGCCGAATGCTCTGATCCTGCGCCCATCTGTAATCTTTGGCCCAGAGGACGACTTCTTTAACCGTTTCGCAGATCAGGCCCGCTTTGGACCGATCCTGCCGATCGCGGGTGCGGACACGAAATTCCAGCCAGTCTATGTGGATGATGTCGCTCAAGCCGCCGTCAAAGGCATCCTGGGCGAGGCGACCGGCACATATGAGTTGGGTGGCCCCGAGGTCAAAACCCTGCGCGACTTGCTGAAGGACATGCTCACCAGCATTCACCGTCGCCGTTTGATCTTGAACCTGCCGTTCTTTGCGGCTCGTCTTGTGGCCTTTGGCTTTGACCTACTGCAGACCATCACACTGGGCCTCTTCACCAATTCCATCGTGACCCGCGATCAATTGAAATCGCTGCGCCACGACAATGTAGTGGCCTCAGACGCAAAGACGCTGGCTGATCTTGGTATTCGGGACACACCGCTGAGCACAATTCTGGGCAGCTATCTCTGGCGGTTCCGTCCGTCGGGTCAGTATGACGCGATCAAGGACTCGGCCAAGAACCTGAGCTAAGTACACACAAAATAGATTTGAAAACGAGGCCCTACGGGGCCTCCTTTACGTATAGGCGATAACTAAAAGGATCGCGCCCAGAATGACGCGATAGATCACGTAGGGCGTGAAACTGACCGACGTCAGAAGGCGCATCATGAGCCTTAGAGCGATGAGGGCGGACAGAAACGCCAGCGCTGCGGCAATCGCGCAATCTCGGACCATGCGCGGCGTCCAGTCCGAGCCGGTGTCCAACAGCAAATATCCACCGCTCGCCAGAATGGCCGGAATGCTCATTAGCATCGCCAAACGCGCGCTGCTTTCCCGGTCATAGCCCAACGCCCGCGCGCCTGTGATGGTGATGCCGGACCGAGACGTGCCCGGGATCAAAGCGATCGCCTGCCACAGACCCAATTTAATCGCATCGCCCAGAGTCCAATCCGCGTCACTCTTGGTCACCTCGCCGCGCTGATCCATCCACCACAGCAACAGACCAAAGCCCAGCATCGTCCAGCCAATGACCGCCATCGAGCGCATGGCGTCGTTCAACCCAGTTACAGCCAAGAACACGCCAAAGATCACCACCGGAATGGTTGCGACAGCCAGATGAAAGGCCAGCCGCGCTCCGGGCGTGTCTAGCCGTCCGATCAACATGGACGGGATCCCCGCGAGCCCCATCTTCACGTCGCGCCAGAAATAGAGAACCACGGCACCCAATGTGCCGACATGCACCGCCACATCCAAAAGCTGGCCTTGATCCGCAGCACCCATGGCTTGCGGCAGTAAAATCAGATGGCCCGAGGATGAAATCGGCAGAAACTCTGTAATACCCTGCACAACCGCCAATAGAATCAGATGATAGAGCGCCATGAAACCTGCCTGAACTGCCGTTACATCCCCTATATTCCATCAGCTTTTCAATTGATAGAACCGCATTAAGTCCGAATCGGATCTAATTTTTCGAGATTTTCTTCTTTTTTCATCCCTTCTGCGACGCTTTTTCCAAAATAGGTCAGTACAATTTACTTTTATCTTCAAATCTGCTTGTTTATGACCTGCGCTACGAAGAATTTTAGGAGGCAGCGACTGTGGCCAAGCAACCGATGCTAAAATTTGTGACTGTTGGGCGGGATATGCCCGAAAAACGGTCAGCAGATGTTCGCAACGAGGATTTCCTCGAAATCTATGCGCCGTTCATCAAGGCGAAGGCCGAAGAGCAAGCCAGCCGCTGCAGCCAATGCGGTGTGCCTTATTGCCAAAGCCACTGCCCGCTGCACAACAATATCCCGGATTGGTTGAACATGACAGCCACCGGCCGTTTGGAAGAAGCCTATGAGCTGAGCCAAGCGACCAACACCTTCCCCGAGATCTGCGGCCGCATCTGCCCGCAGGACCGTCTCTGCGAAGGCGGATGTGTCATCGAGAATTCCGGCCATGGCACAGTCACCATCGGCGCGGTCGAAAAATACATCACCGACACCGCTTGGGAGAAAGGTTGGGTCAAGCCGATCACACCTTTGGCCGAGCGCGCTGAGTCCGTCGGCATCATCGGCGCAGGCCCCGGTGGCCTTGCGGCGGCTGACATGCTGCGCCGTGCGGGCGTTCAGGTTACTGTCTATGACCGCTATGACCGCGCAGGCGGCTTGCTGACCTATGGCATCCCAGGTTTTAAGCTGGAAAAAGACGTCGTCATGAAGCGCAACGATCAGCTGACCGAGTCAGGCGTGACCCTCAAGCTGAACTGCAACGTCGGCGAGGATATCTCTTTTGAAGACATCCGCGGCGCGCATGACGCTGTGATCATTGCGACCGGCGTTTACAAATCTCGCGATCTGGGTGGACCGGGCGCTGGCGCGAAAGGCATCGTTAAGGCGCTGGACTATCTGACTGCGTCCAACCGTCTGAATTTTGGCGACACCGTGCCGGAATACGAGAGCGGCGAGCTGAATGCCGAAGGTAAGAAAGTCGTCGTTATCGGCGGCGGCGACACCGCGATGGACTGTGTGCGCACCGCGATCCGCCAGGGTGCCGAAAGCGTGAAATGTCTCTATCGCCGTGACCGAGCCAATATGCCGGGATCTCAGCGCGAAACCAACAACGCCGAAGAAGAAGGCGTAATCTTTGAGTGGCTCTCTGCCCCCAAAGGCTTCACCGGCGATGCCGTGGACGGCGTGATGGTGCAAAAGATGCGTCTGGGCGCGCCCGATGCATCTGGCCGCCAATCCCCTGAGGTGATCGAAGGCGCGGATTACGTCGAAGAGGCGGATCTGGTGATCAAGGCACTGGGCTTTGAACCCGAAGACCTGCCAAGCCTTTGGAACCAGCCTGACCTGCCTGTGACCCGCTGGGGCACTGTGAAAGCAGAGTTCACCACCGGCGCGACCGATCTGGACGGCGTTTACGCGGTGGGCGACATCGTGCGCGGTGCATCCCTGGTGGTCTGGGCGATCCGCGATGGCCGCGACTGCGCCGAAGCGATCCTCAAGAAGTTCGACGCCACCAAAGCCGTCGCTGCGGAATAACCGCTTACCTGAATTCGCTGGCCAGATGCTACGCGCTCTTGCCGGTCTCAAGATTGACCTACCGCACAAAGGAAGGCCTACGATATGACGAAATATGACGAAAACTGGGTCCGCGACGAGCAAGCCAAGCGGGCATTGATGGCCGAGAACGGTCTTTATTCTGAATCCGAGGAACACTCCTCCTGCGGTGTGGGCCTCGTGGTCTCGGTTGATGGCAAGCGCAGCCGCAAAGTCGTGGACGCGGGTATCGACGCTCTGAAAGCGATCTGGCACCGCGGCGCTGTGGACGCCGACGGCAAAACCGGCGACGGCGCGGGTATTCACGTGCAGCTGCCTGGTGAGTTCTTTTACGACCAGATCAAACGCACCGGCCACGAGCCGCGCACCGACGAGCTCTTCGCTGTGGGTCAGGTCTTCCTGCCGCGCACCGATTTTGGCGCTCAGGAAACCTGCCGGACCATTGTAGAATCCGAAATCCTGCGCATGGGGTACTTCATCTACGGCTGGCGTCATGTGCCAGTGGATGTCACCTGCCTTGGCGAAAAGGCCAACGCGACCCGTCCAGAGATCGAACAGATCCTGATCTCCAACTCCAAAGGCGTTGATGAGGAAACCTTTGAGCGCGAGCTCTATGTGATCCGCCGTCGCATCGAAAAAGCTGCCGCTGCCGCCGGCATCGGAGAACTTTATATTGCGTCTCTCTCCTGTCGTTCGATCATCTACAAAGGCATGATGCTCGCCGAGCAGGTTGCGGTGTTCTACCCCGACCTGATGGACGAGCGCTTTGAATCCGCTTTCGCGATCTATCACCAGCGCTATTCCACCAACACTTTCCCGCAGTGGTGGCTGGCCCAGCCGTTCCGAATGCTCGCGCATAACGGCGAGATCAACACACTGAAAGGCAACCTCAACTGGCTAAAAAGCCACGAGATCCGCATGGCATCCGAGTTCTTTGGCGACATGGCCGAAGACATCAAACCAATCGTGCCGGGTGGCGCGTCCGACTCCGCCGCTCTGGATGGCGTTTTTGAGGTCATGGTCCGCGCGGGTCGTTCGGCCCCGATGGCGAAAACAATGCTGGTGCCAGAAAGCTGGTCCAAGACCGCGGTCGACCTACCGAAACCTTGGATCGACATGTATTCCTATTGCAACTCTGTAATGGAGCCATGGGACGGCCCTGCGGCGCTTGCTATGACCGACGGTCAATGGGTCTGCGCAGGTCTGGACCGTAACGGTCTGCGTCCGATGCGCTATGTGGTGACGGGCGATGGCCTGCTGATTTCCGGTTCCGAGGCGGGCATGGTCCCGATTGACGAAGCCTCCGTCGTTGAAAAAGGCGCGCTTGGTCCGGGTCAGATGATCGCGGTCGATATGGCTGAGGGCAAGCTCTATCACGACACCGAAATCAAAGATTCCTTGGCGCAAGCCCGCCCCTATGGCGACTGGGTCGGCAAAATCCGCGATCTGGATGCCGAGCTTCAGGCTGTGACCGAGACCCCCTCTTTCACCGGCAACGACCTGCGTCGTCGTCAAGTGGCGGCGGGTTATTCCATCGAAGAGCTGGAACAGATCCTCGCGCCAATGGCCGAGGACGGCAAAGAAACGCTCGCGTCTATGGGCGACGACACCCCTTCTGCGGTTCTGTCCAAACAGTATCGTCCGCTGAGCCATTTCTTCCGGCAGAACTTTAGCCAGGTCACGAACCCTCCGATCGACAGCTTGCGCGAATTCCGCGTGATGTCGCTGAAGACGCGGTTTGGCAACCTCAAGAACGTTTTGGATGAGGACGGCAGCCAGACCGAGATCATCCTGCTGGACAGCCCGTTCGTGGGCAACGCGCAGTTCGACACGCTGATCTCGTCTTTTGACGATACCGTTGTGACCATCGACTGTACCTTCCCAGCCGGCGGCGAAGCTGGCGCATTGCGCGCATCACTGAACCGCGTTCGTGACGAGGCAGAAGACGCCGTGCGCTCTGGAGCGGGTCACATCGTGCTGACCGACAAAGCCCAAAGTGCGGACGCTGTGGCGATGCCGATGATCCTCGCGACATCTGCAGTGCACAGCCATCTGACACGCAAAGGCCTGCGGACCTTCTGTTCCCTGAACGTGCAGTCAGCCGAATGTATCGACCCGCATTATTTCGCGGTTCTGGTCGGCTCTGGCGCGACTGTTGTGAACGCTTATCTGGCCGAAGATTCCCTTGCCGACCGCATCGAGCGCGGCCTGCTGGACATCGACCTGACCACCGCCGTCGCGCGCTATCGCGAGGCGATTGACCAGGGTCTTTTGAAGATCATGGCGAAGATGGGGATCTCTGTGATCTCGTCCTACCGTGGTGGCCTCAACTTCGAAGCCGTGGGCCTGTCCCGCGCGATGGTTGCGGAATTCTTCCCAGGCATGACCAGCCGTATTTCGGGCATCGGTGTCGCGGGCATCCAAAAGAAAGCCGAAGAAGTCCACGCAAAGGGCTTTGGCGGCGCAGACTCGATCCTGCCCATCGGTGGTTTCTACAAAGCGCGCAAGTCTGGCGAGAGCCACGCTTGGGGTGCACAGACAATGCATATGATGCAGGCGGCCTGTGACCGCGCATCTTATGACCTGTGGAAGCAATATTCCAAAAAGATGCAGGCGAACCCGCCGATCCATCTGCGTGACCTTCTTGCGATCAAGCCTCTGGGCGAAGCGGTGCCTTTGGAGGAAGTGGAGAGCATCACCTCGATCCGTAAGCGTTTCGTGACTCCGGGCATGTCCCTTGGTGCGCTTTCGCCAGAAAGCCACAAGGCGCTGAACGTCGCGATGAACCGCATTGGCGCGAAGTCTGACTCAGGCGAAGGCGGCGAAGATCCAGCGCACTTCCACCCAGAGCCAAATGGCGACAACCCATCCGCCAAGATCAAGCAGGTGGCGTCCGGTCGTTTCGGTGTAACCGCCGAATATCTGAACCAATGCGAAGAGCTTGAGATCAAAGTCGCCCAGGGTGCGAAACCGGGCGAAGGCGGTCAGCTGCCGGGCATGAAAGTGACCGACCTGATCGCGCGCCTGCGGCATTCGACCAAAGGCGTGACGCTGATCTCTCCTCCACCGCACCACGACATCTATTCAATCGAAGACCTCGCGCAGCTGATCTATGACCTTAAACAGATCAACCCACGCTGTAAGGTGACCGTGAAACTGGTGGCGTCTTCGGGCGTTGGCACGATTGCAGCGGGTGTGGCCAAGGCGAAAGCCGATGTGATCCTGATCTCGGGCCACAATGGCGGCACGGGCGCGTCCCCTGCGACCTCGATCAAATACGCGGGTCTGCCATGGGAGATGGGTCTGACCGAGGCACACCAAGTCCTCGCGATGAACAACCTGCGCGAACGCGTGACCCTGCGGACCGATGGTGGCCTGCGCACCGGTCGTGACATCGTCATGGCAGCGATGCTGGGCGCCGAGGAATACGGCATCGGCACCGCGGCTCTGATCGCGATGGGCTGTATTATGGTCCGTCAGTGTCAGTCCAATACCTGCCCTGTCGGCATCTGTACGCAGGACGAAGCCCTGCGCGGCAAGTTCACCGGGACTGCGGATAAGGTCGTGAACCTGATCACCTTCTACGCGCAAGAAGTCCGCGAGATCCTCGCTGAAATCGGTGCGCGCAGCTTGGATGACGTGATCGGTCGCGCGGATCTCTTGGCGCAGGTCTCTCGTGGCTCGGCACATCTGGATGATCTGGACCTTAACCCACTTTTGATCACCGTCGATGGCGCTGCAGAGATCGCCTACAACCGCGACAAAGACCGCAACGCCGTGCCAGATACTCTGGACGCCGAAATCGTCCGCGATGCGGCACGATTCCTGCAGGATGGCGAGAAAATGCAACTGTCCTACGCGGTGCAGAACACGCACCGGACTGTGGGCACACGCACCTCGAGCCACATCGTTAAGAACTTCGGCATGCGCAATTCTCTGCAAGAGGATCACCTAACGGTGAAACTCGCAGGCTCTGCGGGTCAATCGCTGGGGGCCTTCGCAGCTCCGGGCCTCAAGATCGAGGTATCAGGTGACGCAAACGACTATGTGGCCAAAGGCCTTTCCGGCGGCACCGTTGTAGTGCGGCCTCCGATGAATACTCCCCTTGTTGCCAGCGACAATACGATCATCGGCAACACGGTGCTCTACGGCGCAACCGACGGCCACCTCTTCGCCGCCGGTCGCGCCGGAGAGCGATTTGCGGTCCGGAACTCGGGTGCAAAGGTGGTGATCGAGGGCTGCGGCAGCAACGGGTGCGAATATATGACCGGCGGCGTCGCCGTGATCCTCGGCAGCATCGGCGCGAACTTTGGCGCAGGGATGACCGGCGGCATGGCCTATCTCTATGACCCGGACGGCACAGCCGAAGCGGTGATGAACATGGAGACCCTGGTCACCTGTCCCGTCACAGTCGCGCATTGGGAAGACCAGCTGAAAACACTGGTTGAACGCCACGCAGCAGAGACCGGCAGCCGCAAGGCGCAGGACATCCTGCAGCATTGGGATCTGGAGAAGGGCAACTTCCTTCAGGTCTGCCCGAAAGAGATGCTCGACAAGATCGCGCACCCGATTTCGGTCGAAGACGCGGCGATCCCCGCCGAGTAATTCCACCATATCGCGAAATCAAACAAAGGGCGCTCAACCAGAGCGCCCTTTTTGCGATGCAGCCCCGCAACATAAACCTCTAAGCGCGGGACAACAGACGTTGGTTTATATCCATACCTCTCGATACATCGCAAAATTATACACATGAAGAAAACAAAAATCTGGGCCTCTGTGATGGGGCTCGTTTTGGCAGTCTCATCGAGCAGTGGGCACGCCGGAGAATGTGGATACGAAAAATGCTGGGGCGCAGTGGCCTTCGGGCAAACAAAACGGATCAGCTATACCTACGGCAAATGGTCCGAAGAGGCTGCATATCGCGCTGCTAGTAAGTCCTGTAAGTGGCGCTGCCCAGAGATCCATACCTTTTACAACGAATGTGCAGCTGTGGCACGTGGAGCCGATCAGAAATGGGCGATTTCCACGGCTCAGACCCGCGATCTTGCCAAAGATCGCGCCACAAAAGCCTGCAGCTCGAAATCATCCGAATGCCGCGTGATTGTTTGGGCCTGCTCGCGCTGATTTCTTGCGAAAAGCTGCTGTGACGCGTATCTCCTGATTAGGTACAGAGTAGATGCAGTCAATCGGGTCCTGATAAATGGCCAAAAAGGCGAGACCTAGGAAAAAGACAACAAAGAAGGTCGGGTGGTTCAAACGGCAACGCCAGCGGGTTCGGTTGGTGGTTGTGCGCGGATTGCTCGGAGTCGTTGCTGTGTTTTTATTGGCGATTGCTTTTTACGGGTTGGTCGATCCTCCGACCACATGGACCATCTATTCAGAACGCGAACGCCTCGGGGAAGTTGATTTCCAATGGGTTGATGCCGAAGACGTGGCACCGGTTGTGTTTCGATCTGTCGTCGCCGCAGAGGACGCCAATTTCTGCGACCACTGGGGCTTTGACATGAGCGCCATCCGAGACGCTATCGCCGATGGCGCAGATCGGGGTGCATCAACGCTGACCCAGCAGACCGTGAAAAACGTCTACCTCTGGCAAGGCCGCAGCTGGGTGCGCAAGGCGCTCGAAGCCGTGACTACGCCCTTTGTCGAGCTGATCTGGACCAAACGACGGATCCTTGAGGTCTATGTAAATGTTGCCGAGTTTGATGAGGGCGTCTTCGGCGTGGACGCGGCGGCTCAGCATTATTTCGGCATTCTGCCCTCGCAGCTTAATGCAGCCCAGGCGGCACGACTGGCAGCGATCCTGCCCAACCCGAAACAACGTTCGGCCAGCCGCCCCAGCAACGCTGTGGTCAAACGCGCGGCTCAGATCATCGATGGGGCTGCCACCATCCAAAAAGACGGGCGCGCTGCCTGTTTTGAGTAAGGCAACACTCAGCGGTTGAAACCCGCTCTGGATTTCTGCAATTAGGAAGAGACTTCGTCTCACTTGGTGACATATGGCCCGTCTCTTTCACGCCCCTCTTTCTCCTTTCTGCCGCAAAGTGCGCCTGAGCCTTGCCGAAAAGAAAATCGAATGCGAGCTGGTGGAAGAACGCTATTGGGAGAAGGATCCAGATTTCCTACGTCGCAACCCGGCAGGCAAAGTGCCCGTGCTGCGGGTGGGCGAGAAAACCATGTCCGAAAGCGCGGCCATCTGCGAGTATCTGGAAGAAGCCTATCCTGAACCCGCTTTGCTACCCAAAGGCGCGGATAAACGCTATGAGGTCCGCCGTCTGGTTAGCTGGTTTGACGACAAATTCCATGCAGAGGTGACCAGCAATCTTCTTTATGAGCGGGTCAATCGCAAGCTGCATGGCACGGGCTATCCAATCAGCTCAAACGTCAAAGACGGCGCGAAGGCGATCAAGTATCACCTCGACTACATGAACTGGCTGCTGGAGCATCGCCGTTGGTTGGCTGGCGACACGATGAGCCTTGCTGATTTCGCCGCCGCAGCGCATCTGTCGTCGCTGGATTACATCAGCGACGTGGACTGGAACCGCTCACAATCGGTCAAGGATTGGTACGCGACGATAAAGTCTCGTCCGGCATTCCGCTCTATTCTGGCCGATCACGTGCCGGGCTTCCCGCCCCCACCCCATTACGCGGATCTGGATTTCTGATAGGTAACGGAGGGGCTGTCTGCCCCTCTGCGCGGTCGCGCGGCGCGCGCCCACCCATTCACCCCGAGGATATTTCGGGCAAGAGAAAGTGCCGGTTTGGATCTGAAAGCACGATTGTTGGCCGAAGCTGAGGCGGTGGGGTTTGACCTTTGTCGTATCACGCGGCCGGATGCTGTGCCTTGGGTGCCGGAAGGGTTGCGTGGATTTTTGGAAGCTGGGCATCACGGTCAGATGGGCTGGCTCGCGGATCGGGTGCATTGGCGTGAGAATCCTGCGGCTTTGTGGCCTGAAGCACGCTCGGTGATTGTTCTTGGCGAAAGCTATACGCCCGAGGTCGATCCGCTAGCGGTGCATGGGATGGCGGATCGTGCGGCGATCTCGGTCTATGCACAGAACAAAGACTATCATGATCTGGTCAAGAAACGCCTGAAGCGACTGGCGCGTTGGTTGATTGCCGAAGTGGGATCAGAGACGGAGGTGAAAGTTTTTGTCGACACGGCACCCGTACCCGAGAAAGCATTGGGACAGGCGTCAGGGCTTGGCTGGCAGGGCAAGCACACGAATTTGGTAAGCCGCGATCTGGGCAGTTGGTTCTTTATCGGATCCGTCTTTACCACAGTCGAAATAGAGCCTGATCCACCCGAAATCGACCATTGTGGGTCCTGCCGCGCCTGTCTGGATGCCTGTCCGACCGATGCCTTTCCGGCGCCAAATCAGATCAACGCGCGGCGCTGCATTTCTTATCTGACGATTGAACATCACGGACCGGTGGATGAAGATTTACGCCCCCTGTTGGGCAATCGCATCTACGGCTGCGACGATTGTCTGGCGGCTTGTCCCTGGAACAAATTTGCCGTTGAAGCGCGTGAGATCCGGTATCATGCCCGCGACGATCTGGTCGCTCCCAAGCTGGCTGAATTGGCGGCTTTGGACGACACCAATTTCCGCGCTAAATTCTCGGGCAGCCCGATCAAACGCATTGGGCGCAACCGCTTTGTGCGCAATGTGCTTTATGCGATGGGGAACTCGGGGATCACCGACTACATCCCCCAGATCGAAGGGCTCAGCCAAGACCCCGACGCCACGATCTCAGATGCCGCGCGATGGGCGCTTGGGCGACTGCGGGATGTCGCGAATGGGGTTGATCGGGGGTAATCCACAGGGTAGCCCTCTGCGACCACGAGGGGAGAGAGCGACATGAGCCTAGCACTGGGTGTTGATACCGGAGGAACCTATACCGACGCGGTGCTGATCCGGGATGAGGCCGAGGTGATTGCCTCTGCGAAGTCTCTGACCACGCGCCACGATCTCGCCCAGGGCATTGGCGGCGCGGTGGAGGCGGTTTTGAGCCAATCCGGCGTTGACCCCTCCGATATTTCCCTCGCTTCATTGTCGACCACTTTGGCGACCAATGCTTTGGTCGAGGGCCAAGGCGGCCGCGTGGCTCTTGTGCTGATCGGGTTTAAGGAAAGCGACCTTGCGAAACATGGCTTGAGCGATGCGCTGGCCGGCGATCCAGCGGTGGTGATCGAGGGCGGGCATACACATGCCGGCGGAGAGAAAGCGCCCTTGAATGAGGTTGGGCTTTTGAACTGGCTTACAGAACATGGTGACGGTGTTTCGGGCTTTGCGGTGGCGGGGCAATTCGCTACGCGCAACCCGGCGCACGAGCAAGAGGCGCTGAGGCTGATCAAAGAGGCCACCGGTAAACCGGTGACTTGCTCGCATCACCTGTCATCGAAATTGAACGGGCCCAAACGCGCCCTGACCGCGATCCTGAACGCTCGGTTGATCGGGATGATCGACGGGCTGATCTCGCGGGCCGAAACAAGGCTGACCGAGCTGGGTGTGACAGCACCTTTGATGGTGGTACGCGGGGACGGCGCTTTGATCTCGGCGGATTTCGCGCGAGAGCGCCCGATTGAAACGATCCTGTCTGGCCCCGCAGCCTCCATCGTCGGCGCGCGCTGGATGACGCAGGCCGACCACGCCTTGGTCAGCGATATTGGCGGCACCACAACCGACGTCTGCCTTTTGACAGACGGACGCCCAGCCATTGACCCGGATGGCGCGCGCGTGGGTCCGTTTCGCACCATGGTTGAGGCCGTCGCGATGCGCACCACAGGCCTTGGCGGCGACTCCGAAGTACATTTCGTGGGCGAAGGTCTCAAAGGCGGTGTCACCCTTGGTCCCCGCCGCTTGTTGCCCATTTCATTGGTGGCGCTCGACGCACCAGAGATGATGCATGAGGTTCTGGACCGCCAATTGGGCAATAGCGCCCCCGGAGATCACGATGCGCGTTTTGCGCGGCGTGTCTTGGGTCAGACACCCGTGGGTCTAGAGGGTCGCGAAGCGGATCTTTTGGAGCGGTTGGGCGACAATGTGCGCCCCTTTGGCGATGTGCTTCGCAATCGGCTCGACGCCAAGGCCCTGCGCCGTCTGGTCGAGCGTGGATTGGTGCAAATCGCAGGCGTGACGCCGTCGGATGCTAGCCATGTTATGGGAAAGGTCTCTGTCTGGGATCGTGAGGCCGCCGAAAAAGCGCTCTTGCTCTTTGGTCGTCGTCGCACGGGTGCGGGCAATCCTTTGGCGAAATCCGCCATCGATATGGCAAAGATTATCATCGATCAGCTGACAGATCAGACTAAATGGGCTTTGTTAGAGACTGCCTTTGCCGAGGAAAGCCACGATTTCAACGGAACCTCAGCGGATCTGGCGCGCTCTAGGATGCTGGCGGCTGCACTCTCGGGGCACCGAGGGATCCTAAAGTTGGACGCCGGATTAAACCTTCCCGTGATCGGATTGGGTGCGTCGGCCAAGAGTTATTATCCCGCCGTCGGCGACGCTTTGAACTGCGAGATGATCCTGCCTGAACATGCCGGCGTGGCCAATGCGATTGGCGCAGTCGTTGGTCAAGTCACGATCCGTCGGCGCGGCACTGTGACGTCACCGTCAGAAGGCCGGTTCCGCGTGCATCTGGATGCAGAGCCAGAGGATTATGGCACCGCAGAACAGGCGATGAAACGGTTGGAAGACTGGCTGCGTGCCGGGGCGCTAGAGGACGCGAAGGCGGCGGGCGCTGAGGGTATTCAGGTGACGGCCATGCGCGACGTAAAATCCGCTCAGGCCGAAAACCGTGAGGTGTTTATTGAGGCCGATATCCTTGTCGAGGCGTCCGGCCGCCCGCGAATTGCGGTGGAATAGAGCCTTATTTCTCGGGGCACACCGCTTTTGGACAATGTCGACTTTATCTCGCTGCCGCTGAGCGCAAAACGAGAAACGGACGGCCCAAAATCGGCCGTCCGCTGTTTCATTGCCTATTCAGCCGCATCGCGTTTTGGCAGAACCCAGCCTGCGCGTGGGAAGTGACAGGTGTAGCCTCGCGGGTTCTTCACCAGATAGTCCTGATGATAGTCCTCGGCCTCCCAGAAATCACTAACCGGCTCCACTTCGGTGACCACTTTCCCGGGCCAAAGGCCTGACGCATCGACATCCGCGATCGTGTCCAGGGCGACCGCTTTCTGCGACTCGTCGACATAGTAGATCGCCGAGCGATAGGACGTCCCGATATCATTGCCCTGCCGGTTTACCGTGGTCGGGTCATGGATCTGGAAAAAGAACTCCAGGATCTCGCGATACGAGGTCTTGGTCGGATCAAACAGAATCTCGATGCCCTCGGCATGCGTGCCATGGTTGCGATAGGTCGCATTGGGCACGTCGCCGCCGGTATATCCAACGCGTGTTTTCAGTACGCCTTTCTGGCGGCGGATCAGATCCTCCATCCCCCAGAAACAGCCGCCTGCTAAGACTGCGCGTTCGCTCATGTCACATCCTCCACTTGATCTAGAAAGGCGCCATAGCCTTCAGCGTCCATGTCATCCCGGTGCACGAACCGCAGGCTGGCGGAATTGATACAGTACCGCAAGCCACCCCGGTCGCGTGGACCATCGGTAAACACATGCCCCAGATGGCTGTCACCGTGCTTTGAGCGCACCTCAACACGCACC
Organism: Cognatishimia sp.; assembly: GCA_013215215.1. Lineage (GTDB taxonomy): Bacteria > Pseudomonadota > Alphaproteobacteria > Rhodobacterales > Rhodobacteraceae > Cognatishimia. The sequence continues at coordinate 31,767 of JABSOU010000027.1, read as the reverse complement.
ATGCCGTGGCTAGCATCGTGATGCTCGGTAACGTTGTCGATGGGCTTGGTAAAGCTTGGCCAGCCGCAGCCCGATTCATATTTGTCCGAACTGGCAAAAAGCGGTTCGCCTGAAACCACATCCACATAGATCCCAGGCTCTTTGTTATAGAGCAACTTGCCTGTGCCTGGACGTTCCGTGCCGCTTTGCTGGGTGACCCAGAACTCTTCGTCACTCAGGCTGGCAATCACGTCGGGATCTTTGCGATATTGGGTCATACGAACCTCCAATTAAGTGTCCTGTCCAATAGATGGCGCGCGCGGTTGGAATTCAAAGGTTTGTTGCCATAATCTGACAGAGCTGTGAACGCGACTATGGCTTGCGCAAAGCTGGCAGGCCAACGCCGGTTGAGTCAAATCCACCATCAGCTGCCAGGATCTGCCCTGTGACATAGCTGGCTTTGTCGGAGGCCAAGAAGCAAATTGCCTCTGCGATTTCGTCTTCGTTTCCATACCGATTAAGCGGAATGGCATCGTGATAGGCATCGATGATGTCCTGCGAATGCACAGCCATCGCGAGCTTGGTGCGCACAGGGCCCGGGCACACACAATTTGCGCGGATACCATATTCGCCCAATTCGGCGGCTTGCTGTTTTGTCAGCTGGATGACTGCCGCCTTTGATGTGCCATACGCCACCCGCAGAGTAGACGCGCGCAGGCCCGAAATAGACGCGATATTGACGATATTGCCCTTGGTCTCTTTCAATGCCGGTGTAGCGGCTTGCGACATGAGGAAGACCCCATCCAAGTTGGTCGCCATAACGCGACGCCATCGTTCGAAATCGGTCTCCTCAATTGGACCAAAGTCGGCGACGCCAGCGTTGTTGATCAAAGCATCGACTTGGCCAAAAGCGTTTAGTGTTTTTGAAAGGATGTCTTCGACGTCGTCGGGTTTGGACACATCGCATTCGATGGGCAGAACATCGTTTTGATCTGCCGACGCAGAGGTCAGCTCGGCCCCGTCCCAATCCACCATTGCAACCCGCCATCCTGATTTCAGGAACAAGCGCGTGGTCGCAAGGCCAATGCCTCTCGCGGCTCCGGTGATCAAAGCGACTTTTTGTGTCATATGCATTCATCTCTTGGGTTGTGTTCCCAAGAGATGACACAGGGGATTTACGCAGGCAACGCCTTAGGAGTTGGCGGTCGCCGCCTCAAGCGCGATGTCCAAAAGGCCACCAATCGCTCGTGCGGAGCTTTTCGCGTAAACGCGGCCCAGTTCCTGATCGCCTTTCAGCACAAGGTGGGTCGACCGGCTTGGCACGCCCCACTTTTTGGTCAGGCTACTGCCGCCCCAGCGGTCAAAGTCAACGTCGATGAAAACGATGTTCTCATCATAGGCTGCGTTTTCCTCGCGCAGCACGTCCAAACGGCGCGCCATTGCGCGGCAGGTCGAGCACCAGTCGGTCTTGAAATCCACATAGACGGTGTCGCCTGCGGCCAGATGTTTTTCGATCAGGCCCTTGGTGTAATCCACCGAGGCATAGCCCAGCGCGGGCACGGTCGATACGGCGGCAGTCAGAAGCATAAAGTCACGACGGTTCATGTTGAAATCTCCTTAGAACGCGACAGAAAGTTCCAGAAGCCAAAGCGGCATGCGATCCAGCAGCCAGGCTTCGATGATATGGTGCCAACGGAAGAACAGCATCACTCCGACGGCGGTGAAAATCAGGCCCATCAGTGGGCGCGCAGCGGTGGCGATTTTGCGCAGCGTGTCTTGGCGACGCATCAAGGCGGCACGGGCGCCGTAGCCAAGCGCGAGGATCAAGGTCGAGACCCCAAGAGCGAAGAATACCATGATGAGCGTCGCCCAGGCCAATGACTCACCCTGCGAGGCCAAAGAAATTGCGCCGCCGAGAGTGGGCCCAACACAGGGGCTCCAGACCATACCCAACAGGAGGCCACCGAGGAATTGGCCACGCAGGGTCGAGCGATCGATCTGATCGAGTTGGCTGTCTGCAGAGGACGCCACCCCAGCGGTCGCGAGGGAAAAGGCGGAGGAAAAGCGCGGAATGAGCAGGATCAGACCAAAGCCGATCATCAGAACCGCGCCAGCGCGGGAAATGCCGTCTGTCGTCAGGCCAATGGCATAGCCAAAGGCCGTGATCGACACGCCGAGCACTACGAAAGACAAGCTCATGCCCAATGCCATCACCGCAGGCCCATGACGATGCGCCTGCAGGGCCGAAGCCACAACAATCGGCAACACCGGCAAAACGCAGGGGTTGATCAGGGTCAAAAGCCCCGCGAGATAGGCAAAGAACAGCAATTCCATGGGCGCACCATGGCCCAAGCGATGTCCGTTGTCATTTCACAGAGGGCGCGTCGCGCTTCAAGAATGCGTGTGTGGTTTGACACATTTTCCCAAGGGGCGTTGCCCCTCGCAGGCCTTGCCTGCTCACCCCAGAGTATTTTCAGCAAGGTGAAAGAAAGGCCCTAAGGCTTTGGCGTTGCCGCCCTTCTGCGTCGAAATTTTCAGGCGCGAGCCAATTTGCGTGGGCTGATTTGATGGCGGGCCAGTCTTGATCGGTGCGGGCAAACCACGCGGTGTCTCTGTTGCGGCCTTTATANACGAGCGCCTGACGAAAGATGCCTTCGAATTGAAACCCAAGACGTTCAGCCGCCCGCCGGGATGGCGCATTCAGCGCATCGCATTTCCATTCGTATCGACGATAGCCGAGCGTTTCAAAGGCATAGGACATCAAAAGGCTCATGGCTTCGGTCGCCGCCGGTGTTTGCTGCAGAGCGGGCGAATAGGCGATCCCGCCGACCTCGATGCTGCCAGCGTCTGGGTTGATCCGCATGAGGCTGGCGATGCCAACAGGGGCGCCTGATGCATCAAGGATGGCGTAGTAATGGGGATCCTTTGCCACCTCGTACTCAGCGATCAACGCTTCAAAGGCTTCGAAGGTCTCGAAGGTCTCGAAGGGCCAACATACATGTAGGTCCATGTCGCCTGCGTTTGATCCTGCGCGTAGGCCTCATAAAGCGCCTTTGCGTGGCGTTTTGCCGACAGGGGTGCAACAGAGCAATAGCGCCCCGTCAGGGTTTGGCGTTCAGGCCACTTAGCGCCGGTCCAGGCAGGGACCGGATCTCCGATGGGTTGGCCAAGATGATTTTCGCGCGTCATGAGTGAGTCCTTGATCTTTGCGCCGTCCTCACATGATATAGGTCTTGGATAAACACCCAATTTCGCAAAATTTGATCAGACCAATATCATGTCCTCGACCTGGCTTGCCTTTACCATCGACCGCACTCGGAAAACCCCGGTTTTCGAACAGATCTGCGATGCACTACGTCAGGATATTCGCGGTGGCGCGAAACCGAAGGGAACACGCCTACCCGCCACCCGCAGCTTTGCACAGGATTTGGGTGTGTCACGTTCGACCGTTGTCACCGCCTATGAGCAGTTGGTGGCCGAAGGCTACATCGAAGGGCGTCAGGGCGCGGGCTATGAGGTCTGCGTGACGGAAACACCGGAAATCGACCCTGTTCCAGCGGAATCTGACCTCACAAGTATTCCCCCCGAGGATCCGCCTTATGGGTTTCTGTCAGGCAATCCTGACATGCGACTCTTTCCCTATCGCAGCTGGGCCAAAACAGTGGCGCGCGTGGCGCGGCGTCGGCCTGAGGACCTCTTGGTCTCGCAGTCTTTGCAAGGCTACCCAGCGTTGCGGCGGGCGATTGCGGACCATGTGCGTGAATGGCGGGGGGTGCGCGCTGCACCGGAACAGATATTCGTGACGGCCGGATCCATCGAAGGGCTAGAGCTGTGTCTGCGCGCCCTTAGTACCGCGGGCGATCCCGTTGCTCTGGAAAACCCCGGCTATCAACCGATGCGCAGGCAAGTTGAGGCTATGGGCATGCGCACCGTGGATATGGCGTTGGACGATCAGGGCGCTTGCGTGCCGGATCAAAGCGCCGCGCTCGCCGTTTTGACCCCGTCGCATCAATACCCGCTCGGTGGCACGATGTCGGCGAATAGACGGCAGGCGTTTCTGGCCTGGGCCGCCGCCACCGAGAGCTGGATTGTCGAAGATGACTACGACAGTGAGTTTCGTTTTGCAGGACGTCCGATCCCGGCCATGGCGGGCTTTGACGGGTTAAACCGCACGATCTATGTCGGCAGTTTTTCCAAGATTTTTTCCTCAGGCCTCAGGCTGGGCTATGTGATCCCTCCGCTCGATCTGAGAGATCGCTTTGCCGAGACGCTTAGGCGGTTTGGCAGCAAGGCCAGCGTCACGCCGCAACCGCCCCTTGCAGAGTTCATGGAGAGTGGGGATTTCTATCGCCACCTCAGGCGCGTGCGGCGGCATTATGGTCGCAGGCGTGCGTTCTTACTTGAGGTGCTCGCGCGGGATTTTTCGGATGTTGGATCGGTCACAGATCATCAAGCGGGCATGCAGATCGCGCTGCATTTGAAGCCACATCTGAACGACCGCCACGTTGAAGAGGCTGCCGCCCTAGCCGGTGTAACGGTGCAAGCTCTGTCGCGCTATTATGAGGGCACGCCCAAAGGGAACGGCTTGGTTCTGGGCTATTGTGGTATGAACGAGGAAGAAACCGCCGACGCGTTAGCGATTTTGCGGCGGGTCATGGACACAGCGTAACCCGGAGGCTTCAATTTGGCACGACAGCTTTATCTCGGCCCTTTGACGGACAATCGCCGCTGGGATCGGGTGACGCTGCGCTCTGATGACGTGATTGTCGTGACGCCTCCGAAATGCGGCACTACTTGNATGCAAACGATCGTGGCTTTGCTGTTGTCTGGCGATCCTGACGTAGAAACGGATCTGTCGATCAAGATGCCCTGGGTCGACATCAGGATGCGCGATATGGACGACGTGGCGGCGCGGCTAGACGCTATGGAGCATCGCCGCAGCATGAAAAGTCATACGCCTCTGGATGGGCTGCCGCTGGATGAGAACGCCCAATATATTTGTGTTCTTCGCCACCCGTTGGATGCGCATATTTCGTTCAGGCATCACGTGCGCAATGTGCCACTCCGGCTCTTTGATATGTGGTATCCCGAAGAGGATCCGGCGCGCATTGCGTTTCGCCGGTTTTTGGATGGAGGCCCCGAGGGGTTCGACATGGATTTCATGCCGCTTGCCCATATACTTCTACTTCGGCATTATGAAGCGGCGCTTAAGGTTGCTGACCTGCCGAATGTGACCCTGTTCCACTATGCGGATATGAACCGAGACCTCACCACATGCGTGGCACAGGTTGCCTCAATTCTAGGCGTGGATCACCCAGCAGATCAGATGGAAAAGCTGGTCCAAGCCGCAACGTTTGGAAATATGAAAGCCAATGCGGAACGTTTTGCGCCGTCTGGCGGCAAGGGATTTTTCAAATCAGACGCAGGCTTTTTTCACAGCGGCAAACAAGGACAGTGGCAAGATGTTCTCACGACCGAAGAGATAGCCGCATATGACGCGATGATCGACACACATCTTTCGCCCGATCACCGCGCTTGGCTGGAATATGGCGATGCGGCAAAAGAAAAGGGCCGCCGAAGCGACCCTCTCTCATAAACAGGTAAGCCAGAGCTTAGCCGTTCACGCTGTCTTTCAGCGCTTTGGCGATGGTCATTTTCACAACCTTGTCTGCTTCTTTCTTGATCTGCTCGCCGGTGGCTGGGTTGCGCACCATGCGCTCTGGGCGCTCGCGGCAGTAAATTTTACCAACACCTGGTAGGGTGACTGCGCCACCGCCAGAAACTTCGCGGGTGATCAGCGCGCATACGGCGTCCAGAGCTGCACCAGCGGATTTTTTGTCAGACCCCATTTCCTCGGCCAGAGCGGCGACGAGCTGAGTTTTGGTCATCGGTTTTGCCATTTTATGGTCTCCTTAAGTCTGCCCGTGTTTTGGGCCTCATCGCCAACATTTAAAGGGCTTTTCGCGACGAACACAACGAAATGCTGAGCGATTGACGCTGAAATCAGCCGAAAATCGCAAGTTTCCTTGGGTTATCCACAGAAAATTTGCATCAGAGGAAGGCGGTTTCGTCAAATGACCGCAATTTCCGCGAATGCAAACGTTCCAATGGCATATCCCGAAGGGACTCCATCGCACGGATTCCAATCAACAAATGGCGCGCAACCTGCGTCTTGTAAAAGTCACTGGCCATGCCCGGTAACTTGAGTTCTCCGTGAAGGGGCTTGTCTGACACACAAAGAAGCGTGCCGTAGGGCACACGGAACCGGAACCCATTGGCGGCAATCGTTGCGCTCTCCATATCCAAAGCGACGGCGCGCGACTGGCTGAGGCGCTGTACGGGACCGGATGTTTCGCGCAGTTCCCAGTTGCGGTTGTCGATGGTAGCGACTGTGCCGGTTCTCATAATGCGTTTCAGCTCAAAGCCCGAAAGTTCGGTGACATCGGCAACGGCGTTTTCCAACGCGACCTGAATTTCGGCAAGCGGCGGGATCGGCACCCAGATCGGCAAGTCATCATCCAGCACGTGATCTTCGCGCAAGTAGGAATGGGCGAGGACAAAATCGCCAAGGCTTTGGGAATTCCTGAGCCCTGCGCAGTGACCGACCATCAACCACGCATGAGGACGCAAAACCGCGATATGGTCCGTCGCCGTTTTCGCGTTCGACGGGCCGACGCCAATATTCACCAGCGTGATTCCCGACCCATTCTTGCGTTTCAGGTGGTAGGTCGGCATTTGCGGCTGTTTCTCGACCATCGGAATCTCGGCATCTGCCGTCGTGATCTCGTGGTTTCCAGTCGAGACAAAACTCGTGTAGCCGCTGTCGGGATCCGCGAGCATCTTGCGGGCATAGGCCTCAAACTCGCTGAAATAGAACTGGTAGTTCGTGAAGAGAACATGGTTCTGGAAATGCTCGGGCGCCGTGGCGGTATAATGCGCCAGACGCGCGAGCGAGTAATCCACGCGCTGCGCTGTGAACGGGGACAAAGGATGCGCTTCACCGTCCTTGGTGACATTCACGCCATTCACAATGTCATCATTTGTTGTGTCGAGATCCGGCACATCAAAGATGTCGCGCAATGGAAAGCTGGCAGAGCCCATCTGCGGGACTTCGACATCGCTGGGCACCGCGAAATGCACTGGGATGGGCGTGTCCGAATAGCCGATTTCAACGCCAACACCGTGGTTCTCGATCAACAGACCAATCTGCTGTTCCAGATAGTGGCGGAACAAGTCGGGACGTGTAACGGTGGTCGCATAGACGCCGGGTTCGGCGACGTGACCAAAGGACAGGCGGCTGTCGATGCCTGCAAAGCTGGTCGTGGTGATCCGGATCTCTGGATAGAACGCACGGATACGGCGACCCTCGGGGCCATTGGCCAAAGTCGTCGTGAATTTCTTTGTCAGAAATTCGGTGGCCTCCGCATAAAGGCTGCAGAGGCGATCAACAGCAGCCTTGGCATCGGTAAAGCTCTTGGTCGGTGTCGCCACAACGGTTTCAATCGGAAGAGATACGGGCGTCATTGCGCGGCCTCAATTACATCAGTCATTTCAAATTTGGTCACGTCCACAAGGCCAAGGTCGCTGATCCTGATTTCGGGGATCACGACCAGCGCCAAAAGCGAATGCTGCATATAAGCGTTGTTCAGAGTACAGCCGCAAGCCTCCATCGCCTCAACCATGTTTTGCGCCTTTGCAGAGACTGTTTTCGCGGGCTCATCAGACATGAGACCCGCGATGGGCAGTTCGACCAAAGCGATCTCTTTGCCGTCCTTAAAGACAGTCACCCCGCCGCCGACTTCGCCCAACCGATTGGCCGCAAGCGCCATGTCTTCGTGGCTTGTGCCGACGACGATCATGTGGTGGCTGTCATGCGCGACAGTCGAGGCCATGGCCATGCGACCCTCATAGCCAAAGCCGCTGACAAACCCATTCACCGTAGTGCCGAGCGCTTGGTGACGCTCGACCAAAGCGATCTGGCAGACGTCTTTCTGAACGTCCATTTGAACGAGACCATTTTCGACAGCCAGTTCGGCCTTTAACGCCTTCGTGGGCGCCTGGTTTTCAACGACCCCAATGACATTCGCAGTCACCGCATTCGCACCCTCGGGCGCTTTGATGTGGAAGTCTTCTGCAACGCGGGTTTTACCTAGATGCACGGTCTTACGCGCATGGTCTGGCCAGTTGAGGTGCGGGCAATCCGCCAACCCTTCCCCATCCTTCGCAATGGTCACGCCACGGGCCATTACATGCTCGATGGGAAGCGTTTTCAGGTCCGACGTCAGGATTACATCTGCGCGCCTTCCGGGTGTAATAGAGCCTAATTCCCGCTCTAATCCGAAATGCGTCGCCGTATTGATCGTCGCCATCTGAAGCGCCACCACAGGGTCGCAGCCGCAGTCAATTGCATGGCGCACGACGCGGTTCATATGGCCGTCATTGACCAGGGTTCCCGAGTGGCAGTCATCCGTACAAAGGATGAAGTTCCGAGGATCCAGACCCTTTTCCGTCACCGCCGTAATCTGCGTTTCGACGTCATACCACGCAGACCCCAACCGCATCATCGAGCGCATCCCCTGACGCACCCGCATGATCGCATCGGCCTCGCACGTGCCTTCGTGATCATCCGCAGGACCTCCGGCCGCATAGGCATGGAAGTTCGGGCCCAGATCGGGCGAAGCATAATGGCCACCAATGGTCTTGCCAGCCGCCTGCGTCGCCGCCATTTCGGCCAGCATCTTGGGGTCGGCATTGATCACACCGGGGAAGTTCATCATCTCGCCCAAGCCTATGATGCCGGGCCAATTCATCGCCTCGGTGACATCTTCAGGCGTAATCTCATAGCCTGTCGTTTCCAGCCCGGGCGCAGAGGGCGCGCAGCTTGGCATTTGGGTAAAGATATTGACGGGCTGCATCATCGCCTCGTCATGCATCATCCGCACGCCCTCTAGGCCCAGCACATTCGCGATCTCATGCGGATCCGTGAACATGGTTGTGGTGCCGTGCGGGATCACAGCACGGGCAAATTCTGCAGGCGTCAGCATGCCCGATTCTATATGCATATGCCCATCACACAGGCCCGGGATCATATAGCGACCCTCGGCCTCGATGATCTCTGTATCCTCGCCGATGCAATGGCCCGCGTCGGGGCCTACGTAAGCAATGCGGCCCTCGGCAATGGCGATGTCATGATCGTCTAGAATTTCGCGCGTATGCACATTCACCCAGCGGCCAGATTTGATCACCAAATCGGCGGGGGTGCGGCCAGCGGCAGTGTTGATGAGGCGGGGGGCGCTTTCGGCCCATGTTTTTAATTTTTGTTGCTCCATGTCCCACTCTGTCACGAGACATTGGGCGGTTCAAGCATGGGAAAATGAAGCTTTTGCAAATTCTCTTTCAACGCAAAGCGAAAGACTGTTCGCGCAAAAATCAGGACCGGAGATCCCGCGGCGTCGCGCCAAACTCTGATTTGAAAGCGCGCGTAAAGGCCGACGGGTCATCATACCCACAGCGCAAAGCAATTTCACGCACCGACAGATCGGTCTCGCGCGACAGTTTGCGCGCCTGATTTAGGCGCAAGCGCCGATAGATCGTGCGCGGGCTGGCCCCATAAGTCGATTGCATCCGCGTTTCCAAGGACTTCTGCGTTTGCCCGCAATGCCGCGCAACCTCCGCGATTTTCAGCGGCTGCTCCAAATTCGCAGACATCAAAGAGATCGCCTGATCTACCGTCGTCAGCTCTCCGCTGGCGTTCTTATTGCGCGCCATCAAAAGTTGCCCGACCTCAAGCGCAAGCGCCTGTCCATGGGTGTCGCCAATGAGATGATAGGTCAGGTCAAACGCAGCCCTCGCGCCGGAACAGGTAATGCGGTCGCGGTCGATTACAAAGCGTTCGCGCAGCACATCAACATCGGAAAACCTCTCGGCAAAGCTAGTGAGTTCCTCCCAGTGAATAGTGGCCCGATAGCCCGCCAAAAGCCCCGCCACAGCCATCAACCAGGCGCCCGTATCAAGCCCCGCAATCACCGGATATCGCGCAGCGGCCGCGCGCAGAGCGGCTTGCGTACGCCATCCGGCCAGCTCCCGAAACCCATAGGACGGCATCACCGCCAAAACAGCCCCCGTTTGCCGCCCAAGATGCGCATCCGGCGTCACGCGCAACCCGCTCGAACTGGTCGCGGGCTCTCCTGACAGCGTTAATATCCGCCAATGATACAAAGGCTTTGCCGAAATCATATTGGCCGCCCTGAGCGGCTCAATCGTATTGGCAAGACATAGGTTCGAAAATCCGTCAAACAGAAGGATATCGAAGGTCTCGGTCTCGGATGTTGATTTTGTCCAATTCGGCATGATTTAGATCTAATTCTGCATGATACCCTTGGTCAAGAGCGGCATGTTGCGCGCAAACGAATAGGAGATTCTGCCATGCACTTCGGCCTCACTGAAGAACAACAAATGATCCAAGATACGGTGCGTGCTTTTGTAGAGAATGAACTCTACCCGCATGAAGCCGAAATCGAACGCACCGGCCATCTGGATATGGACATCATCAAAGACGTGCAGCAAAAGGCAATGGAAGCGGGCCTCTATGCGGCGAACATGCCCGAGGAAGTCGGTGGCGCTGGCCTCGATACGCTGACCTGGCTGATGTATGAAAAAGAGCTCGGCCGCACCAACTATGCGCTGCATTGGACCGGCGTTGCGCGCCCATCCAACATCCTGCTCGCCGGCACCGATGAGCAAAGAGAAAAATACCTCTACCCTTGCATGAAGGGCGAGACCTGGGACTGCCTCGCGATGACCGAGCCTGATGCGGGCTCTGACCTGCGCGGCATGAAGGCCACCGCGCGTCAGGACGGCGACGACTGGATCCTGAACGGCACCAAGCACTTCATTTCTCACGCTGATATTGCGGGCTTTGCGATCGTCTTTATGGCGACCGGCGAAGAAGACACCCCACGCGGTAAAAAGAAACTGATCACGGCTTTCTTCGTCGACAAAGGCACGCCAGGATTCACCGTCCGTGAAGGCTATCGCAACGTGTCCCACCGTGGCTACACCAACCAGGTTCTGGAATTTGACGACTGCCGCCTGCCTGCTTCTGCGGTTCTGGGCGAAGTCCACAAGGGCTTCCAAGTGGCCAACGACTGGCTGGGCGCAACCCGCTTGCAAGTCGCGGCAACCTGTTTGGGCCGCGCGGAACGCGCACTGCAGCATTCCATCGACTATTGCGCCGAACGCAAACAGTTCGGCCAACAGATTGGCAAATTCCAGGGTGTCTCCTTTAAACTAGCGGACATGGCGACCGAGCTGAAAGCCGCAGAGCTTCTGACCTGGAACGGCGGCTGGAAGTTTGAGCAAGGCACCGTGACTGAGTCCGATATGTCCATGGCGAAGCTTAAGGCAACCGAAGCGCTGGCGATGATTGCGGATGAAGCGATCCAGATCCACGGAGGCATGGGCCTGATGGACGAGCTGCCTCTGGAACGCATCTGGCGCGACGCCCGTGTGGAACGGATCTGGGAAGGCACGTCCGAGATCCAGCGCCACATCATCAGCCGCGAAATGCTGCGTCCGGTCGGCGCCTGATCATGTGTGATACCCCAGCCGCAAAGCCAGTTGTGACGATCACCTATTGCATCGGGTGCAACTGGCTTTTGCGTGCCGGGTGGATGGCGCAAGAGCTTTTGCAGACCTTCAAAGACGATCTCGGCGGCGTCACTTTGGTGCCCGGCGAGATCGGCGGCGTGTTCGAGATCACCCTCGACAACACGCTGATTTGGGAACGCAAACGCGACGGTGGCTTTCCAGACGCCAAAGAGCTGAAACAACGGGTCCGAGACATCATCGAACCCACGCGCGATCTGGGTCATCTGGACCTTGCAGACGCACCCTAAGACTGCCTCCGGCGGGGATATTTGTCGCAAGAGAAATAGGGGCGCCTTCTGGCACCCCCCAAGAAAGAGAACCTCTTTCCCTTGCACGGCCATCGGCGTCCCCGCCTGTACCGCGACAATGACGATGCAGAGACTTGGTTAAGAAAACCTTATTCTCTTGCCAAAAATATCCCCGCCGGAGGCTCGAACCTTCTGCGCCAAAAGTGAGCCAAAGACATGACCCGAGATCTTTCTCGACTTCTTCGCCCGAAATCCATTGCCGTCGTCGGAGGCGGCGCCTGGTGTGCGGCTGTCATCGAACAATGCCAAAAGATGGGCTTTCAGGGCGAGATCTGGCCCGTACACCCTAAAGCCGAAGAACTCGCTGGCTTGCCCGTCTTCAAAGATCTTGCGGCCCTGCCTTCCGCGCCAGACGCCGTCTTTCTAGGTGTGAACCGGTTCATCACTGTGGACCTGGTCGGCCAACTTTCGTCCATGGGTGCAGGCGGCGCGGTCTGTTTTGCCTCGGGTTTCCTTGAGGCCTCTGCGGAAGACGAAAACGCGGCCGGCCTACAGGACCGACTGCTCGCCGTCGCCGGAAATATGCCTATCCTCGGCCCAAACTGCTATGGCTTTATCAACTACCTCGATGGCGCGCTGCTGTGGCCTGACCAGCAAGGCGGTCAAAGTGCTGAGACAGGTGCCGCCATTGTCACCCAAAGCTCAAACATCGCCATCAACCTCACCATGCAGAACCGAGGCCTGCCGATTGCCTATATGATCACAGCCGGCAATCAGGCCCAGATCGGCATCGCCGAACTCGGGCGCGGGCTGCTGGATGATCCGCGCGTTACAGCCCTAGGTCTGCACATCGAAGGCTTCGGCGATCTGCGCGCTTGGGAAGAGCTCGCGGCCTACGCGAAATCCGTGAACAAACCGATCGTTGCCATCAAAGTTGGTAAGTCTGCGCAGGCGCAAGCGGCGACTGTGTCTCATACTGCCTCGCTTGCGGGCGGAGACGCGGGCGCCGCAGCGCTTTTGAAACGTCTTGGGATTGCGCGGTTGGATGACCTCGCGTCCTTCCTTGAAACGTTGAAGCTGTTGCATGTGACGGGGCCTCTGCTCTCCAATACAATCGCCACAATGAGCTGTTCGGGCGGCGAAGCCAGCTTGGCCGCCGATACCGCCCATGGCCGCGATCTTGTCTTTCCGCCGCTGAATGACCGCCAGAAAGCCGACCTGCGCGACGCCCTCGGCCCGATGGTCGCCTTGGCCAACCCGCTGGACTATCACACCTATATCTGGCGCGATGTCCCTGCCTTGACCAAAACTTTCGCAGCGATGGTCGACCCGCAGCTCGCCATGACGATGCTGATCCTCGACTTGCCCCGCACGGATCGCGGTGATCCTGAAGATTGGCTTGAAACCGTCAAAGCCCTCATTGCCGCCAAAGAGCAAACTGGCGGCAACTTTGGCCTCGTCGCCACCCTGCCAGAACTCCTGCCCGAAGACCTGGCCCAAGAGCTGACCGCAGCGGGCATCGTCGCCTTTTCCGGCCTAAATGAGGCCATGGCCGCCTGCGAAGCCGCAGCGATGAGCCCAAGCGAAGAGCGTGCCCCCCTGCTTTTGCCGACCCCGACGGTTACACCTGAATTGGTCAACGAAGCCGAGGCCAAAACCGCCCTCGCTGGCTTTGGCCTCCGCATCCCCAAAGCGCAGCAAGCCCCTGGCAAAGACGCCCTTCCCGCAGCCATCGACGCGGTTGGCATGCCCTGCGTGATCAAAGCCGAAGGCCTCGCCCACAAGTCTGACGTTGGCGGCGTCTATCTCGCGCGCGGTACCAAAGAAGAGGCCATCGACGCTGCACATGCCATGCCTTGCGAGACATGGCTGGTCGAAGAGCTGGTGGACGGCACCATCGCCGAACTCTTGGTCGGAGTGGTCAAAGATCCGGCCCATGGCTTTGTCCTGACACTCGCAGCGGGTGGCACTTTGACCGAACTTCTGCAGGACGGACGCTCTTTGCTGGTGCCTGCCAGTGACGCCGAGATCACCGAGGCGCTCTCGGAGCTGCGCATCGCAAAACAGCTCAACGGCTATCGCGGCGCGGCACCCGCGGATATGACATCCGTGCTTGCAGCTATCCGTGCGGTGCAGGACTATGTCATGGCAAACGCCGAAGGGCTCGAGGAGATCGAGATCAACCCGCTGCTCTGCACCGCCGAAACTGCGGTCGCGGTCGACGCGTTGATCCGCCGAAAGGACTAACCCATGCGCAAAATCGGAGCGGTGCTCTTTCCAGACTTTGAAATGCTCGACTTGTTCGGGCCGCTTCAGATGTTTTCGATGCACCGCGAGGAATTCGAGATCCTGACCGTCGCTGAAACCCGTGCGCAAGTGAAATCCTCGGGCGGACCAAAAGTTGTGCCCGACCATTCCATCGCCGATCCGATCCGCTATGACATCCTTTTGGTTCCGGGTGGCACAGGCACGCGCTCTGCACGTCACAATGAGGTCCTGTTGAGCTGGCTCAACAAGGCAGCGGCACAGGCAGAGCTGGTGACCAGTGTTTGCACCGGGTCGCTGTTGCTTGCGAGCGCAGGCATTTTGCGCGGCCGTCGCGCCACGACGAACAAACGCGCCTTTGATTGGGTGGTTGATCACTCTCCATCAGGCATCGACTGGCAACCCGAGGCACGATGGGTAGAGGACCGCAATATCCTGACCTCGTCGGGCGTGTCCGCTGGCATGGATATGAGCCTTGCCGTGATTGAAAAAACCCTTGGCCCGAAGGCTGCAAAAGACGCAGCGCTTTGGGCGGAATACACACCGCATAAGGATGCGGATTTCGACCCATTTTCGTTGGAAGGACAAACGATATGACCGACAGCCCTGTCAAAACCCGCCGCGAAGGCGCGATCCTCGAAGTTACTCTGGATCGCCCAAGGGCCAATGCGATTGACCTGGCCACCAGCCGCATCATGGGTCAGGTCTTTGCCGATTTCCGCGACGATCCAGAGCTGCGTGTTGCGATCATCACCGGCGGTGGCGAGAAATTCTTCTGCCCGGGCTGGGATCTGAAGGCCGCGGCTGATGGTGACGAAGTCGACGGAGACTATGGCGTCGGCGGTTTCGGCGGCATGCAGGAATTGCGCGATCTGAACAAGCCAGTGATCGCAGCCGTCAATGGCATCGCATGCGGTGGCGGTCTGGAGCTGGCGATCTCTGCCGATATGATCATCGCCGCGGACCACGCGACCTTTGCCCTTCCCGAAATCCGGTCGGGCACGGTGGCCGATGCGGCGTCGATCAAATTGCCAAAGCGCATTCCCTATCACATCGCGATGGAACTTCTGCTGACCGGTCGCTGGTTTGACGCCGAAGAAGCCAACCGCTGGGGTCTGGTCAACGAGATCGTTCCCGCAGATCAGCTGATGGACCGCGCCTGGGAGCTCGCGCGCCTCTTGGCCTCTGGCCCGCCGCTGGTCTATGCTGCGATCAAAGAAGTTGTGCGCGACGCCGAAGACAGCAAGTTCCAGGATGCGATGAACCGCATCACCAAACGCCAGCTGCGCACGGTGGACGTGCTTTATGCCAGTGAGGACCAGCTGGAGGGCGCCAAGGCCTTTGCCGAAAAGCGCGATCCGGTTTGGAAGGGACGTTGAACGGACCAAATGATTTAGAACGATTTCTCGGCCCTCAGGAGCTGACCCACGCCAAGGCCCTGTCCGAAATGCGGGCAGGTCTAAAGCTGAGCCATTGGATCTGGTGGGAATTCCCACAGCTGCGTGGCCTTGGGACATCGGTGAAATCAGTCAAATACGGCCTCGCTGACCTCAGCGAGGCTCGTTTTTATTTGGCACATCCACTCTTGGGTCCACGTTTGGTTGAGCTGTGCATGGCGCTGATGGCACATCGTAGAGCTGCGCCTGAGGCGGTATTAGGGCCTATTGATGCACGCAAAGTGCAAAGCATGGCGACGCTGTTTTCGCGCGTCGATGGTGCGCCTGCCGTGTTTCAGGATATTCTGGACGGGTTTTATGCCGGGATGCGCTGCATACGCACGGACGAGATGCTTGCTGCCTGACGCATTGGTTGGATTTTGAGTATTTTTGGCAAGATGAACTCAGGCTTTTCGGAAGGTCGCGATGACGGCCAGATCGTCTTTGTGATCTGACGTGCTGTTGGGCCCATAGATCGGAAGTTGGGGCAGCTGCAGATCAGTTATCTGAGGCATCAAACTCTCGATCTTGGCCGCAAAACCCTGCGCCTCATAATGCTCGGCATTGATCGACAAGCAAATCAATCCATCGGAACTTGTGATCCGCATCACCTCATCCAGCGCGTCTGGACCGACATGGCCATGGGTGAATGTGCCCGAACTGACGATCCCACGATAGGTGCCGTCGTCGACCGGAAGGCGCTGAGTGAGGTCGCCGGTAAAGAGGGTGCGATAGATATTTTTGGCCGCGGCAACGTCGAGCATTTCCTGAGAAATATCGGTCGCGTCGATTGGACCAATTTTATTCTGAGCCAAGGCTTCTGCGAGTTTGCCTGTGCCCGCTCCAATATCCAAAACCGGCCCGTCGCCTCCCTGCTGCGCAAATATGCGGGCGACCTGGATGTGCAGGATATAATCGGACGTCGCCACAAAGTCGCTGTCATAGCTGTCGGCCCAATCCGCATAGAGGCGGACGGAATCTTCGGGCGTCTGCAGCGCGTAGGCGGCCCCAAGTCCAGGTGCTTGATCTTTACTCATGAGGCAAAATGACCTGCTTTTCCGAGCAAAATCAAGCGTCGCGGCCTTGTAACCAAGGGCGCAAAAGATCAGGTTGAGGCGCATGAACAAGACACTTCTTTCCCTAGGACATGGGTTTTCAGCACAAGCTTTGGCAGACCGACTAGTGCCCCAAGGCTGGCGCGTGATCGGAACGACCCGCAAGCCGGAAAAATTCGCGCAGCTTGAGGCGCAGGGCGTGGAACCTCTGTTGTGGCCGTCTGACATTCGACAGCCGCTCGCGGAAGCAACCCACCTCCTGACATCCGCGGGCCCAGATGCCGAGGGCGATCCAATTTTGCGCGAGGCCTACGACACCATCGCCAAAGTCGCGTCCAATCTTGAGTGGGTTGGCTATCTCTCCACCACGGGCGTGTACGGAGACCATGACGGAGGCTGGGTGGACGAAACCTCCCCAACAGAACCCGCCACAGTACGCGGCCAACGCCGTGTGAAATCGGAACAAGAGTGGATGAATATCCCCGACCTTCCGGTCCATGTCTTCCGTCTGGCAGGCATTTACGGCCCCGGTCGCGGACCTTTTGCGAAACTGCGCAAAGGTGTGGCCCAGCGCGTGATCAAGAAAAACCAGATCTTCTCGCGCACCCATGTGGATGACATCGCGCAGGTCCTAGAAGCCTCAATCAACGCGCCCAACCCGGGCCGCATCTACAACGTCTGCGACGACGACCCACAGCCGCCCGAAGTGGTCATCGAATACGCCGCCCACCTCCTCGGCATGGAGCCCCCGCCTGCCGTCCCTTTTGAAGAGGCAGAGATGAGCCCAATGGCCCGCAGCTTCTATTCCGACAGCAAACGCGTCCGCAATGATCGCATCAAGGACGAGCTGGGCGTGACGCTGAAGTATCCTGACTTCAAATCAGCCCTGCACGCGATGCTTGAGGAAGAAACCAAATAGGTTTCATCTTGCTAAAAGTACTCAAATTCTAGGGTGGCCTCAGGCGCTTTTGTTGCCGATCTGCGCGATACCCAGAGTATCCAGAACCTTGGTCTCGATCTGCTCGGCATTCATGGCCGCGACCTCATACATGTCACGCGGGCTGGCCTGATCGATAAAGATATCCGGCAGCACCATTGAGCGGTACTTGAGCCCATTGTCAAAGACACCCTCTTCGGCCAACAAATGCGCCACATGAGAGCCAAAGCCTCCGACTGCACCTTCTTCGATGGTGATCAGCGCTTCGTGGTTCGCAGCCAGGCTCAGGATCATGTCGCGGTCGAGCGGCTTGGCAAATCGCGCATCTGCAATCGTTGGCGTGATACCCTTCGCCGCCAAAGCTTCTGCCGCCTTACGCACCTCTTCCAGACGCGTCCCAAAGGACACGAGCGCCACGCGTTTACCCTCTTGGATCATGCGGCCCTTGCCGATCTCCAGCACTTCGCCACGCTCCGGCAGTTCAACGCCCACGCCTTCACCACGTGGATAGCGGAAAGCAATCGGACCTTCGTCATGCGCCACAGCCGTCGCGACCATATGCTTAAGCTCCGCCTCATCTGCCGCGGCCATAACAACCATGCCCGGCAGGTTCGCCATATAGGCGATGTCAAAACTTCCCGCGTGGGTCGCACCGTCGGCACCCACAAGCCCAGCACGGTCAATCGCAAATCGCACCGGCAGGCGCTGGATCGCCACATCATGCACGACCTGATCATAGCCGCGCTGCAGGAAGGTCGAATACATCGTACAGAAGGGCTTCATACCCCCCGCCGCGAGCCCTGCGCAGAAAGTCACCCCATGCTGCTCGGCAATCGCCACATCAAAGCAGCGGCTCGGGTAGCGTTCTGCAAAAAGGTTCAAGCCAGTGCCATCCGGCATCGCCGCCGTCACTGCGACGATCTTATCGTCCTCCGCCGCCATCTCGGTCAGGGTCTGGCCAAAGACGCTCGTGTAACTCGGCGCGTTGCTCGGCGCTTTCTGCTGTTTGCCAGTTGGCACATCAAACTTTGCCGTCGCGTGTCCCTTATCCCGCGCCGCCTCGGCGGGGCCATAGCCCTTGCCCTTCTGCGTAACCACATGCAGCAACATCGGCCCGGTGGCCCGTTCCTGCACCGTGCGCAACACAGGCAAAAGCTGCTCCATGTCGTGCCCATCAATCGGCCCCAGATAAGAGAAACCCAGAGCCTCAAAAAGCGTCCCGCCAACCGTCATGCCTTTCAGCATATCCTTGGCGCGTTTGGCCCCTTCACGGAAGGGTTCCGGCAACAAAGACACAGCCCCCTTGGCCGCCGCTTTCAATTCCTGAAATGGCTCACCTGCATAAAGGCGGCTCAGATAGGACGACATCGCCCCAACAGGCGGCGCAATCGACATATCGTTGTCATTGAGGATCACGAACAATCGCTTGCCCAAATGACCCGCGTTGTTCATCGCCTCATAGGCCATGCCCGCGGAAATCGAGCCATCGCCGATCACCGCAATCGCATCGCCCAGACCGCCGTCGCACTGACCACCCAGATCGCGCGCAACGGAAAAGCCCAAAGCCGCCGAAATCGAGGTCGAGGAATGCGCCGCACCAAAGGGATCAAACACAGACTCAGAGCGTTTTGTGAACCCACTCAGACCGTCCTTCATACGCAGGGTACGAATACGATCCCGACGCCCAGTCAGGATCTTATGCGGATAGCATTGGTGGCTCACGTCCCAAATGAGCTTGTCTTTGGGCGTCTCAAACACAGCATGCAGCGCCACGGTCAGCTCAACAACGCCAAGCCCTGCGCCCAAATGCCCACCGGTCTCAGACACCGCCGAAATCGTCTCGGCCCGCAGCTCATCTGCCAGCCGCGCCAATTCGGCGTCGCTGAGGTGCTTTAAGTCTTCGGGCTTGTTCACCCGGTCAAGCAGAGGCGTGTCTGGTCTGGCCGACATGGCTGGTCCCTAAAATTAGCTGTCCCGCGCGATAACAAAGCGGGCGGCGTCTCGCAAGGTATCGGCATCGCTACCATATGGATCTAGGGCGCTGGCACAGGATTCAACAAGGTCGCGTGCGCGTGATTTCGCCGCATCCATGCCCAAAAGTGACACAAAAGTCGCCTTTCCGGCCTTTTCGTCCTTGCCCAAGGTCTTACCGACCTTCTCGGCATCCCCTTCGATATCCAGCACGTCATCCCAGATCTGAAAGGCCAAACCCAAAGCATCCGCATAGGCCTTGAGCGGAGCGGTATCAGCCCCTGCCATCCGTGCGCCAGCAGTCGCTGACCAGGCAAAAAGCGCCCCGGTCTTGCCCGCCTGCAGTGCCGTGATCTCTTCCAACGTCAAAGGCACATCAGAGGTCTCAGCCGCCATATCCAAGGCCTGCCCCAAAACCATCCCCTGCGCCCCTGCAGCCCGCGCCAAACTCAACGCCAGATCCGCGCGGACCTCGGCGTTGTCGCTGACCTCGATATGCGCGGCACATTCAAAGGCCAGCGTCTGCAGAGCATCCCCCGCCAGGACCGCCGTCGCGTAGTCCCATTTCACGTGCACAGTCGGCATCCCACGCCGCATGTCATCGTCATCCATGCAGGGCAAATCATCATGCACCAAGGAATAGGCATGCATCGCCTCAATCGCCGTCGCGGGCCAGATCGCCTGCGCCGCGTCAATCCCATGCAGTCGCGCCGATTCCAGCACCAAAAACGCGCGCAACCGTTTGCCCCGCGCCGTCGCATAGCGCATCGCCTCGACAACAGGCAGATCGCCCATCCGCGCCATCACCTGCAGTAAATGCGCTTCGACCGCCGTTGCGGCCTCCTGCAAGCGGGTTTGAAACACCTTAAAGCCCTTCGACAGGCTTCAAACCAGAGGGCTCGCCATTGCCATCCAGCGTGATAGCCGCGACCTTTTCCTCGGCTTCTTTCAGCTTCGCCTCACAACGCGCCTTCAACTCGGCCCCACGTTCATAAAGCTTAATGCTGTCCTCAAGCGCCACATCGCCGCGCTCAAGCTTGCCCACGACCTGCTCAAGCTCGGCCATTGCTTGTTCAAATGACATCTCGGAAACAGGGGTATCGCTCATTGCGCGTTCTCCATCAGGACCTCTACATGGGCGGCCACCGAGGCAGCCAAAGCCCTCAGATCATATCCGCCCTCCAGAGTCGAGACAACGCGGCCCTGACAATGGCGATTTGCCAATTTGCAGAGCTCTTGGGTGAGCCAGACAAAATCCTCCACCTGCCAATTGAGCTGCGCCAAAGGATCATCCGCATGCGCATCAAACCCAGCGGAAATCAGAATGAGCTCGGGCTGAAACCGATCAATCGCCGGAAAGATCTCGCGCTCATAGAGCTTGCGCATCTCGACACCCGTAGAATGCGGCGCAAGAGGATGGTTCCAGATATTGTTGTGCCCACCCGTTTCATTGGGATGTCCAGACCCGGGCCATAGTGGGCTTTGATGGCTTGAAAAGAACTGCGCCCGCGGCTCATCCCACAAAAGCGCCTGCGTTCCGTTGCCATGATGCACGTCAAAATCCACGATGGTCACTCGGCTAAGCCCATGCCGCTCCATCGCATGTTTCGCCGCAATCGCCACATTGCCAAAGAGGCAGAACCCCATCGGAGTCTTCTGCTCCGCATGATGCCCCGGCGGGCGTGTGGCTACAAAAGCATTGCCGACCTCGCCGCCTAAAACAGCATCAACAGCCGCCACATTCGCCCCAACCGCACGCCGAGCCGCCATCACGGATCCCGGCGACATATGCGTATCGCCATCCAAAGCAATCGACCCTGACGCGGGCTCCGCCGCTGTGATCGCATCAAGATGGCTTTGTGGATGACAGAGCAAAATATCAGCATCCGAACACCCGGGTGCTTCACGCCGATCCAGCGCTGATACACCCTCCAAAGCCCGCGCAATATACTCCAACCGCGCCACCTGCTCGGGATGCCCCGCAGGCGTCACATGTTTCAGACAATCTTCATGAAAATAAACTGCAGTCGCCAAAGATGCCCCCTCTTTCATCTTGCTCAAAATACTCTCGCCAATCGTTCACTCAAAAGGTTGAAATCGCCAACCCCAAAACAAACGCATACAGCGCTACCACGATTCCACGGCGCATGTTTTTTACGGTACTAAGGACTTTATAATCCGCAAAAATTTCGACGGGAAATGCATCGAGCTCAAACAGCGTCGCATGCTGAAGTAACACCGCTTCATTCCACCAGCGCGGCAAAGGGAGCCAAATCAACAGCCTTGAGGACAACATCGCTGCGATTGTCTTTTCCAAAGCGCCGGGGTGATGACGCAGCAAATGCCGACGCAATCTCATGGCGCTCACAAAATGGAGCAGCGTGACGACATCGGCGAACCCCCGCATGCACGTTTAATCCGGCGCCAGCATATAGCCCGCACCCCGCACGGTCTGCAGGTAACGCGGCTGCTTGGGATCCGTCTCAATCTTGCGGCGCAGGCGCGTGATCTGAACATCCACCGCGCGTTCCTGTGCCTGACCTCGGTCCCGGCCCAAATCCTCGACCAGTTTCGCGCGGCTCACCGCCTCGCCGGGACAAGCCGAAAAGATCTTCATCAATTGGTTTTCCGTTGCCGTCAGCCGCACAGGCGTATCACCCTGCCACATCTCACCACGTTCGATGTCATAGCGGATCGGACCCAAATTCAGCACCTTGGGCACCAGATCCGCTTCGGATTTCTCAGGCATCCGCCGCAGGATCGCATTGATGCGTAGCAACAGCTCTTTGGGTTCAAACGGCTTGCCAAGGTAATCATCTGCCCCGGCCTCAAGGCCTTTGATCCGGTCCTCGGTCTCTCCCTTAGCGGTCAGCAACATGATCGGCGTCTTTGAAGTTTCCCGAATGGCCGCGGTCAGGCTTACCCCATCCTCGCCGGGCATCATCACGTCTAGGATGATCATATCAAACTCAAGCCCAGACAGGATCCGCCGCGCATGGGCCGCATCGCGCGCAGCCGACACCAGAAACCCGTTCCGCATCAGGAATTTCTGCAGCAAGCCGCGGATACGCTCGTCGTCATCAACGATCAGCAGATGTGGCTCTAGGTCCATCAGGATCCTCCATCCCTTAGGGCGTCGTTCTTGCGGCGCATTTCGGTGTCCATCATGGCCTCCAGCACCCGCCGGAACCCTGCAACCGCTTCTGGGCCGGCGTCACGATAAGCCGCCCGCATCCGCACCCGTTGTGCATCAGACAGCCGCGCCTCAAGGGCCACGCCTTCCTCGGTCAGATACAAGTTGCGCTCGCGCTTGTCGGTCTTTCCAACATGACTTTCGACCAGACCATCTTCGATCAAGGTCCGCAAAACACGATTAAGAGACTGCTTCGTGACCCCTAAAATATCGAGCAAATTGGTCACAGTCGTCCCCGGCGCGCGGTTGATAAAGTGGATGGCGCGGTGATGCGCGCGTCCATAGGCCATCGTCGCAAGGATCCGATCAGGATCCGCCGTAAAGCCGCGGTATGCGAAATACATCGCCTCAATTCCCTGACGCAGCTGTTCATCCGTCAGGAATAAAAGGCTCTCTCCGCCGTAAGTGTCGCCCATTGCCATTGACCCGTTCTTATCTTCGCAAGCCTCAGGCTGACAGTACGTCAGCCTTGTTGACACTCCAAGAGTGAATTGGTAGCGATTTCCAGTTTTGGAGTCATTTATGACCGGATCGGACATAAATGAAAGTGTTTTAGGCGACGCTTAAGGGAAGGTGTACCATGGCAGGCGGATATGATGATCGCGACGGCAAGATCTGGTTGGACGGTGAACTGGTGGATTGGCGCTCTGCGAATGTCCACATCCTGAGCCACGCGATGCACTATGCGAGCTCTGTTTTTGAGGGCGAGCGCGCGTATAACGGCAAGATCTTCAAGAGCGTCGAGCATTCCGAGCGTCTGCTGAAATCCGGCGAGATGCTGGATATGCCGATCCCTTACACCGTCGAAGAAATCGAAGCTGCGAAATACGCAGCGCTTGAGGCCAACGGCCTAAACGACGCCTATGTGCGCGCCGTTGCATGGCGTGGCGCGGGTGACGACATGGGTGTTGCGTCCTCCAAGAACCCGGTCCGCGTGGCCGTCGCGGTGTGGGAATGGGGCGCCTACTATGGCGATGCGAAATTCCAGGGCGCGAAACTCGACATAGCGAAATGGAAACGCCCATCGCCCGAGACCATCCCAACCGCTGCGAAAGCTGCGGGTCTCTACATGATCTGCACCATGTCCAAACACGCCGCCGAGGCCAAAGGCTGCTCGGACGCGCTGTTTTATGACTATCGCGGCTATGTGGCTGAGGCGACCGGCGCGAACGTCTTTTTCGTGAAAGACGGCGAAGTCCACACTCCGATCCCAGATGCGATCCTGAACGGCATCACCCGCCAGACCGTCATTCAAATGCTGAAGGACAAAGGCATCACCGTACATGAGCGCCATATCATGCCAGAGGAACTTGGCACCTTTGAGCAATGCTGGCTGACCGGCACCGCCGCCGAGGTTACTCCAGTGGGTCAAATCGGAGAGCACACCTTCGAGGTCGGCGACATCACCCGCGATATCGCGGAAAGCTATGAGGCCTTGGTGCGGGCGTAAGTTCGAAAAAATCACGACATCAAAAGCCGGGCCAATCGCCCGGCTTTTTTGTTATCCCTGCGGCGTTACATTTGGCCGAGCTTTCCCGCGCTCCAGACCCAGTTGCCGTTCGCGATAGATGATCAAGATCCCTGCCGCGATGACGATGGCTGCCCCCACAAGGGTCGCGACCGTCGGCACTTCTGCAAAGATGAAATAGCCGATCAACAAGGCGAAAAGCATCGACACATAGTCAAACGGGGCCAAGGTGCTCGCCTGAGCGTATCGATAGCCCGTGGTCAGGAAAATCTGCGCCACGCCGCCGACCAGTCCTGCCGAAATCAAAAACACGAACTCCAATGGTGTGGGCCAGACCCAGCCGAAGGGAATGGTTAGCAATGACGCGCAAGTGGCCGTCAGCGAGAAATAGAACACAATAGCAGCGGTTTCCTCGGTTTTCACCAGACGGCGCACATGCACCTGCGCCAGCGCGCGCAAGAACGCTGAGCCCAGCGCCAAAACCACGCCTAAAAGCAAAACACCTTCTACACCTCCGAGTTCGAAAACCGTCAATCGCGGCGCAATGATGATGCCGACCCCGATCAAACCAATCCCCAGCGCGGTGATACGAAAACGGCGGATGGTTTCCCCGAGAAGCAAGGCCGCCAAAATGACCGTGAACAAAGGAGACGCAAACCCAATGGCCGTGACTTCTGGCAGAGNCAGGATTCCAAGGGCAGAAAACCCCATTGCCATAGCGGAAGTACCAATCAGGCCGCGCCATAGATGCCCCAGAGGGTTCTTCGTCCTGAGCCCAGTCCGCAAGTCATGCCGTTGCGCCAGCCAGATCAGGATGATCGGCATGGCAAAGAACGACCGGAAAAACACCGCCTGATAGGACGGCACATGCGGGGCCGAGGCTTTGACCAGGGACGCCATGATCGAAAACAAAAAGAGGGCGATCACCTTGAACAGGATACCGCGACTGGTAGGCATGAATGATCCTTTGGGTTACGCGCGGACCATGCGCCTCAGGCGAGGGAATGACAAGAGGTCAGGTCAACCAAGTTAAAAGTGCACTTAGGGTGACAAAGGCCCCGAGGGTCGACCCAAAGAGAACAAGGCTCGCGAAACCTTCGAGGTATAGGCGCTGTGTAAAGACGACAAAGATCCCGAAGGTCGGCATCGCAGCGGACAGGATAACGGCAGCATAGAGGTCAGGCGACAGAGCGATCACGCCGGCGGCTGTCAGCCCATATGTGATGGCAAAGGCAATCGCCGGAGACAGAAGGATCTTGGCACTGACAACCTGACCCGCACGCAAAAAACTCGTGCCCGGCGGGAGGGAGGCCAAGGCCGCTCCGATCACGACAAGACCCAACGCACTGGCAGCGGCGGCGAGAATGCTGATGAACTGTTTCGCCGGACCCGGAACAGGAATGTTTAGGAAATTCACCAATGTCCCAGTCAAAAGCGCAATAATCAAAGGTGTTTTCAAAACAGACAGGAAAATCCGCCCTATCCGACGAAGCCCCCCACCGCGCTCGGTTTCCGCGCTGCGCATCAGCATCATGCAGAGCGGCACAATCAGAAGGTTTTCAACCACCAGATTGAGCGCAAGGATCACCGGCGCAAGGTCCGGCATCGCCAACAGGAAAAACGCATACCCAACAAAACCATTGTTCGGACAGCTAGACCCCATCACGCCCGCCGCGCGAATTTTTGTCTCCCACCCCAGCGCGCCGAACGTCACATAGCTAATTGCCATGACAGCCAGACCACTCAGGGCATAGGGCAGCATGTAGTCGGCGTTCAAAACCTCGCTCAGAGGGCGCGTTGCCATCGCTTGAAAGATCAAAGCCGGAAACGCCACGTTGATCACAAAGCGCCCAATGATGCGCATGTCGTTGTCGCTAAACGCTTTGGTTTTTACCAGAGTGAAGCCCAGCGCGATGGCCAGGTAGATCGGGAGGACGATGTAGAGAATATCAATCATTGCAACAACTTGGCCCAATGGTCGGGCAGATCCGTATCCATTTCCTTGGCCAATTGTTTCAAATAGGCCAACATAAGGCGCGCTCTCTTGCGCGCGATTTTGCGGCCCTTTTCGGTCACCATCTCATGCGGCAGTTGCAAGAGCTTGAGATGCCAGTGGTCAATCGACCAAAGCTGATCATCCAGATCTCGATCCGCTGCAAACGGGTCATTGGGGTCCAACAAAGGCCGCCCCATGGTTCCCGCCACCATAAAGGTACGCGCGATCCCAACGGCCCCCAAAGCGTCCAATCGATCAGCATCGCGCAGGATCTCTGCCTCAAAGCTTTGCGGTGGAATTCCCGCCGAATAGCTATGGGCCGCAATCGCGTGCTGCGCTGCTTTGATCTCATCCGGGGTGAACCCCAGGTCGGTCAAAAACGGCGTTGCTTTCTCGGCGGACATCCGAGAGGCCTCTGACCTGTTATGCGCGTCTTTAGGCAGGTTCACCAGATCGTGGAAATACGTAGCCCCCAAGAGCACGCGCAGATTCACACCCTGCTCGGACTTGGCAATACGATGGGCGTTCGCCCAAACCCGATCCAAATGCGCGATGTCATGCGCCGGATCTTGTTCCATTTCTCGTTGAATAATCGCGCGAAGCTCTGCGCGAAGGGCGTCCATCAGCCGATCTTGCCTTGATTTTCACCGATCTGACCNCGGTGCAGCAACAGGTGATCAAGGATTACGCAGGCCATCATCGCCTCCGCCACCGGCACCGCGCGGATCCCGACGCAAGGATCATGACGGCCCTTGGTGATAACTTCGGTCGGGCTACCGTCCTTGCGGATCGACTGGCGCGGGGTGAGGATCGAGGACGTGGGTTTCACAGCAAAGCGCACGACCACATCTTGACCGGTGGAAATGCCGCCCAAGATGCCGCCGGAATGGTTGGACGAATAGACCGGCTGACCATCGTTGCCCATAAAGATCTCATCGGCGTTTTCAGAGCCCTTAAGGCCTGCCGCCGCCATACCTTCGCCGATCTCAACCGCCTTCACAGCATTGATCGACATCATCGCCGCCGCCAGATCCGTGTCGAGTTTGCCGTAGATCGGGGCGCCGATACCCGCAGGCACCCCACGCGCAACGACTTCGATTACTGCGCCTACGGAGTCATGCTCTTTGCGCAGCGCTTGCAGGTAGTCTTCCCACTTTTGCGCAACGTCGGCCCCTTGCGGGATCCAGAAATCGTTTTGATCAATCGCGTCCCAGTCAAAAGCCTCACGATCAATCTCCATCGCGCCCATCTTGGTCATGTAACCTTTGATCTCGAGACCCGGCACCAGTGCCTTGATCGCTTCACGCGCCACACCGCCAGCGGCAACTCGCGCGGCCGTCTCCCGCGCAGAGCTGCGCCCACCCCCGCGATAGTCGCGGTTGCCGTATTTCTGGTGGTATGTGATGTCAGCATGTCCCGGACGGAAGGTCTGAGAGATCTCGCCGTAATCGCGGCTGCGCTGATCGGTGTTTTCGATCATCAGCTGAATCGGCGTGCCAGTGGATTTGCCTTCAAACACTCCAGATAGAATTTTCACCGCATCGGGTTCATTGCGCTGCGTGGTGTTCTTGTTCTGACCCGGGCGGCGGTTATCGAGCCAGACCTGCAGCATCTCGGGCGTCACCGCGACATTCGGAGGGCAGCCATCCACCGTCGCGCCCAGCGCAGGCCCATGGCTCTCACCCCAAGTGGTGACGCGGAAAAGATGGCCAAAACTGTTCATCGACATGGGACTGCTCCTAATTTCCCATTCCCTTTAGCTGGATTTCGAAAGAGGGGGAAGTGGTCAGGAAAACCGCTTTGTATTTGGTGTGCGATTGGGGTAGCCAACAGACAGGCTGGCCCCGTGGCTCAACTGGATAGAGCAGCCCCCTCCTAAGGGGCAGGTTGCAGGTTCGAATCCTGCCGGGGTCGCCAAAACCACCTGAAAAATATGGCTTATTTACAGGACGTTGTGCGGAAGACTGCAAAAAGTCCCGTCAGCTTTCGGGCCGTAATCGACTGAAACGACCGATTTCTCGTACAAAACCTGTACAAAATTCGCACGTTTGTGCGTATTTTGGGGGCCAATCATGAGCCGCCATAGCTTTGATCCCGAAATCGCGGGACGTGTTGGCCTGAACGCGGCGGTGATTTTCCAGAACATCACCTTCTGGATCGAGAAGAACCAAGCCAATCGCCGCAACCATCGAGACGGGCGGTATTGGACTTACAATTCGATCTCGGCCTTTAGTGAGTTGTTCCCCTATCTGAGCGAAAAGCAGATCCGAACAGCGCTCGAAAAGCTGGTCAGTGCAGAGCTGATCATCAAGGGCAATTTCAGCGATGATCGCTATGACCGGACCTGTTGGTATGCCCTGGGCAACTCCATTTGCCCAAATGGGCAAATCGATCCGACCGAAAGGGAAAATGATGCATTTGCCCCTGAGGGCAAGCCATCTGCCCCAGAGGGCAAATCCTATAAGAACAGATATAAACCATATCAAAAACCAAATCTTTCGCACGCGAAGGTAGCGGTGGAGGATGAGGTTTCAGAAAAGATTTTGTCCGCCTATCCCGAGGATCGCGTTCGCGGCAAAGCGGTTTGTAACTCGCAGATCCGCCAAGCGCTGGCCGACGGAGTGGACGCCAAAGACCTCGAGGACGCCGTGCGGACCTATGCGACCGAGAGCGAAGGCTTCACCCGCTCCAAGGTGTGCTTCTCCGACAATTGGTTCTCCTCTGGCCGTTGGTTGAAATACCTTCAGGAGGTTGAGGAGGCGCGAGAAGCGGGCAAAGCCAAAGAGGTGGAATTGCTGAAAGGTTTGGCCGACTGGGTCACGGACAAGCATCCCCTTTGCCGCCACATAACACCCGGCCAAGTGACCGCTTTGCTAGCCGCGAACCTAGTCAGCTCAGCTGAAATCGAAGCGGCGGGGCTCAGAGCATGACCGCAACCGATCCAACCGAAGAGCGAACAGCAAGGTTACCCACCGATTACATCGGCGGGACTTGTGAGGGGCGGCAAGCCTCCCCTTCAAACCCTAACCAGACGCACGCAAGCGGCGTCAAAGAGGGCCTTTCCGAGAGCGTGATCTTTCGATGCACACCGTCGGAAAAGGAAGCGCTTGTGGCCAAGGCGCGCGCCGCTGGCCTGCCCAATGCCACGCTGATGCGCGAGGCCTTGGGGCTGACCGAGGCGCGTCGGCGCAAGCCCGTCCCCCAAGTTGATCCGAAGCTGACCTTTGCGGTTGCCCGTGTCGGCGGCAACCTCAATCAGCTCTCCCGCTGGATCAACGGCGCGGTCAAATCCGGCCGCGCGAACCAGATCGACGCGCTCAAGATCGTGGTGCAGCTAGTGGTCATCGAACGACAGATGGCGCAGATCGTGGCGGCACACACGGGCGGTGGCGAATGATCATCTCGTTCTTTTCCACCGGCACAGGCGGCGGAGCCGCACCCGTCGACTACCTGACAGCGCGTGAAGTTCTTGCCTATGACGAGAACCGCCGCCTCATCCGCGACGACACCAGTAAACCGCAAACCAAGATCCGCGACCCGTTGCCTGAGGTGCTGCACGGTAACCCCGACCAAACCCGCGACCTTATCGATGCGAGCTCCAACAAATGGAGCTACACGGCAGGTGTGATCAGCTTTGCCGACAGCGACGATCCCAGTCCCGCCGCCCAGCAAGAGGCCATTGAGCTATTTGAGGCTCTGGCCTTTGCTGGGCTGGACAGGGATCAATACGATTGTCTCTGGGTGCGCCACTCGCATGAAGGCAATGTCGAGCTGCACTTCTGCACGCCACGCCTTGAGCTGAGCACGGGCAAGGCGTTGAACATCGCACCGCCAGGCCATGAAAACGCCTTTTCCAGCCTGCGTGATTTGATGAACAAGACGCACGGTTGGGCAGACCCTTTGGAGCCAGATCGCGCTCGCGAAGTGAGGGCGACGATTGAAGCGCCGACGCGCGCGCAAGGTCGCGAAGCGCTGCACGATTGGATCCTCGATCAGATCAGCGTCGGCACCATCACCGACCGCGCCAGCATGATCGATGCTTTGGCCGATGCAGGCTTTGATATCCCCCGTGCCAGCAAGAATTACATCACCGCCAAAGACCCTGACACCGGCGAGCGCTGGCGTTTGAAAGGAGCGATTTTCCATGACGACTGGCAAGCCGAACCGCCTCGCCGAGAAATTGAACGCAGACCTGGAGACAGTACGCAGCGACCACGCCGCCTTGATGGCATCTCAACTGGAGAGCTTCAGGAGCGATTTCAGCAGCATTGCGACCAGCGCGCTACATACAATCGAGACCGATATCAGGTTCTTTCTGAGCGACAGCAGGAGCGAGTTGGAGAGGCGGAGCGAGACGATCAGGCGCTGGTTGACGATCTCACCCTGGGTGATCGTGGTGATGGTCTCATCCTGGATCGCGACAGTGCTGATCGCGAGTTGGTTTTGGACGGGTTTGATCACGCGCTCGGAGATGACGAGGCTTGGCCTGACACGGATCGAACAGGCTGGGCAGACATGGGTGACGCTGGACCCCGACCGGACCGAATTGAAGACCTGCACCATGGCCGGGACGCCGGTCATCTGTATCGAGATCAAGGAACCCTAGATGACACAGACCCTGACAGCATTGGAACGCGAATTGCTCGCATCCGTCGAGCGGTTGGTGACGGCCTGCGAGAGTTCAGCCAAGGAATTGCACGCCTTGGAGAAGCGCTCGACCAGCAGGATCGAAAGCAAGGTGAATGGCTTGGCGCATTGCGTGGCGCTATTGATGAAATCACATCTCACGTCCGTCACCACATTGGCCGACTTGCTGCGC
The DNA here is from genome assembly GCA_013215215.1 of Cognatishimia sp. GTDB lineage: Bacteria > Pseudomonadota > Alphaproteobacteria > Rhodobacterales > Rhodobacteraceae > Cognatishimia. The sequence continues at coordinate 751 of JABSOU010000027.1, read as the reverse complement.
GAGGAGCAGAATTACGCGACGCTGCAGGCGGGGTTAGAGACCAGCTGGAAACTAGCGAAAGACGCCGAGAAGCGGTTGACCGAGAGCTAGACGCGAGAGATAGCCACCGCAGCGCCGGACATTCGCTTTGATCTAACTGCAAATGTTGGCGTGGTTCGAGGGTCTGCAGTGGGAATCTTAGATTCGTTCTGCAGCAATTCACCACACGTCTGCGATTTCTTTGCTGGGTGCGTATGCGGATAAACCGGAACTTCATGTAGAATGCAGCGAAGAGCTCGAAAGAGCCCATAGCGGAAGTCCTTAAATGTTGCTGCGAGCGCTTGCAGCATGGAAATTTCTGCAGATGCGAGCCAAGCGGCACTACTGTGCAGCAGGAAAACCAGCCGACCATTAACGCTACAGATGGGTATTCCAACGAAAGAGCTGCGCAAGTAAGCTTTGGCATATGATTTATGCCGCCCTCATTCCCGTGAGGTTTGACCAAGTTCAACCCAAAAGGAGTAGTCTTCAATGCTGATGCCAAATTCGGTACCTGACCTTCGTGAAGCAGCCGCCGCCGCTCGCGAGAACGCTTATGCGCCTTATTCGAACTTCAAGGTTGGCGCCGCCATGCGCGGAGCATCTGGGAAGATCTACATCGGAGCAAATGTTGAGAATGTCGCCTATCCAGTGGGCACTTGCGCTGAGGAAGCGGCGCTTGCTGCCATGATTGTCGCAGGGGAGACCGAAGTCATTGAGGCCTATGTCATTG
>JABSOU010000026.1 GCA_013215215.1 Cognatishimia sp. | reverse complement strand
CGCATCTCCATGCCCTGCGCCATGCGAGTCCGTACCATGCGCCGCATCACCCGCCAGATCCATCAGCTCTGGCATGGCCAGAAGCGGGATAAAAGCGAGCATCGGGATGACGGCGATGTCCTGGAACAAAAGCACAGAGAAACTGGACTGACCGCCAGAGGATTTCATCAGGCCTTTTTCGTTCAAGGTCTGCAGAACGATCGCCGTGGACGACAATGCAAAGACCAAGCCGATCGCCAAAGAGATCGACCAAGGCTGTCCCAAAAGCAGCGCAACTCCCATCACCGCGGCTGCGGTTCCGGTGACCTGCAAGCCACCAAGCCCCAAAAGTTTGGCGCGCATGTCCCATAAGAGCTTCGGTTCCAATTCAAGCCCAACAAGGAACAGCATCATCACAACGCCGAATTCCGCGAAATGTTGGATCGAAATCACATCGACATGCAGCCAGCCAAGGATCGGACTGATCACAATGCCAGCGATCAAATAACCCAGTACGGACCCAAGTCCGAGGCGCGAGGCAATCGGCACGGCGATCACACCAGCCACAAGGAAAATCGTCGCGAGAAGGAGGAAGTCGGTCATGGATCAGGCTCCCTTGATCGGCAGGTCGGCGTGGGTGACGATGTCTTTGTCCATCGTCGCAGCGAAATCATAGGTATTGTCGCGGATCGCGGTCAGCAGTTGGCCATAGCCAGCTGCGTGGTCTGCAATTCCGCCATCGCTCTGTGCTTTAAGAGAGCTGTGCAGCACATAAGGCGCCGCGAACGTCATATGGCAAAGCCGTGCTGTTTGCTCGAGCGGAGTGAGGAAGGTGCGCAGCGGGAAATTCTGGAAGCCCTCAGTCGAGTAGGCCTCAACCGGACCAGCCGCCGTGATCGCAAGCATCATGGTTTTGCTGGTCAATGCGGTGCCTTCTGACCCATAGGCAAACCCGTGCTCAAGCACCAGATCCTGCCATTCTTTGATAATCGACGGGGTCGAATACCAAAACAGCGGGAATTGAAAGAGGATGACGTCGTGCTCAACCAGGCGCTCTTGTTCGCGTTCCACGTTGATATTGTGGCGGGGGTATTCCGCGAGTAGGTCGACGAAAGTTATGTCTTTGACCTTTTGGGCCGCATCCACCATGGCCTTATTGGCGTGGGAATATTTGTTGCCCGGATGGGCGTAGTACACCAAGAGTTTCGCCAAAATCATATCCTCCCACCAAATGACTCTGCGGCTGGCTGAAAGCCGTTACACCACGTCTAGTCGAGGAACTCAGAGAGGTAAACCATGCGCTGCTGCAAGGCGCTGTTCGCTCGCGCACAAAAGGAAAAGGCCGCCGGTAAAGGCGGCCTTTTTGAATGTTCGCTGCGGGTTGCTGAGCTTTTTCGCGGGCCATCACGAATGGCGCTTGGAAAAACCTAAGCTCTAGTGCGATCAGCGCAGGCGCAGCTCGGTCTTTGCGTCAAAAAACATAACTTTTTCAGGGTTGTAAGCGACTTTGACAGTGCTGCCGGACTTCAGAACTTCTTCCTCTTTGCTTTCGACAACGACGCGCTCGCCTGTGGAGGTGGTCAGGTATTCATAACTGACGCCGCCTAGCTGCTCAGAAATGTCGACAGTGATCGAGGATTTCGCCTCTGTGACACTCAGGTGCTGCGGGCGCAGGCCGACCAGAACGTCGCTGCCCTCTGGTGGCAGGCCGACCGAGGTCTCAAACACTTCGCCGTCCAAAGCAGGCACGCGGACTTTGCCGCCTTCGACCACGCCATTCAGGAAATTCATCGACGGAGAGCCGATGAAGCCCGCGACGAACTTGTTGTCTGGATCGCGGAACAAGTCCATCGGTGCACCGACCTGCTCAATGTGGCCGGCGCGCAGAACGACGATTTTGTCGGCCAGCGTCATCGCCTCGACCTGATCGTGGGTCACGTAGATCATGGTCGCGCCGATTTCCTTGTGCAGCCGCGCGATTTCAACCCGCATGTCGACGCGCAGTTCGGCGTCTAGGTTGGAAAGCGGTTCGTCAAACAGGAACACCTCGGGGCCGCGAACAATGGCACGGCCGATAGCAACTCGCTGACGCTGACCACCGGACAGGGCCTTTGGTTTGCGTTTCAGATACTGATCAAGCTGCAGGATCTCAGAGGCCTCGGCGACCTTCTTTTTGATCTCATCCTTTGGCACGCCATTCATGCGCAGGCCAAAGCCCATGTTTTCCTCAACCGACATATGCGGATAAAGCGCATAGGTCTGGAACACCATCGCCACGCCGCGATCAGAGGGGTCGGCGTGGGTCACGTCCCGCGCGCCAATGTTGATCTGACCCGAGGTGGTTTCCTCAAGCCCTGCAACCATGCGCAACAACGTGGACTTGCCGCAGCCTGACGGGCCGACAAAGACACAGAACTCGCCGTCCTCGATTGTCAGATCGACGCCGTGGATGACCTGGGTTTCGCCATACTTCTTGATGACATTGGAAAGTGCGACACCTGACATGCTGTCCTGTCTCCTGTTACTGATTACGACGGGAACTGCCAGACCGTGGCAGCTTCTCCGATGTGTTGCGTGGCCCGCAGGAGCGCGGGTTTGAAAGTTTCCAGATCGCTGAGCGAACGGCGACTGGTTGATGTGGCTATGGAGACCGATCCGACCACTTTGCCGTTCTGCAAAAGGATCGGTGCGGCGATCGAGATGATGCCTTCTTCGTGTTCTTCGCGGTCAAAGGCGACGCCGGCGCTGCGGATTTCGTCGAACTCAGCCAAAAGGCTTTCGCGGCTCGCATGCGAGGCGGGCGTAAAGGTCACAAAGGCCTGTTGTCTGAGTGCGCGTTCCAGACGTTCTGGCGTCATAAAGGCCAGAATGGCTTTGCCGACCCCTGTGCAATGGGCAGGGGCAACACGTCCAGTTTGCGCGAGGGTTTCAAACAGCGCGGTGGCGCGGCGTTTGTCGACGAAGAGAACCTGTCCGTTTTCCATTTGGGCAAGGTGGATGGTTTCGCCGACCTCTTGCGCCAACTCATCCAGAATTTGCTCGGCGACCGGCGCCAAAGACGCGCTTTTCCAAGCGGCATGCGCCATGCGCACTAGGCGCAGACCAAGGCTATAGGTCTGGCGATCCTCGTCATAGGTCAGCATGCCTTGATTCGTCAGCGTCTGCAGGAATCGGTAGAGCGTTGCTTTGGGGTGGGGGCTGAGACTCAGGAGTTCGGTAAACCGCGCCGGACGCCCCAGACCTGCCACCAGATCCAGTGTTTCCAAGGCCTTACCAACCGTACCGTCTTTATTTGCCGGCTTGTTCATTTTGTCTCCTCCACAGTCCCGCACCTTCTTAGGGGCGCAAAACCTGTTGACAATCCTATTAACCCATAGCAGAGTTTTCAATAGTTAAAACTAAGTTTCACTATTTGGAACTAAATTTTACGAGTAGGAACAGAAGGGGAGGAAACCATGTTCCATAAATCCAAGGCGCTGCTTGCGTCTGTTGCAGCCAGTGTTGCTCTGACCGGTGCGGCCTTTGCGGGTAGCCACGCGAAACTGTCCGGCGACCTCGTTATTTTCTCTGACATGTCCAACCCAGCGCCACGCGCGGTTATGGAAGGCATGGTAGAGCGTTTTGGTGCGATGCACCCAGATCTGAACATCGAGCTGACCGTCATCGATCGCGAAGCGTATAAAACTCAGATCCGTAACTTCCTGAGCGCGAACCCGCCGGATGTTGCGAACTGGTATGCGGCGAACCGTATGAAGCCATACGTAGATGCGGGCCTGTTTGAAGACATCTCTGACCTCTGGGCAGAAGAAGAGCTGGCGGACCTGGCGTCTACCAAAGGTGCGATGACTCTGGACGGTAAGCAGTGGGGCGTCCCATATACTTACTACCAGTGGGGTGTTTACTACCGTAAGGACATCTTCGAAGAGCTGGGTCTGGCCGAGCCAGCGACATTCGACGAAGAGATCGCGAACTGTCAGAAGATCATCGACTCTGGCCGCAAGTGCTACACTATCGGCACCAAGTTCCTTTGGACTGCAGGTGGCTGGTTTGACTATCTGAATATGCGCACCAACGGATACGACTATCACGCGGCTCTGACGGCCGGTGAGATCCCTTGGACCGACGCGGGTGTTGCGGAAACCTTCGCAAACTGGCGCAAGCTGATCGACATGGGTGCGTTTATCGACAACCACACAGCGTATAGCTGGCAGGAAGCGATGCCATTCATGGTCAACGGTGAAGCAACCGCATACCTGATGGGTAACTTCGCGGTATCTCCACTGCGTGACGGTGGTCTGGACGACAGCAAGCTGGACTTCTACCAGTTCCCAGCAATCAACGCCTCTGTTGAGCTGGCCGAAGACGCGCCAACCGATACGTTCCACATCCCATCGGGTGCTCAGAACAAAGAAGCGGCAAAAGCGTTCCTCAAGTTCGTTGTTTCCCCAGAGAACCAAACTCTGATCAACAACGGCGACAACCTGGGTCAGCTTCCAGTGAACTCCAAGTCTTCTGTAGATGACGATAAGTTCCTGAAAGAAGGCTTTGCGATGCTGTCCTCCAACAGCCCAGGCGGTGTTGCGCAGTTCTTTGACCGCGATGCACCTGCTGAAATGGCGAAAGTTGCGATGGAAGGCTTCCAGGAGTTCATGGTCAAGCCAGACAATCTGGACAAGATCATTGCACGTCTGGATCGCGCAGCGCAGCGCATCTATAAATAAGCTCTAGATTGGCGCGGCTGGCCCGAGCTGGCCNCGCCTTTCCTTAACGTTTTCCCGAGTTCCGTCGCGCTTTACAGCGACACAATCCGGAGATCCCTCATGTCTGCCACACCTGCGACAGCGCGCCGTTCCTGGTACAAGCGCAATGAGATCGCCGTCACGCCCTGGCTTTTCCTTGCCCCCGGTGTGCTGTTCTTTCTGGTCTATGTGATCTTTCCGATCTTTCAGTCGATCAACGTGTCCTTTTACGAATGGGACGGGCTGGGTCAGGCGGAATATGTCGGTGTTCGCAACTATGAGGAACTCTACTGGGACGATGCGTTCTATACGTCCCTCAGAAACAACCTGATCTGGTTGGTGCTGTATCTCCTGGCGATCCCTGCCGGTTTGATGATCGCGCTTTTCCTGAACCAGACCGTGACGGGCATTCGCCTGTATAAATCTTTGTTTTTCTTCCCATTTGTGATTTCACAAGTGGTGGTGGGCTTGGTGTTCACCTGGTTCTATGACCCGACCTTCGGGCTGTTAAATCAATTCCTCGGTGTCTTTGGCATCGATCCGATCAACGTGCTGGGCGACGAGCGCTATGTGACCTACGGCATTATCGCTGCAGGTATCTGGCCGCAGACTGCCTATTGTATGATCCTGTATCTAACCGGCCTGAACGCCGTGGATCCCGAACAAATCGAGGCCGCGCGTCTGGATGGGGCCAAGGGCTACCGGATGCTCTGGCATGTGATCATTCCTCAGCTGCGTCCCGCGACGTTCATTGCCTTCGTTGTGACCATCATCGGCGCGCTGCGGTCATTTGACCTAATTTCGATCATGACCAATGGTGGGCCGTTCGGAGAAAGCCGCGTGCTGTCGTTCTACATGTTCGAAGTCGCGCTGTCTGAGTATGGCTTCCGCATGGGATATGGGGCTGCCATCGCCGTGGTGCTCTTCCTGATCATGCTCTGCTTTATCACCTACTTCCTTTGGTCCATGTACCAAGAGGAGCGTGGCCGATGAGCTTTCGAGGCAAAGTAGACGCGATTTGCGCAAGCTACCCCGGGGCGGTCGCTTCGGATCCGGCGGCGGGCGATCTGGATAGCTGGAAAGTCGGCGGCAAGATGTTTGCGTGCTTTGGTGAGAAACTCGAAGGCGTCGCGGTAAAAACTGCGAGCGTTGAAGCGGCAACCATGTTGATTGACGCAGGCATCGGGTTCAAAGCGCCGTATTTCCACAAGAGCTGGATCCGTGTCGGCGAAGCCATCGACGACGGTGAACTCGCACATCGCTTGGGCGTCTCTTACGACGAAGTCCGCTCGAAACTGACCAAGAAAGCACAGGCCGAACTGGCCCCGCGTCTGGAGAACGTCTGATGTTTCCAACACCTATCGAAAAAACCTCCCGTACGTGGCAGCTGACCTATCAGACCCTTTTGCCGATGAGCCTAGTGCTGTGGCTCTTGCCTTTGGTTGCGGTCGCTGTGTTCTCGATCAAACCCGATGCAGATTTTGTGCAGGGCAACTACTGGAGCGTCCCAAGCACGTTCAACGCGGTAGAGAACTACGGCAAGGTTTTCTTTGCCTCTGACATGCCGCGCTATTTGCTGAATTCGGTGTTCATCACTGTGCCAACAGTAATCGGCTGTGTGATCCTGAGTTCCATGACCGGCTTTGCACTGGGCGTTTATAAATTCCGCTCTAACCTCTGGGTGTTCTTTATGTTTGTGGCGGGCAACTTCGTGCCGTTCCAGATCCTGATGGTCCCAGTGCGCGACCTGACCTTGGACATGGGGCTTTACAACACCAAGACCGGCCTTGTGCTGTTCCACATCGCTTTCCAAACCGGCTTCTGTACGCTGTTCATGCGCAACTTCATCCGTGCCTTGCCATATGAGCTGATCGAAGCGGCCCGTGTTGAAGGCGTCGCGGAATGGCGGATCTTCTGGTTCGTCGTGCTGCCCTTGATGAAGCCCGCGATTGCCGCGATGTCGGTTCTGATCTTTACCTTCATTTGGAACGATTTCTTCTGGGCCGTCGTCTTGACTCAAGGCGCGGAGAGCCAGCCGGTGACCGCAGGGATCACCTCGTTCAACGCTCAATACCGCGCCGCCTATCACCTGATGAGCGCCGGTTCCATCGTCGCGGCTCTGCCGCCGGTGGCCATGTTCTTCCTAATGCAGAGGCACTTTATCGCTGGNCTCACTCTTGGAGCAGTTAAATGACGAAAATCACCTTTATTGGAGCAGGATCCACGATTTTCATGCAGAATATCGTGGGCGACGCTCTCTTGACGCCTGCTTTGGCGGATAGCCACTTTGCGCTGATGGACATTGATCCCGTGCGCCTTGCGGAAAGCGAGATGGTGGTGCGCAAGATGATTGAGTCCACTGGAGCGGGGGCGACTGTGTCGTCTCATTCCGATCGTCGTGCGGCGATGGATGGCGCGGATTTTGTCATCACGGCGTTTCAGATCGGGGGCTACAAGCCCTGCACCGTGACGGATTTCGAGATCCCCAAGCAATACGGCCTGCGTCAGACCATTGCTGACACGCTTGGTATTGGTGGTATCATGCGCGGCCTGCGCACTGTGCCTGTGCTTTGGGACGTTGCGGCCGATATGCGCGCCTGCTGTCCGAACGCGACGCTGTTGCAATACGTAAACCCCATGGCAATAAACACCTGGGGTCTGGCCGAGCGTTTCCCGGACATCAAGCAAGTTGGTCTCTGCCATTCGGTGCAGAACACAGTCGAAGAGCTGGCCCATGATCTGGACATCCCGAAAGGCGACATCCGCTACAAAGTGGCGGGCGTCAATCACGTGGCATTTTTCCTGCGGCTGGAGCAGGTGGAGGGCGAGGGGATGCGGGACCTCTACCCAGCACTCCTCGCGGGGTATCGCAGTGGGTCCCTTCCAAAGGGACCCCTGCTGATGCCGCGATGCCCGAACAAGGTGCGCTATGAGGTGATGGATCATCTGGGCTATTTCTGTACCGAAAGCTCGGAACATCTGGCGGAATATGTGCCGTGGTTCATCAAAGAGGGTCGCGAGGATCTGATTTCCCAGTTTGGCATCCCGTTGGACGAATACCCAACCCGTTGCGAAGAGCAGATTGCGGATTGGAAACAACAAGCTGAGGCGTTGAAAGCCGCTGGTACGATTGAGGTCAAACGCAGCCACGAATTTGCAGCAGACCTCATGAATGCAATCGTCACGGACGAGCCCTATTTGGCTTATGGCAACCTGCCAAACACGGGTCAGATCCCGCAGCTTCCAATGGGTGCTGCAGTGGAAACGCCCTGTCTGGTGGACAGCAACGGCGTGCAGCCAAGTGTCGTGACAGATATCCCACCGCAATTGGTCGCGCTGATGCGCACCCAGATCAACGTGCAGGAGCTGACCGTCAAAGCGCTCGTTGAAGAAAACCCAGAATATATCTATCACGCTGCCATGATGGATCCTCACACCGCTGCTGAACTGGACCTGCGCCAGATCCGCTCGATGGTGGATGATCTTTTGGCAGCCCATGGAGATTGGCTACCAGCGTGGTGCCGCCCGGCCAAAGCCGCATAGAAAGACAAAAATGACAAACGAAAAACGCAATCGCGGTTGGTACGGTAAGCTCGACAAGGACGGGTTCATTCACCGGTCCTGGATGAAAAATCAGGGCTTCCCGGATCATGTCTTTGACGGACGCCCCGTGATTGGTATCTGTAACACTTGGTCCGAACTGACACCCTGTAACTCGGGTCTGCGCGATCTGGCCGAGGGTGTGAAGCGGGGCGTTTGGGAGGCTGGCGGTTTTCCGGTCGAGTTCCCGGTGATGTCTCTGGGTGAGACCCAGATGAAGCCGACCGCGATGCTGTTCCGCAACCTTCTGGCGATGGACGTCGAAGAGTCGATCCGCGCCTATGGCATGGATGGTGTTGTGCTGCTGGGCGGCTGTGACAAGACCACGCCGGGTCAATTGATGGGCGCGGCTTCGGTCGATCTTCCGTCGATTGTTGTGTCCTCGGGTCCAATGCTGAATGGCAAGTGGAAGGGGCAGGATATTGGCTCTGGCACCGACGTCTGGAAGTTCTCGGAGCAGGTGCGTGCAGGCGAGATGACCCTGCAGGATTTCATGAATGCGGAATCCGGCATGAGCCGCTCCAAAGGTGTCTGCATGACCATGGGCACGGCCTCGACCATGGCGTCTTTGGTCGAAGCGATGGGGATGTCCCTGCCGACCAATGCCGCCTTGCCTGCTGTTGACGCGCGCCGGATGGCGCTGGCGCATATGACGGGTAAACGGATCGTTGAGATGGTCGAAGAGGATCTGAAACCTTCGGACATCCTCACCAAAGAGGCCTTTGAAAACGCGATCATGACCAATGCGGCGGTCGGTGGCTCCACCAATGCAGTGGTGCATTTGCTGGCATTGGCGGGACGCGTGGGCGTGGACCTTAGCCTTAAGGATTTTGAACTGGGTGGAGAGATCCCACTTCTTGTGAACTGCATGCCCTCGGGCAAATACCTGATGGAAGATTTCTGCTACGCGGGTGGGGTGCCTGTAGTTCTCAAGGAACTCGGCGAGCGCCTTCGCTCAGCGACGACCTGTCTGGGGGGCGATATCTCGGTCTATGCGGGTGGGGCGGAGTGCTACAACGACGACGTGATCCGCACGATGGAGAACCCGTTGAAACCGGCAGCAGGCCTGCGCGTCTTGCGCGGCAACCTCGCGCCAAACGGGGCGATTGTGAAGCCGTCCGCGGCCACGGATGCGCTCTTGGAACATGAGGCGGAGGCCTATGTGTTTGAAAGCATCGAGGACCTGAAAGCCAATATCGACAATGACGATCTGCCGGTGACGCCGGACACGATCCTGGTGCTGAAAGGCTGCGGTCCCAAGGGCTATCCCGGCATGCCAGAGGTGGGCAATATGCCGATCCCCGGCAAGTTAGTGAAGCAAGGGGTGCGCGACATGATCCGTGTCTCTGACGCGCGTATGTCAGGCACGGCCTATGGCACGGTGATCCTGCATGTCAGCCCTGAGGCCAACGCGGGCGGTACGCTGGCGTTGGTGAAAACCGGTGACCGTATTCGGGTATCAGCCTCTAAAGGCGAACTTGAATTGCTGGTCGATGAGGCTGAGCTCGAGGCACGCCGCGCGGCTTGGGAGCCTGAGCCTCCGCATTACACACGCGGCTATGCCAAGATGTATATCGACCACGTCCTGCAGGCCGACAAAGGCGCAGACCTTGATTTCCTTGTGGGCAAAGATACCCGCCCCGTCACACGCGAGAGCCACTAATGACAGCCACATATCAAGACCTTACGGGCAAGTCGGTGTTCATCACCGGTGGAGGCTCTGGCATTGGGGCGTTCCTGACCGAAGGCTTTCTGGCGCAAGGGGCGCAGGTTGCCTTTGTGCAACGTTCGGACTCGTCTGCATTCTGCGATGAGATGGAAGCGAAACACGGCATCCGCCCGCTGTTCATCCAATGTGACATCACCGACATCGAGGCGTTGAAGGCAGCCATCGTGCAATCTGGGGAAGCCCATGGCGACATCGACGTCTTGGTCAACAATGCCGCCAATGACAAACGTCATGAGGCTGGAGACGTTGACGAGGAATTCTACGACTGGATGATGGCGATCAACCTCAAGGCCTATTTCTTTGCGTGCCAAGCGGTGGCCGAGGGAATGAAAGCCAAAGGTGGCGGCTCGATCATCAATTTCAGCTCGATTTCCTATATGATGGGGAACGCGGGCTATCCGCTCTATACGACCGCGAATTCTGGCATCAACGGCATGACCCGCAGCCTTGCGCGCGAGTTTGGGCCCGACAAGATCCGCGTCAACGCTATCGCCCCGGGATGGGTGCTGACGGACAAGCAAAAAGAGATGTGGGTCACGCCCGAAGCCCTTGAAGCGCATTTGGCGCGGCAATGTCTGAAAGACACGCTCGCGCCCGAAGATATCGTCGGAGCGACCTTGTTCCTTGCCAGCGAAAGCAGCAAAATGATGACCGGACAAGCTATGGTCGTCGACGGCGGAGTGGTGGTGACAGGATGACATTTCAAAATGCTGCTTTGGTGGCGGTGGATTGGGGCACAACCAATCTGCGCGCTTCGGTATTGGATGAGACGGGCTCTGTTCTGGATCAGCGCGCGTCCGACAAGGGCATGGGTCAGCTTGCGCCAGATGAATTTGAGCCGGTACTGGTCGATCTGATCGGGGACCTGTTGTCCGATGGCACCGTTTTGCCCGTCATTTGCAGCGGCATGGTCGGTGCGCGGCAGGGCTGGCAAGAGGCCCCCTATGTCTCTGCGCCCTGCAAGGCCGCGGGCATGGAACAGGCAATGCAAGTGGCGACCTTAGACCCGCGGCTGTCGGTCTGGATTTTGCCCGGTGTGAGTCAGGCCAAACCTGCTGATGTCATGCGCGGCGAGGAAACCCAGATCGCCGGTTTCCTGTCCAAGTTCCCGAAATTTGATGGCGTCCTTTGCCTGCCCGGCACCCACACCAAATGGGTGCGCATCAGTGCCGAGGAAATCGTCAGCTTTCAGACCTTCATGACCGGAGAAATGTTCTCGCTGCTCTCGACCCAATCGGTGCTGCGCCACTCTGTTGGGGCTGACGCCATGGACATCGCGACCTTCAACGAAGCTGTAAGCGATGCAATGAGCCGCCCGCAGGCTGTGGCGAGCAAACTCTTTTCGATCCGCGCCGAAACATTGCTGGCGGATATGCCCGAAGAGGTCGCCCGTGGGCGTTTGTCGGGATATCTTTTGGGTCTCGAACTGGCCGCTTCCCGCCCTTATTGGCTGGGCATGGATGTGGCTCTGATCGGAGATCCTGCGCTCTGTGGGCTCTATAAAGATGCGCTTGAGGCACAGGGCTGCCCGTCGCGCGTCCATGATGCCTCTGATCTGACCGTTGCGGGCCAATGGGCCGCTTACCAATCGATAAAGGACACGCCATGAGCCGCAATATCATCGCCATTCTGCGTGGAGTTCTGCCACAGGACGCGGTCGCGATCTGCGAGGAAATTCTCGCGGCTGGTATCGACCGGATCGAGGTGCCGCTGAACTCGCCCGAGCCTTTTGACAGTATAGCGCGGATTGTGGACGCCATCGGCGACCGCGCCCTGATCGGGGCAGGGACGGTTTTGTCGGTCGCAGATGTCGACAAGGTCAATGCGGCTGGAGGGCGTCTGGTCGTCTCACCTGATTGCAATCCCGAGGTCATCGCCCACACCAAGGCACTTGGTTTGCAAAGCTACCCCGGCGTGATGACACCGACCGAATGTTTCGCCGCTTTGCGTGCTGGGGCGGATGGGTTGAAATTCTTCCCTGGCGATATGATCGGTCCCGTTGGTCTTAAAGCCGTGCGCGCCGTCTTGCCCAAAGGCACCGAGGCATATGCCGTAGGGGGTGCGAACCCAAGTAACTTCAAAGACTGGGTTGTGGCAGGGGCGACAGGTTTCGGCATCGGCTCCGCGATTTTCAAACCCGGAGATACGCCTGCCGAGGTGCGCGCAAAAGCAGACGCCATTGTCACCGCCTATGATGAGGCGTTGGCATGACGACCGTCTTTGACCGTCGGTCCTGCACGCTGGGAGAGGGGCCTTTGTGGCATCCGGAACGCCAGCAGCTTTTCTGGTTCGACATTCTGGGCCGCAAACTTATGAGCCGTGCCGGCGGCAAGGCGCTGGACTGGCAGTTTGACGAATATGTCTCGGCAGCAGGTTGGGTGGATCAGGATACACTTCTGATGGCCTCAAAAAGCGGGCTCTATCGGTTTGATATCGCGACGGGCGAACGTGATTTGGTTATAGCCCTTGAGGCTGACAATCCGGTGACCCGCTCCAATGACGGACGGGCAGACCCTCAGGGGGGCTTTTGGATTGGCACCATGGGGATCAAACTGGAACCCGGAGCTGGAGCGATCTATCGTTATTATCGCGGTGAGTTGCGCAAGCTTTACGGTGACATCTCGATCAGCAACGCGATCTGCTTCGCGCCTTCGGGCGATACGGCCTATTTCTGCGATACGCCGACGCGTCAGATCATGGCGCAAAAGCTCGATGCCGAAGGCTGGCCGGTTGGGCAACCGACGGTTTTCGTGGACCTCAATGATGCCGACGTGAACCCAGATGGCGCGGTTGTGGACGCCGAGGGCAACCTCTGGAACGCGCAATGGGGGGCAAACCGCGTGGCCTGTTACGGCAAGGACGGCACGCTCAAACAGACCGTCAATTTCGCCGCCGAACAGATCAGTTGCCCGGCGTTTGGCAGCGCAGATCTGAAAACGCTCTTTGCCACCTCGGCTGCTGACGGGCTTGACGGAGAGGCAGAAGGGCGCACCTACTCATACACATTCACCGATGTCACGGGCCAAGCCGAACATCGGGTCATTTTGTGAGCACCACATGAAACGCACATTAGGCACCTGTTATTATCCCGAACACTGGGAGCCAGAGATCTGGCCCGAGGACGCACGGCGTATGGTCGAGGCGGGGCTGACCTGGGTTCGGATTGGCGAGTTCGCGTGGTCTCGGCTGGAGCCGACGCCGGGGGATCTACGGTTTGAGTGGCTGGATCAGGCGATAGAGGTCTTGGGATCGGCTGGGCTGAAAGTGGTTTTGGGCACACCGACCGCGACGCCACCGCGGTGGATGGTGGACAAGCATCCCGACATGATTGCGCTGGACGTGGATGGCAAACCGCGCGGGTTTGGATCTCGGCGGCACTATTGTTTTTCCCACCTCGGTTACCGCGAAGAGTGCGCGCGGATCGTGGCGCTTTTGGCGGAGCGTTATGGCGCGAACCCGCATGTGGCGGCGTGGCAGACGGACAATGAGTATGGCTGCCATGACACGACGATTTCCTATTCAGACGCGGCGCGCGTTGGTTTTCAGAGTTGGTGTGCTGAACGCTATGGATCTGTCGACGCTCTGAACAAAGCCTGGGGCAATGTATTCTGGTCGATGGAGTACAATCGGTTTGACCAGATCGCCCTGCCGAACCTGACCGTAACAGAGCCTAATCCAGCCCATTCGCTGGCATTTCGGCGGTATACGTCGGATCAGGTTGTGGCCTTCAACCGCTTGCAAGTCGAGATTATCAAGCAGCACTCTAGCGCGCCAATCGCGCATAACTACATGGGCCGGATCACAGATTTCGACCACTATAAGATTGGCGATGACCTCGAGATTGCGAGCTGGGACAGCTATCCCATGGGCTTCCTCGAGGATCGTGTCGGCGCGGATGCGGGGCACCAAAAGGCCTTCGCGCGTCAAGGGGATCCGGATTTCCAGGCCTTTCACCATGACCTTTACCGAGCGGTCGGCAAAGGGCGCTGGTGGGTGATGGAGCAACAGCCCGGTCCGGTGAATTGGGCACCATATAATCCTGCGCCTTTGGATGGGATGGTGCGGCTGTGGTCGTGGGAGGCCTTTGCCCATGGGGCCGAGGCGGTTTGTTATTTCCGTTGGCGACAGGCGCCTATGGCGCAGGAACAGATGCACGCGGGTCTCTTGCGTCCCGATAGCGAAGAAGCGCAAGCAATGAACGACGTGCGTCAAATGCGCGACGAGTTGAAAGACGCACCAGAAGTGCAACCCGCGCAGGCGCGGGTCGGCCTGATCTTTGACTATGATGCAGATGCCGCTTGGGCGGTGCAGCCGCATGGGGCTGGGCTCAGCTATTTCGGGTTGGTGTTTGACGCCTATAAAGCGCTGCGCAAACTGGGGCTTTCGATTGATATTCTACGTCCCGAGACACGCGATTTCACAGGATACGACCTGATCCTAGCGCCGGGTCTGATGCATATGTCTGAGGAACTCAAACAGGCTCTATCCCAGCAGAATGCGCAGGTTTTGATCGGCCCGCGTTCTGGCGCGCGAGATCAGGATATGACGATCCCAGTGCCTTTGCCGCCGGCCTTGCCGAGCTTGGATGTGACCGTGGATCGGGTGGAGTCTCTGCGGCCTGACTCTCCGGAAGCCTTGGCGTTGAGCGGGGCTTTCACGGGCTATCGCGAGATACTGACAGGGGCGGCAACAGTCACGCTGACCGCTCAGGACGGAACCGCTGCGGTGATGTCACAAGACGGCATGCATTACCTCGCGGGGTGGCCAGATGCTGAAGGGTGGAAAACCGTTTTGACGCCGCTCTGCGCGCAGGCTGGACTTGAGGTGATTGACCTGCCGGAAGGATTGCGACGTCGAGACACCGCAACCGAGACCTTCTGGTTCAACTACGCAGCGCATGACGTGACATTCGACAGTCGCAATTTTGCCCCTGCTTCCGTCACGCGTGATCCGCGCGGCGCATAGGTCGCTCACAAACAAGTCTCTGTCGCGCGTTTTTTAGAGCGCGCGGCCAAACGCCCTCAACATTTCCTCAGTCAACGTGGTGTCTCTTTGGGAGGAGTAGGATGGCGCGCGAGGTTTGGGATCGGCTGTTGGTCGAGGCGAAAGCGATGCATGAGGCGGACCAGGCCCTGACGGAGTTTTGTCCGTTTCCCGACGACGTGACCCCTCAGGAGGTGTCCTATTTCCACATTCCGCCGCATGATTTGTTGATCGAAGAAACAGGGTTTGAGGACCCCGAAACGCCGATCAGACGCGCTTTCATCGACGCAGGCCCTCTGGCGAAATGGCGCGAAACCTACAAAGGCACCGACATCGGCGACGACTTCATGAACCGTTTTGGCTGTTACTGTCTGATCGGCGAAGGCGGGCCCTTTCATAGCGATCAAATGGCGGCTTGGGTCGTCTATATGCCGCCGCATTTGCACTACCCTTGGCACCATCACCCCGGCGAAGAGATGTACCGTGTGATCGGAGGCGAGGGCCGTTTCATGCGTAAGGGCAAGCCGGATGAATGGCTCAAGACCGGCGATGCCTGCGAACATGCCTCAAACCAGCCGCATGCTTTGGATACTGAGGACAGCCCGATCATGGCTTACGTGGTTTGGCGCAATGGGTTTGAAACGCCGCCGGTCTTAACGCACTAGCGATAGACAGGATTGGCCCAGGCGCGATTACCCGCCGCGTCCACAATCGTCACGCGCATCCATGGTGATCCTTTCAGGCGTTCAAGAGGCACCCCGGTGCGGGTCATGCCCGCGCCGTGGACACAAAATGATCGCGACCCTTTTCCCTGTACCATGACGGTTTTGACCGCAGAGGATTCAATCACCACGTGATCATCCTGCCATGTGATGCCTTTCAGCTCGGGACCAGTTGACGAATAGTAGTGACCGGCCTTCAGGGCCTCCAAGAGGGCTTGGGGTGTGTTCTCTTGGGCCTTGACCATGACCCAGCCGCCAAAGCTGTCGGGCTCGCTGAAATGCGCGTCATCTGTTGCGCAGAGGTCCAACCGGCGTCCCGCTGTTAAAAGCTGGTCCAACATATAGTGGCCATGCGCGCGATCGCATTCGACGCCGCAGGTGTGGTTATAGATCTCGACCGCATGCGCGTGCTTGATGCTGTCGGCGTCGGCGAACGTCATGCCGCCCCATTCGGGATGGGCGATGGCGACATAGGCACCGGCGTCCCAGGCCCGTTTGGCCAGTTCGGGACCGGTTTCCTGACCCTCGACGGGGTGGAAACTAGGCGAATGAGAGGGTGCGAAATCCTCGGGTAGGCCGACGGCGAGTATGTGCTAGAGCTCTCCGTTTTCCATGGCGCCGGAATGCAATTCAGCACCCAAAATCGTGGTGAATTCCTCGTCTCGGAACGGCTTGGTGTCGGCAATCGGATAGTTATATTCGCCGACAAAGTGATCCGTCAGCGCCAGGAAATCATAGCCCTCGGCCTTATACCTTCGACAGACTTCGCTCGGATCCAAAGCCCCATCCGACAAGTTGGAATGCGTGTGCAGATTGCCGCGCCAAAAGCGGCCGGGTAGGTCAAAGATCGACTGTGACATAGGGCTGTCCTCGCTGTTTTTCACCCCGATACGGCCAAAAGTGTAATCGCGGTGTGACGCATCGGTGAATGGGAAAATTTAGGGGCAAAGGGCCAAGTTATTTTGTGTGTCTTGTCCGGGCGTGCAGCTTAGGCTGGCGGCAACTCTGGGCTCTTAGGAATTTTGACATGAAAACCCATGCACAGGCAGTGGTCATCGGCGGCGGGCTGGTCGGTTGCTCGATCCTTTATCACTTGGCGAAACTTGGCTGGACCGATGTGGTTCTTTTGGAACGTGACGAGCTGACCGCTGGATCGACCTGGCACGCGGCGGCGGGGATCCATGGGTTGCATGACAACAACAATATCACGCGCATTCAGCACTATACGATGAACCTTTATAAGGAGCTTGAGAAGGAGACCGGGCAGGGGTGCGGTGTGTTTCAGCCAGGGTCTTTGTATCTGGCGCAGACGCAAGAGCGCGAACATCAGTTGCGGCTGCAAGAGGCCAAGGCAAAATACTATGGGTTGAATTTCTATGAGATCAGCCGCGAGAAAGCGAAAGAGCTTCATCCGCTCGCGCAGTTTGACGATGTGCGTTGCATAATGTTTGAGCCTGAGGGTGGCAATGTGGACCCATCAGGCGTGACCCACGCCTACGCCGCCGGTGCGCGCGCGTTGGGGGCCAGGATAGAACGGTTCTGTCCCGTGATTGGCACGGAGCAGCAGCCCGATGGCTCTTGGATCGTGCGCACAGAAAAGGGCGACATTCACACGCAATGGGTGGTGAATGCGGCAGGGCTTTGGGGACGCGAAGTGGCCGCGATGGCGGGGCTGACATTGCCGCTACAGCCGACAGAGCATCAGTATTTTGTGACCGAAACCATTGATGAGGTTGCGGCCATTGGACGTCGTTTGCCCTCGATCGCGGACCGCGATGGGGAGTATTACTTCCGCCAAGAGGGCAATGGCTTCCTGATCGGCGCGTATGAGAAGGACATGCGGTTCTGGGCCGAAGAGGGCACGCCTCTGGATTTCGCCCATGACCTCTTCCCCGATGATTTGGACCGGATCATGGAGAACGTTATGCGCGCGGTTGAACGCGTGCCCTGTGCCGAAACCGCAGGCGTAAAGCGGGTGATCAACGGCCCAATGATCTGGAGTCCGGATTCCAGCGCGCTTTGGGGGCCTGTGCCGGAGCTTAAGAACTACTTCCTTGTAGGTGGCATTATTCCGGGCTTTAGCCAATCGGGCGGGCTTGGATTGCTCGCCGCGCAATGGATGATCGAGGGAGAGCCGCAATACGACATGTTCGCCTGGGACCTCGCACGGTTCGGCGATTGGGCGGATGCCAAATTCACCAAGGCGCGGGTTGAGGATCAATATGCCAACCGGTTCGCGATCCACTTTCCCAATGAGGAACGCAGCGCCGGCCGTCCGGCACGTCTGCGCCCCGCTTACGAGATGCAACGCGAGATGGGCGCGGTCTTTGGGCTGAACTGCGGGTGGGAACATCCCCTGTGGTTCGCAGATCAGCCCGGCATGTCGGACACCAACAGCTTCACCCGCCAGAACTGGTGGGAGCCCGTGGGCCGCGAATGCGAGATGCTGCGCAACAATGTTGGCATCATCGATATCTCGAACTTCGCCAATTACGTGATCAAGGGGCCGGGGGCGTTTGAGTGGCTGGACAAGCTCATGGCTAACAAGATCCCGACCGAGGTGGGGCGTTCTTGCCTGACGCCGATGATTTCCGTGCGGGGTGGGGTCTGCGGCGATTTCACCATCACCAAGGTCGCTGGCGACGAATATATGATGGTCGGCTCGGGGCTTGGGGAACGCTATCACCAGCGGTTCTTCCAGATGGTCGATCTGCCCGAAGGCACGACGTTTGAAATCGCCACGGATCGCATCGCGGGCTTCAATATCGCCGGTCCAAAGTCGCGCGCCATGTTGCAGCGGATGACGAATGCGGACCTGTCAAATGAGGCGTTTCGGTTCATGCGGTCCCAGACCATCGAGGTGGCAGGCGTCACTTGTCTGGCGATCCGCGTGTCCTTTACCGGTGATCTGGGCTGGGAGCTGCATTGCGCCGAAAGTGATCAAATCAGGCTCTATTCCGCCTTAATCGAGGCCGCAAAGGAGTTTGACGGAGGCCCTGTTGGCGGCCGCGCGCTGGGCTCTTTGCGGATCGAAAAGGGCTATGGCAGCTGGTCCCGCGAATATTCGCAGGAATATTGGGCGCATGAGGTCGGGCTAGATGGGCTGGTCAAACTGGACAAGGACTTCCTACACAAAGACGCCTATCTCGCGGTCAAAGACAAACCTGCCCGCGAAGTGCTGCGCTATTTCGAAATCGAAACGCCTCACAACGCCGATGCTGCCGGAGGCGAGCCGATATTTACGCCTGATGGCAAGTCGGTGGGGCGAGTTTCTTCTGGGGCCTATGGCTACACGGTCGGGAAATCCTTGGCGGTTGGCTTTGCCAATCCAGAGGTTGCAGGTCCGGGTGATGAGGTTGAGGTGATGATCCTAGGGCTGCCGCACAAAGCGCGGATCCTCGAGCAACCGGCCTTTGACCCCAAAGGCGCGCGCCTTAGAGCCTAGTTTCCGACGCGCATGTCATCAGCCAGTTTTTGAACAGATTGGCTGACGGCGTCAGCACGTCTTTGAAGGTCGCGTAATAGGTCCAGGGACTGGGGCAATCCACGGCTATTGGCTCGATCAAGTCGCCGCGATCCAGGAATTTCTTCGCCAGAGATTTCGGCGCAACAACGACACCAGCACCGGCTGCGGCCAGCTCCAAAGCTGCCGTGGTCGAATTGCATTGAAAGCCGACGGGCATGCGGGTCTTTGGCATCCCGAGGTGTGCACAGATGGCATCCCAATACTCCGGACGACCAAGGATATGGATCGCGCGCTCTTGGGCCAGTTTTTCTACGCTGACAGTCGGGTAGTCAGGCGCGGCTACAAGAACGAGTTTTTCATCCCACAGTTTCAGATCATGCGCACCCACGTCATCCTGATGGGCGATGGTGATGGTGATGTCACTAGCGTTCTCCTGCAGGTCCGCCCAAACGGTGCTGTTAAGAGCAAGTTCGATCTTGGGATGCTGCGCGTGAAACTGCGCCATCACCTGAGGCATCCAGTGTTCAGTCAGGCTGACAGGGCAAGACACTGTCACCGCGCGCGAGCTGTTTTTCGTGATCAATGATGCCGTTGCGCGGTCGATGTCCTGTAAAGCGCGCTGCACTGATGGCAGATAGCCTTGCCCCACATCCGTCAGCGTCAAAGACCGCGCATGGCGCACGAAAAGGGGACGTCCCAAGTAGTCCTCCAGACTGCGCACGTGATTGCTGACCGCGGCTTGCGTACAATTCAGTTCATCCGCGGCAGAGGTAAAACTCAGGTGGCGGGCAGCGGCTTCGAAAGAGCGCAGAAAGGAGAGGTGGGGCAAGGACTTCATAAGATAGGCCCCAAAGACGCGAGCCGGGGTTGGCGAATTCTAGTCATGAGTGTGAATCTTAACAAAAGGGTTGCTCATATGGCACGATGGCATAGAGCATCGAGGTAAGGTAGTGAAATTCCCACTTAAACCGCACAGGCAAAGGTGGTTGGGATTCTACTACTTAACAAAAATAAAATCGAAGGAACCACTTCGACTGAGGCAGCAACGAAAGTACTTTGTATGAAAAATATTTCTAAATTTGCATTGCTCGCGCCAGTGGCGGTCGCACTCAGTGCTTGCGGTGGCGGGGGTGACGGCGGCACTACGACCACTAACACAACATTTTCCAGCTTTTTTGTTCAAAGCTGGTCGGCTTATCAAACCGCGGCCACCAATCTATTGGCCAACAGCCGCTACAGCGTGCAAGTTGCCAATGGGAGTTACTATTCAGACATCAATGGAAACCGAGTGTTTGACGCTGGAATTGATGTGCGCCTTAACGGCGATCCAATTCGCCACTCAGGTGCCCATTTTGCCCATGCGGCTGGGTTGTCAGGAAGCGGACAGTTGGTGGCCATTGCAGATGCAGGTTTCTTGACGACGCATGAGACCATCTCAGACTCACTCAACGAAAACCAAAGTACCAATGTGGATTCGCATGGGACGTTTGTGGCGTCGGTGATCACTGGTAACTCTGGCTCGATGATCGGTATCGCGCCGAGCGCAGATTTGATCATAGGCGACACCACAACCTATCAATCCATCACAAATGTCGGAACTGCGGCCCTGAGCAAACGAGCTGTCGCCTGGAATAACTCTTGGGGTTTTAGCAATCGCTACGCGACAACCTCAGATTACAACGCGATTTTCACAGGAACAGCAGGCCAGCAACTGATTGATGCGTTTCGAGACTATGCAGCCTATGGAAACGTTGTCTTTGCCCTTTCCAACACACATGGTGAGACCCAAACTGATTTGATGGGTGGTTTGCCAATTATCGTGCCGGAGCTGCAGGACGGGTGGATCGCTGTCGTCAATGCTATTCCCACAATGACAAATGATGATGTGACTTCGGTCGAGAGAGTCTCGTCCGCCTGTTTAGGAGCTGCCGCTTGGTGCATTACTGCTGATGGGACTTGGTCGCATGGTGCTACAAGCGTGTCCAATACAAGCTATGACTTTGGAACTGGGACATCTTACGCAGCGCCCGTGGTATCCGGAGCTTTGGCGCTTTTGGCAGAGGCTTTTCCAGCTCTGACACCGCACCAGCTTCGCTTGCGCCTTTTTGCGACGGCGGACAATACCTTTACGGGCTTCTCGACAGATCAAGTTGTGACATTGGCAGATGGGTATCAAAGTGCCGTGGACAACGAGTTTGGTCACGGGTTCATCGATATCGCGGCGGCGTTATTGCCCATTGGAACGATTACCGTGAATTCTGGCAACGGAACAACAATCGATGCGCGTCAGCCATTGGTGATGTCAGGCTCTGCGGCGGGCGCAGCTGTGCGCGAAGCTTTGGCTAATGTGGATCTACTGGCGGTCGATTCATTTGCAGGTGCCTTTACGATCAACGCGTCAGACCTTGTTCAGGCTGCGAACCCCAATCGGTTCTTCGCGCAGCAATCAGCCTCTTTGCACGGCTACACCACAAACGATCGCCATCTTTCTTCGGCCTTGTTTGAGCGCGATCCAACGCTGCAAAACTCGTTCGGGGATCTCTATGTGGCCACTTACATGCCACAGGCGTCAGGATCCTTTGACACCGCAGGGTTCTCGGTTGGACAACGTCACAAAACATCTTTTGGGTTTGTGGATTGGCAGGCAGGCATTGGCTCGGACAATGGAGCGCTCTTGCCGATGTGGCAGAACGAGGACGGGCAGGATCTGGCTTCGCTGGGACTGGCGCTGACATCGGCGCTTTCTGATACCTCAAACCTCCAAGTTAGCGCTGTAATGGCGGCAGCGCCCGGTCAGGGCACCACCAGCTCGATCTTTATGAACAGCAGCGAGATCTCTTACACGCAAGCCCAAGTGTTTGACCGCAATGACCGTTTGAAACTGTCACTGCGCCAACCCTTTGCGATTACCTCGGGAACCACAGATCTGACCATCGCGACCAACAGCGGCGGCACGTCTCAGCTTCAGACTTTCGCTGTGGATCTGGCCCCTGCAAAACGGGAACTGCAGATCGCGTTGGACTATGAAATCGAAATCGAGCGTGACACGGATGTGATGCTGTCTTTCGTGCATGCGATGAACCGAGGGCACTTGTCGGGTCAGGAAGAGTCCGGCGTCTTCTTTGGCTATCGTAAAAGCTTCTGAGCGCATCTCACGCTCAATGAAAGACGGGCTGTTGGCTCGCCTTTTATCTTGAGTTCACCCGAGTTGCATGCTCCAAACAGCAGCGTTTCTGAGTGAGGTGAGAAAACGATGATCCTGTGTTGTGGTGAAGCTCTGATCGACATGATCCCTGCGCAAACAGACGCCGGAGAGGGGTTCGTCCCGCACGCCGGCGGAGCGATTTACAACACGGCGATTGGCCTTGGGCGGTTAGGCGCTGACGTCGCGATGGTGACGGGTCTGTCTCGCGATCTCTTCGGGCAAATTCTGCAGGATGGTTTGGTTGCGAGCGGGGTTGAGACTTCGATGTTCGTTCAGAGCGACCGCCCCACGACGCTGGCCTTTGTAAAGCTCGTGGATGGGCACGCCACCTATCAGTTCTACGATGAGAATTCCGCCAGTCGTATGTTGCAATACGAAGATATCCCGAGCGTGCCGGACGATACAAAAGCCATGTATTTTGGCGGGATCAGCCTGGCCTGTGAGCCAGGGGCGGACGCCTATGCGGCCTTGTGCGACGCCGAGTCAGATCATCGATTGATCATGATCGATCCCAATATTCGTCCGGGGTTTATACAAGACGAAGCGCGTTATCGTGACCGGCTTGCGGGGATGTTTACGCGCGCTGACATTGTGAAAGTGTCAGACGAAGATTTGGATTGGATCGTAACAGACGTCGAAGGGCTATCGGCGCAAGCGCGGGCCTTGCAGGCGATGGGGCCGAAGGTTGTCATCGTCACCCTAGGCAAGGACGGCGCGTGTGCGTTCTTGCCCGGGGGTGTTGAGGTCTCTGTTGCTTCCCAGCCTACCGAAGTCGTGGATACGGTCGGGGCGGGCGATACGTTCAACGCGGGTGTTTTGGCGAAGCTGGGGCAGTTGGGGCTTTTGTCCAAATCGTCGGTGGAGGCAATGTCGCTCGAACAGATGCACGAGGTGCTTGCGTTCGGTGCCAAGGTCGCCGCTGTTACCGTGTCACGCGCGGGGGCAAACCCGCCATGGGCGCATGAACTCTAAGGGGCTCACGGCGACTTCAAACGCATGATAGGCGAGCCGCCGGACCTTCATCAGTGAAGCTGCCGGTTTTGTTCAAGTTCCAGCAGTTCCAGAACCATTGTAACCGCTGTATTGGCGTTTGGCTCCTCGCCACCCAGCCCCATACGCAGGTAAATTCCGTCGATCAAAGCCGCTAAACGGCGAGCCACCGCGGGAGAGCGCGCGCCGACCATAGGCCGCAGGCAAGAGGTCAAATTAGACACGATTCGCCTTTGATAGACCCTTAATAGACGTTGCGCCTCGGGCAAAGTCTGCGCCGCAACATAGAAATTCAGCCAAGCTGACAGCACTTCTTTTTTGAAGTTATTTGTCGAGAAAGAGGCCCGCACAATCGCCTCGACGCGCTGCTGAGGCGTGTCTGACATCAGTAGAGCACCCCGTACTTCAGCCCCATAGACCGACAAGACATGACGCATCGCCGCCATGAAGATTTTCTCTTTAGAGCCAAAGTAATGATGCACCAAAGCGGTCGAAACACCTGCCCGTTTTGCGATCTGGGTGACAGTGACGTCTAAGGTGCCCGCCCGTCCGATCTCTTCGATCGTAGCTTGCACCATGGCCTTGCGGCGGATGGGTTCCATTCCAACCTTTGGCATTTCCCGTCTCCCTCAGGCCCTTGCGTGCCTGTTTTTTATCTTGACGTAAGGCAGAAGAATATTTTTTAACTGACTCGTCAATCAATAAAAAATCAGGGAGTTCCCGATGACCCTTAAATCAACTATTTCCGCGTTGGCGCTCGTGGCCTCCGCATCCGCAGCATTTGCTGACTGCGGCGAAGTGACCTTTTCTGACGTAGGTTGGACCGACATCACCGCGACCACTGCGGCCACCACTGTTGTTCTGGAAGCGCTGGGTTACGAGACCGACATCAAGGTGCTCTCCGTGCCTGTGACCTATACCTCTATGGCGGGCGGAGACATTGACGTCTTCCTCGGCAACTGGATGCCAACCATGGAAGCCGACATCGCGCCATATCGTGAGGCAGGCACTGTTGACACCGTGCGCGAGAACCTCGAAGGCGCGAAATATACGCTGGCGGTGAATGCTGCGGCGAAAGCCATGGGCATCAATGATTTCGCAGATATTGCCGCGAAGTCTGACGCTCTGGAAGGCAAGATCTTTGGCATCGAGCCGGGCAACGACGGCAACCGTCTGATCCAATCCATGATCGACTCTGATGCCTTTGGCCTGTCTGGCTTTGAGGTCGTGGAAAGCTCTGAGCAAGGCATGCTGGCACAGGTGGACCGCGCGTCCCGCAAGGACGAGCCGATTGTCTTCCTCGGCTGGGAACCACACCCGATGAACGCCAATTTTGACATGGGCTATCTGACCGGTGGCGATGACTACTTCGGACCGGATTTCGGCGGTGCGACTGTCTACACCAACACCCGCGCGGGTTACGTTGGTGAATGTCCGAACGTTGGAGCACTGCTCGGCAACCTCAAGTTCACTCTGGCGATGGAAAACGAGATCATGTCGGCGATCCTCAACGATGGCGAAGACCCAGAGGACGCGGCAGAAGACTGGCTGAAAGCAAACCCAGCGGCCTATGAAGCTTGGCTTGCCGGCGTCACCACCAAAGACGGTGGCGATGCGGCTGCAGCGGTCGCCGCGGCGCTGAACTAAGCGTAGAGACGTAGAAAAACGCGCACCCTGCCCTGCGGTGGGGCGCGTGTGGCACGTTCTTTGGATGCAATTTTAACTTAGAGGAGCATCCGGATGGACTGGCTCACAGAGACGAAAATCCCGGTTGGAAAGACGGCCAAACGGCTGTTTGACTGGCTTCAGGACACAGGCGAGCCGTTCTTTGACTGGCTGTCCTGGGTGATGGAGCTGTTGATCGACTCGATCCTCTGGATCCTGCAAACGCCGCATCCGTTGCTTGTGACGGCGGTCTTCGTAGCGATTGCCTGGGGGCTGCAGCGCAATTGGAAAACCTGTGTGATGGTTGCGCTGGGGTTCCTCTTTATTCTCAACCAAGGCTATTGGGAGGAAACAACCGAGAGCCTGACACTTGTGCTGTCGGCCTGTGTGGTCTGTATGGCGATTGGCGTGCCGATTGGCATCGCTGCGGCGCACCGACCGCGCCTTTATGTGGCCATGCGCCCGATCCTTGATCTGATGCAGACCCTGCCGACCTTCGTCTATCTGATCCCCGCGATTGTGTTTTTCGGCATCGGCATGGTGCCGGGCCTGATCGCTACGGTGATCTTTGTTTTGCCAGCACCGATCCGGTTGACGCATCTGGGCGTGTCCTCGACCCCAAAACATTTGCTTGAGGCGGCGCAGGCCTTTGGCGCGACCGGTCGGCAGACGCTCTGGAAGGTAGAGCTGCCTTATGCGTTGCCGCAGATCATGACGGGCTTGAACCAGACGATCATGCTATCGCTCTCGATGGTGGTGATTGCGGCGCTTGTGGGCGCGGATGGTCTGGGCGTGCCGGTGGTGCGTGCCTTGAACCAGGTGAACACAGCTTTGGGCTTTGAAAGCGGATTTATTATCGTGGTCGTGGCCATCATGCTCGACCGCGTTTTGCGGGTGGAGCGGTAAGATGTCGGCAGTAGAATTTGACAACGTCTCCATCGTTTTTGGCGACAAACCTGCCAGCGCTTTGCCGATGATGGACAAGGGCTGCGACCGGGCCGAAGTTCAAGAGGCGACCGACCAGATCCTTGGCGTGCACAACTGTTCCCTGACGGTCGAAGAGGGCGAGATCCTCGTGCTGATGGGCCTCTCAGGCTCTGGTAAATCGACGCTTCTTAGGGCGGTGAACGGGCTGAACCCGGTGGTGCGTGGCGCGGTGAAGGTGAATGACGGCAAAGGCCTCGTTGATGTTACCAATGCCGACGATGCGACCCTGAGGAGCCTGCGTCAAAACAACATCGCGATGGTGTTTCAACAGTTCGGCCTGCTGCCCTGGCGGACCGTGCGTGAGAACGTGTGGCTGGGTCTGGAACTCTCTGGCATGTCCAAAGCCGACCGCAACGCGCGGACGTTAGAACAGCTTGAACTGGTCGGCCTGTCCGATTGGGCCGACCGCAAAGTCGGAGAGCTCTCGGGCGGGATGCAGCAACGCGTGGGCCTCGCTCGCGCCTTTGCTACTCAGGCGCCGATTTTGCTAATGGACGAGCCGTTTTCGGCGCTTGATCCCCTGATCCGCACGAAGCTGCAGGACGAATTGCTAGAACTGCAACGCGATCTCAAACGTACGATCATCTTCGTGTCTCACGATCTGGATGAAGCTTTCAAGATCGGCAACCGCATCGCCATCATGGAGGGTGGTCGGATCGTGCAATGTGGCACACCGCAAGAGATTTTCTCGGCCCCCGCCAATGATTATGTGGCGGATTTCGTGGCCCATATGAACCCACTGGGCGTGCTCTGTGCGCGCGATGTTCTTACGCCTACCAGCGACGCACCGCAAAAGACGGTCGCGCCCGAGACAGACATCCGCGACGTGATGAAACTGATCGGAGAAACCGGCTCGACCGTCGGTGTAATGGAAGACGGCAAGCTGATCGGCGAGGTCACAAAAGAGCGGGTGCTCAGCAAGCTGCTTGATCCACGTAGTTAACGCGCATCACAGACCGCAGCGCTTGCCAAACCCGCGGCGGGTGCTGTGGTCATGCCAAATCGTGCGACTTCGGCGGTAGACATCCAATGCATCTCGTCTGCTCCCGCGGCGTCTAGCGTGAACCAATAAAACGCCTGCGGTGTTCCCATGACATCGTAGTAGCTCAGATACTCCTGATGGACGGGATCAGTCCGCGGGACATCACGCCCTTCAACGTCTCCGCCCCAGCTGTGCACGCCGACACAGGCTCCCGGTGCAATCTGTCGTGTGACGCCGGCGAGAAACAGGTCTGTGCCGCCGGAGGCAATCAGACCCTGCGATGGTACTACGGTAGTGAACCCGCGTTTGCGCACTTCGCGGCTGAAAATCAGGTTGGCTTCGTCGTCGACCGACCCTTCGACCATTTCTAGGACCAGAGTCCTTGCGTCAGGGTGGCGTTCGGTTATGTCCAGAAACCGATCCAATGTACCCGCGTCGATTGCACCGCGCGCGACGATCTCCGTTCCGTTGCTCGTGAATTGCATCGGCTCATAATCCGCACCGAGGCAAGCACTCAGCGCTGCAATGGGAGCAAGGTACAAAAGGCGTTTCAGTGAAATCATGGCTAAGCTTGTGATACCTAGCCTGCCGTCGTCAACGCTCAAGCGGCGTAAAGCCCCTCAATCGCCTCGCCATAGGCCTCGGTGATCTTGGAGCGGCGCACCTTCATTGTGGCCGTGACTTCTCCGTCGTCATGGTCGAGCTCCTTGGGCAAGAGCCAGACCTTTTTGATCTGTTCCACCCGCGCGAGGTTTTTGTTGCGGGCCGCGACTTCGCGGTCAACCAGTGCGACGATATCGGGGTTTTCGGCCAAAGACCTGAAGGTCGTGTAGGAAATACCTTTGCTTTCTGCCCAAAGCCTGACCGTGTCAAAATCGATCTGTATCAGGGCCGAGACATATGGCCGTTTATCGGCAATCACGATGCATTCTTTGATGTACGGGCTGGCCTTCATCGTGTTTTCAATCAGTGACGGCGTCAGGTTTTTACCCGCCGCATTGATCATGATGTCTTTCTTGCGGTCCACGATGGAAAAGGACCCATCGGGAAGCGCTTCGGCGACGTCTCCGGTGTGCAGCCAGCCGTCCACGAGCGTGTCGGCGGTGGCTTTGTCGTTCTTGAAATAGCCCTTGAAGACGATCGGGCCTTTCACCAAAAGCTCTCCGTCCTCGGCGACTTTGGCCTCGATTTCTTCCGGGAAGAACCCGACGCGCCCGTCACAATCTCCCCAATTGGGTTGGATGGACGCAGCACCCGAGGTCTCCGTCATGCCCCAGACCTCGCGGATATTGACGCCGATGCCGCGCAGGAAAACCAAGAGGTCTTCAGATATTGGCGCGGCCGCCGAAAGCGCGATTTTTACGCGGCCAAGGCCGAGGTAGGAGCGGATATGGCGATAGACCGTTGCGTCCCAAAGGCTGTTGGCAAAGCGTTGGGTGAGGCTCCATTGGCTGCGTGGGGTTTTGCTGCGGTTGTGGGCCGAGGCCAGCGCGATCT
The DNA here is from genome assembly GCA_013215215.1 of Cognatishimia sp. Lineage (GTDB taxonomy): Bacteria > Pseudomonadota > Alphaproteobacteria > Rhodobacterales > Rhodobacteraceae > Cognatishimia. The sequence goes on along the minus strand of JABSOU010000026.1, from coordinate 21,976 downwards.
CGGTCAGGCGACGTTGAATCGGGTTGGCGGTTTTGATCTGCACCAAGAGGCCCGCCTGCATCTTCTCCCAAATGCGCGGCACGCCAAAGAACAGCTCGGGGGCGACGTCGCGCAGATCTAGCGTGATGGTCCTGAGGCTCTCGCCAAAGTTCATCGTGCGTCGGGCGGAAAGGCAGTTCACCACGGTCATATTCTGTTCAGCCACGTGACAGAGCGGCAGGTAGCTGAGGATGTTCACGTCAGCGGGCAGGCCTTCGAATAGATCGAGCGCGAGGCGCATGGCCGCATAGAAATTGCCATGGCTGATTTCCGCAGCTTTCGGCGCTCCGGTGGAGCCAGAGGTAAAGACCATCAGCGCGGTGTCGTCCGGTGTGATCGCGTCGCTGCGGGCCTGAATATCCGATGCATGTTTCGGCAGGCTGGTCTGACCCATGGCCTGCATTTCATCAAAAGACGTGAGCTTGAGGTAGGTCTCGTCGCGCAACCCCTTGGGGTCAAAGACCACCAGTTGCCGCAGGTTCTTGGCGCGGTCGCCAAGCTCGACGATCTTGTCGAACTGTTCCTGATCCTCGATGAACAGCACTTCGGTTTCCGATGCATTCACAAGGTGGTCAATCTCGGCAGCGGGGCTGGTGGGGTACATGCCGACGACGATGGCGCCCACGGCTTGCGCCGCGAATTGCGTCAGCACCCATTCCTGTCGGTTCTCAGACAAAACACCGACCTTGTCGCCGGGCTTCACGCCCAACTCGATGAGACCAGCCGCCAGGTCTTTGACGATTGCGTCCAGCCGCGCCCAGGTGATCTCGTTCCAGACCCCATAGCGTTTCTGACGGATCGCAACTTTGTCGGGGCTCTGCGCACCGTGTTCGGCAATGACCTGAACCGAGGTGCGGAAGTTGTCTTTGGTGAATGTGGTCATCCCAGCCCCCTAGCTCAGCCAGCGCTTGCGGCGTTTGTAGTGTTTCACATCGCGGAAACTCTCGCGGGCTTCGCCTTCGGTGGCGACGCCGAGGTAGAAGCTGCGGACATCCGGGTCGTCGCGCAATTTCGCCACATCGCCTTCCATGACGATTTGGCCGCCCTCCATGATGTAGCTGTAGTCCGCCACCGAAAAGGCGACATTGGCGTTCTGTTCGACCAATAGGATCGAGACACCATCCTCAGCGTTCAGCCGTTTCACGGTGTCAAAAATCTCTGCGATGATCTTGGGGGCGAGGCCCAGCGATGGCTCGTCCATCAGGATCATAAACGGCTTTGCGATCATCGCGCGGCCAAAGGCTAACATCTGCTGTTCACCGCCCGAGAGATAGCCCGCGATCTGTTTGCGGCGCTCTTTGAGGCGCGGAAAGAAATCATAGACGCGGTCGTAATTCGGTTTCACATCGCGCCCGCGCAGCGCATTGGCGGCGGCGATGAGGTTTTCTTCGACGGTGAGTTCGGTAAAGATCCGCCGCCCTTCGCGGATGTGGAACAGGCCTTCGTGGACCAAAGCGTCGGGAGTGAAGTCCTCCACCGGTTTGCCTTTGAAGGAAATCCGCCCCTCGCGGATCTTGCCATTCTCTAGCTCGAGCAGCCGCGTGGCCGCTTTGAGCGTCGTCGTTTTGCCCGCACCATTGGACCCCAGCAACGCAACGATCTTGCCTTCGGGGGCTTCCAAAGACAGTCCACGCAGCGCTTGGATAGTGTGGTGGTAGACCACTTCGATATTCTCAATCGTCAGCATCTTGGGATCCGGTTTGTGGGGTGCGGTGCAGCGCGCTTGGGCTCTGGCCGAGCCCAAGCGCGCTGCGGTTGCGTCTGGGTTAGACCGTCAGCCAGTCAGAGGTCGGCGTGAACAGACGGCTTTCGGCCGAGTACTGATACACGCGGCCCGTGCCGACTTTGTTGTTCTCGACCGAGATATTCGTGCCGAAATAGCCGCCAAGATCCACGTCTTTGATCGTCGCTAGTGCGGCAGCCAGATTGTCTGCGGTTGGTGCCTTACCCATCTCTGCATTGCGACGCAGCGCGATGGTCAGGATGTCCAACGAAGCAAAGGCCTGAATGCCCCAGGTCGGGAAATAGTTCTCAAGCGGTGTGCCCGCCAAAGCGACCTTCGAGATGGCTGCGATCTGCTGGAGGCGCGGTGCATTTTCCGTGTCGTAGGAATAGCGATAGGGCATCACGCCCTGATAACCTTCGAGGAACGGTCCTGCCTCGGCGGTCACACGGTCGGCGATCAGCTTTTCCATGCCCCAGAAGGTGCCCATGAATTTTGTGGTTAGCCCGAACTGACGCGCGCCGCCGATGAGTTGCGGCCAGACGCCGGTCACATAGCCCTGAAGGATACAGTAATCCGGGTTCGCCTGCGCGATCTTGGTCACATGGGTCGGGATATCTGCGCCCTGAGGCTTTGTAGATTCCACCAGCACGACCTCAAGGCCCAGCTCTGCCGCTTTTGCCTGACCTGATTTGATTGGGTCAGTGCCAAATTCGGTGTTAGAGTGGACAAAAGCTACCGTCTTGCCGCCCTTGGCGGCGATGTCTTGCAAGAGGATGTTGAACTGATCCTCATAGGTCGGGCCAGACATGAACTGATAAGGATGCGTCTCGGGATTTGCGAGATCAGAGGCAAAAGACGTCGACGTCATCATCCGCGCTTGATCGCCTTTCAATTCGGGTCCGACGAGTTTCATAAAGCCGGTTGAGTCGCCATAGTAGGCCACGACCTTGTCGCCCTCAGAGGCCAAAAGGCGTTGATAGTTCGCCAGAGCATTCTGCGGCACATAGCCTGAGTCCTCGGTTGAGAACTTGATCTTGGTGCCGGCAATGCCGCCTTCATCGTTGATGATTTTCTCATAGAGGCTGAACGCCGGCGCGATCAGCTGGCCAGCCGTCGCAAACGGGCCTGTAAGAGGCAAGGACGCCCCGATTATGAACTCGCTCGACATCGCGCGCAGGTATGCGGGCATGCCAAGTGTCGCGGTGCCAGCTGCAGCGCCCGCCAGGACGCTGCGCCGTGTCATATTGAACTTCGTCATAATTTCCTCCCAGTTGTTGTTTTATCCGCGGGCGAAGGGCCAGCGGTTTAAAGCGCGAAACACACGGTCCGAGATTTGGGTCATCCCGAGTGGTTCGAACATGATGAATCCGATGATGAGCAGGCCGAAGATGATTTCTTGCAGTGGCGCGCGGAACTGTGCGGCCTCAATAGAGTCTCCGGCGATGGCCGAGAGGATCACCTTGAGCAGTTCTGGTGACAGAACGATCACCAAAACGCCAAAGACCGGGCCCATGGTACGGCCCATGCCACCAACGATCAGCGCGGCGACCAGTTGGAGCGACAGCAGAAGCTCGAATTGTTCTGGCAGGACGCGGGCGTAGAAATAGGCCATTAAAGCGCCTGCCAAGCCGCAGCAGGCGGCAGATATCGCGAAGCTGGTCAATTTGTAGCGCAACAGTGAAATTCCAAGAATTTCGGCGGAATAGTCTCTTTCTCGGATCGCTATGAACGCGCGGCCCACGCGGGTGCGGAAGAGGTTTTGCACGAGCAGGACGGTGGAAAAGGCCATCACCGCGATCAGGATAAAGACCTCGCGTTGCGTGTCCAAAACCCAGCCAAAGATGCTGGGGTCGACTGTGGTCAGACCGGTTTTGCCTCCGGTCCATGGGGCGAGCGCGTCGAGTTCAATCAGGAAGATGATGATAAAATTCGCGCTGAGAGTGGCAACGGCAAGATAAACGCCTTTGACCCGCAAGGACGGCAGGCCAACGATCAATCCGATGACGGCGGCGAGAGCCATGGCGCCTGGGATGGTAAGAAAAGGTTGGATCCCTTCGGGAATCGACAGAGCTGAGGCTGCGTGATGCAGGATGGTGACGCCATAAGCACCGATGGCGACGAAAGCAGCGTGGCCCAGGGACATCAACCCAGTGTAGCCTGTCAGTACGTTCAGCCCGACCACGGCAACCACCATAATGCCGACCTGACAGGCGACCAAAATCACGTAGTCATTTGCAAAGATCGGCAGCAACGCCGCCAAGACCGCCAGTCCCCAAACGAAGGAGAACTTATAGCGATTGTCGACAATCTTTTCGTCGGCTGCATATGTCGCTTTGAGGTTGCCGTTGATCATATGCGTTCAATCTCTTTTTGCCCCAAGAGGCCGTGCGGGCGGATCAGGATGACGATCAGGACGGCCACATAGGGCGTGATCTCGACCCAGTCGCCACCGAGTTGCCATTGGGCGAGTGCTTCGAGGATGCCGACCGCCATGGCCGAGATGAATACGCCGACAAAGCTGTCGAGCCCGCCCATGAGGACGATCGCGAGGACTGAAAAGCCGAAGAGGCCTAGGGCAGGCGAGACCCCATCCCGCGCCGCAAGGATCGCCCCGGCAATCGCACCAGTTGCGGCGGCTAGAACCCAAGCGTTTGCGAAGACGCGCGGCACTGAGATGCCCATGGAGTAGGCGGTGGATTGGTCCTCAGATGCTGCACGCATGGCAACGCCTGATGTAGACCGGCGCAGCCAGATTACGATGGCTGCGAAAATGACCAGCGCGAGGCCCATGCTGACGAGGTTGGCTCCGAAGATGAAGATTTTGGAGCCGAAAACTTCGAACCGTAGGGCGGGATTGGGCGCGAGGTGGGGCACAGAGGCCGCGTCTCCGGTCCAGATCATGCTTTTTGCGCCAGAAAGGACCGAGATCAGACCGACGGTGATCATGATCATCGCGAAGTTGGATTGGCCCAAAAGCGGTCGCATCAGGAAGCGTTCGATCAAACGCGCCAAGATCGAAGATCCGATGATCGCGCAGATCAGGCCAAAGATGATGCGCGGCAGTTTTTCCAGCCACGCGAGCCATGCGGCCTCGGGCGAGAACATCTGCGCTTTGGATTTCGCCTCAACCAGCCAGTCGGGTTGGAACAAGAGATCTGGAAACCAGGGGGCGGACGGCAGTATCACCGCGAAGGTATAGTAAAGATAGGCCCCGATCATGATCACGTAGCCATGTGCGAAATTCACGACGCGGGTCGCTTTGTAGATCGCGACGATCCCCAAAGCGATCAGCGCATAGATCGCGCCTGCCATGAGGCCATTGATCGCGAACTGCAGAAACTGTCCCATCAGGCGGCCTGCCCGAGGTATGCGTCGATGACCTCTTTGCTTTGCGCGACCTCTTGCGGGGTGCCCTGCGCGATTTGTTGACCAAAGTTCAGAACCACCACGCGCGAGCAGATATCCATGACCATATGCATGTCGTGTTCAACCAGCAGGATCGTGGTGCCGAATTGTTCCTGCACATCCAGAATAAACCGCGCCATATCGGCGGTCTCTTCGCGGTTCATGCCGGCCACAGGTTCATCGAGCAGCAGGATCTTGGGCTTCATCGCCAAGGCGCGTCCCAACTCGACGCGCTTTTGCAAACCGTAGGGCAGGGCGGTGATCGGAGCTTTGCGCACGTGGTCGATTTCTAGGAAATCGATGACCCGCTCTTCGAGGTCGCGGCGCAGTTCCAACTCTTCTTTCTGGGCGGATCCGAAGTACCCCAAAGCCGACCAGACATTGGCATTCAGCCGCGTATGGCAGCCCAGCTTGATGTTGTCCAAGACGGTCATGCCACGAAACAGGGCAATGTTCTGAAAGGTGCGCGCGATACCCAAAGCCGCGCGAGCGTCCGGTTTTAGGCCCGAGATATCCTGACCTTCTACTGTCACGGTTCCGGTGTCCGGTTTGTAGAACCCCGAGATCACATTGAAGAGCGACGTCTTCCCCGCGCCGTTCGGACCGATGATACCGGTGATCTCGCCATGCGCGGCCTCAAAGCTCACCCCTTGGAGCGCGCGCACGCCGCCAAAAGACAACTGAATGTCTTCTACTTTCAACAAATGTACCCCTCCCAATGCCCCTCTGTTTGATCAGAAGTTAGGCATGTTGACTTTACGCTAAATTACCTGACTATAAAGTCAAGTCTGCGACTTTCATATTGGGAATGAGGGACTATGGTGCGCCCCGATGTTTCCGAATCCATGACCGGAGGACCAATGGCACAGGGTGGTGCGCAAATCGCGACAACGACGTCTCCGTTTAAACGGGACGCGCTGCGTATGCGCAAAGTCGACTACATTCGCCAGGTGGCGAGCGACCTGTTCAACCGCAAAGGGTTTGATGCGACGTCCTTGGATGAAGTGGCTGAAATTATTGGAATTTCAAAGCCCTCGATCTACTACTACTACAAGAATAAATCCGAGCTTCTGCTCGATTGCTACACGCGAACGCTGGATATCTGTGAGTCCTTGATCGAAGAGGCTGAAGCGAAGGGTGGCACGTCGCTGGACAAGCTCTGTTACTTCACTAGAGAGCTGATTTACCTGAATTGCGCCCATGGTTCGATTGCCATCGTCAGCGAGTTGAATTCGGTACCAGACGCCGCAATTGAGGGGCTGCGCAAGCGCAACACGGCGCTGACAGAGAATCTCTTGTCGCTCACCAAGAATGGTGTCGCAGACGGGTCCATGCGGTCAGACATTGGCAAACCGACGATCTATTTCATCATGGGCGGTGTGAATTGGATTCCACGTTGGCATCGCGAGGACGGAACGATGTCGGCCGAAGATATTGCCAATTCCTACACCGAGTTTTTGTTGCGTGGAGTCGCGGCGCCTGACGGAAATTAAGATTTCGACGCGAAAGATCTCCCGACTGCGCTAGAGTTAGTATGAGTAGTGAGGGGGGATGATCGTGTTGAAAGCTTGGTGGCGGCCACTGCGCGTTTGCATTTTTGGGCTCGCATGCGCCACGCTTGCCATTGCGACCCCTGCTTTCGCGGACCGTGAATTGCATGTGGTGGCCGTCGGAAAAGGCTGGCTCGCGTCCGGAGATTTCACAAACGCGCCCCGCGCCAAAGTTTGGGTGGACCGGCCGGGCGTATCTGTCGTTCTGGTTCTGCTCGATAAAGGCGGCGTCGAGTGGCAGGTCGAGGCCTCAGATAAGAGCTTCATCGAAACCATCATCCTCGGCGGGCAAGAGGCGACGCCGTCTGCCACCGGGTTCACAGCGAAAAGCACGATTCTCTTTCACGAGCTGCCTTGGCCGATTGATAAAAACACCTATCTGCCCTTTATAGACAATTTTCAAGGCGGGCCATTCCGCAACCTGCTGTCTGAGCTGTCGATAGAGACCGCGCTCAACTGGGCGAGCAGTGTCCAAGTGCGTCGGCGGGCCACGGAAGGTGTGATTTCAGTTTCGTCCTTCAACCAAAGCCGTGACAGACCCCTAGGATATCTGGAGCTTCTTGTGGGTCAAACTTCAGATCTGCCCCAAAGCATTCAAGCCTATCTCGTGAACCCAACGCGGGGCGGCGGACCGAAGGCCAATTTCACGGCGACGGGCATGGAGTTTGAAACCAACGCAGGCCCCAAGTTCTTTCCATTGCCTGATGGCGTCGAGCGGCCGTTCCTGCCCAATGGAGCGTTTTATGACGTAGTCACCAATGCCATTTACGGTGTCACGTTCGGAGGGCCGGGATGGATCTATCAAGTGGACATCGAAACTGGAAACTGGGAGGTGCTGGCAAGTCTGCGCGGCTATGATGGCGCAGAGATTTTGTATGACCCGGGCAAGGACCTATTCGTGCTGACCGGCGCACGCAGCCGTCCCGGGGAAATCGCGCTGGTCAATCCCGACAAAAGCATCGACACCGTCCTGTTTGAAGTGCGCGCCTTGCCCGGTTTCACAGACCTTTATGCCTATCCGAACGCCTTACCCCCAAGGCTCACGCCGCGCATCTATGAAGGCCAATGGTTGATTGCGGATGCGACGAGTAAGCTTGAGGAGGGGATAGCAGGCTATGGAAAGCACCGCCTCTATGCGCTGAACCTCGTGACCCGCGAGGTCAGGTTGCTGGCTTTCACGGATTTTCAGTGAGCAAAGCCTGCGGGAATATTTTGGCGACCCCGGCAGGATTCGAACCTGCAACCTGCCCCTTAGGAGGGATGCGTTCATAGCGCTATTCCTTTTGTGATTTCTTACTGTTGGGTGCTTGTACAGTGTCATCCTGTACGTGGTTTGTACGAAAACGGGCCCTAATGTCGGCCTCATCGGTCTCTGCGTGGGCATAAATCCGCATGGGCAAATTGGGGTCTGACCAACGTCCAGCCTTGGCTGCTGTGACGGGATCGACGCCCTGACGGACAACAAGCTCCGTGAAGAACCCGTGCCGCCCTGCCGGGTGGGCTGAAAGGTACGAGATGCCCGCGCGTTTGCAGATCGTCTTCCAGCGTGTGTTGTAACCGGTGGAGCTCCCATAGCCGAAGATGCGCGCCTTCATGAGCTTGTCGGTCTTGCGGTTCTTGGGACGTTTGGGAGGCAGTGCGAGTAGCTCGTCCATCATCTGAGGCGAAACGGTGATCCAGCTTTCCGGATGCCCCTTCTGAGCTTTCACGCGGACTTTGTTTTCGTGCGGCCTTAGGTCATCGGGCTCCAAGGACACGGCTTGATCAATCCTTGCAGCCGTCTCAAACATAAAACGCACCAGTGCGGCATTGTATGGGTCGGCGGCACGACAAAATGCCTCGATCCATTCCTTATCAGCTGGTGTGCGCTCGACGCGGCTGAGCTTCCCTCGCCGCTTGTCCTGAGCGATCCGCTCGAACTTGTCGTAGGGTTTCACGCGGATCAGCGGCGTGCCTTCCAGCTCATGCGCGTTGTTGATCACCGCACTCGCGGGCGTCACGATCTCGCGCCACCAGGTATCCGTCGACGCTTTGGGTTTCAGCTTCGGCCCAAGGCTTTTCAGTAACGCGCCAGATATCGCACCTAACGACAGGTCGCCGATCACTTCGACAATCGGGATCAACTGCTTCGCCGCCTTCGGGGACGCGTTGTAGAGCATGATTGCATCAGAGAACGTCTTGCTCGGTTCGTCGCCCACGACATAGCGACGGATCTGACGTTCGGTCTCATGGTTTATCCAGTCCCGTGCGCCCTCTTCTGTAGATGCCTTAGTGCTTCGCCGGTATGGGCCGGCGATTGGCCTGCCGTTGTATTCGATCCACCCCTTGGCCCAGTAGACACGGCCCCTCTTGTAAATTTGGAGCGGCATGACTGGCCTCCTTCAAAAATCGTATCAATCTGCGCGGGCGTGATCAGCATGGTTCGCCCAAGGCGATAAAATGCACCCGTCTCATTGGCGCGTTCACGCAACGTGCGTTCTGAAATATCGATCCCCATCCCGGCCATAACTTCGACCCACTGCGCGGGTGTTTTCCCGAGCCCCAGGATCTGCGAGCTGTCTGAATAGTTGGTCTCTGCCATTTCACTCGTCCTTGTCCACTTAAGTTGAGTCAGCGACACGCATGGAATCGCTTGTTCTGCACCTTCTGACGTGGTCAGATGTGATTAACTGTAAATGTTCGTCATTTTTTGCAAAGTTCGCGAATTTCGACGAAGTAGTCAATTGGAAAATTCAGATGCCGCAGAAACATGCTGATCTTTTTGCTGCAATGGGTGCTCGTCTCACCATTGCTCGCAATAAAATCGGCTTCTCACAAGCGGCCATGGCGGAAGCTATCGGTGTCTCACCGCGCGCGTATCACAGCTACGAAAAGGGCCAGCGCGGAATGCCTGTAGAGGCCTTGGTCGCGATGGGTGAGCGGTTCGAGGTGGACGTGCCCTGGCTACTTCTGGGCACCAAATCCATTCGGGCGGGGCATGACTTCGAAGCCCTCAAACACATTGAAAGCTCGCTGGATAAGCACCTCACCGATGAGGGCATAAAAATCAAAAGTGAAAAGCGCGGGGCCATTGTCGCCCGTTGGTATCAATCGCATGTCGAAGGTCGCGAAGTGACGGATGACGACGTGCACACATGGATCGAGCTGGTAAGGGAGTAATCTGGTGAACAAGGCAAGCAAACGCTGGAACATGTTGCGGCACTCAGTCTTGGAGCGTACCCGCCGAGAGGTGATCGAACCCTTTGGGCCGCTTTACATAATCTTGCTTGGAACCAGCGTCTTCTATTTGATTGGTTTGGGCCAACTATCGTTGGCGCAACAGCCTGCCGAATACTCGGTGTTTGCTGCCATCCTGATTTTTGCGATCGCCGCAGCTGGCTTGGCGCTTCCATTTTTGACAGGTGCGGTACTGACCCTACGCGCGGCCGATCGAAAACTGGAACGTCTTCAACGCGGGTGATGCGATGGCCTTCGGTATCTTCATCCATCGCAGCGACTCGATCTACGAAGACATTCCCTCGGAGCGGTATCAGTTTCCAAAGCAATACCTCTCGCGTGCCCAACAGTGCGAAGGGGACTGGATCGTCTACCTGGAGCCAAGCAAGGTCAAAGAGACCAAAGGCTATTTTGCTGTCGCTAAGGTCCAGGAGATCATTCCGGATTCTAGGAAACCGGAAATGTTCTTGGCGGTGATTAAGCCGGGGACCTATCTTGATTTCGGCGACCCTGTTTCATTCCGAGACGAGAATTCAGTCATCGAAAGCGGATTGCTGAACGATCAAGGCAAGATATCTGGACGCGCGCAAGCTGCGGTAAGAACCCTTTCAGCTGAAGACTTTGCCCGAATTGTCGAACGTGGTCTTGGATGGGACGAGGACATCCTGCCTCGCGTTGGTGACTCGATGCAGCTGCCAGGTTTTCAAGACGCGCAAACACCTTTCCGACACATGCCCGCACGGGAACGCGTCAACCAACTGACCAACCGGGCGGTTCGCGATCGTAATTTCAGAAAGAACGTCCTGCGCGCCTACGGCGAGCGCTGCGCCATCACTGGTTTACGTCTGATAAATGGCGGTGGCCGAGCTGAAGTGGAAGCCGCTCACATCAGACCTGTAGAGCATGACGGACCCGACATCGTCAGCAACGGGCTCGCCCTGTCCGGAACCGCGCACTGGATGTTTGATCGCGGTCTCGTTGGTTTAGCTGACGACCTGACAATTCTGGTTTCCCGTCAGAGCAACGACATCGAAGCCGTGACGTCGATGATTAACTCGTCCGGCAAGATCTTGGTGCCGGACCGCCTCGCCAACCGGCCAAGGGCAGAGTTTGTAACCTGGCACAGAGAGAACTGTTTCAAGCATTAACGATACTCAGTGTGGACCTTGGTGCAAAACGCAGCTAACGGCCTGAAAGAGCCCAGACCTACCAAATGCTGCGGTGCGAACGAATGAGCAGGATGGGCGGCAAGCAGACTTTCGCTGCGAACGCGATCACTTTACTTCCCAGAAATGAAGCGGACATTCGTGCAAGCTCTGAAAACCGCCAATACTCAGCTCAATTAACCACTCAGAACGTATAGGCAGATTATCTCGATGTCTGTTTTAGAACCGGAAATGTCGCAAGTATTTCAGCGCTAAAGTGGATCAAAAGTAGTTTGAAATCGTGAGGTGCCGCTGTTTGATTCGCAGGCTGCGGAGAATTGGGAAATCGGTGTAAGTCCGGTACTGCCCCCGCAACGGTAAGGAAGGTCAGGTTCGACAATCAACCACTGGGACGAGGATCCCGGGAAGGTGTCGCAACCGGGTTCAAGCCCCTTTCAAGTCCGGAAACCAGCCTCTCAGATATGTCAAACCGCGGGTGGCGGTGGGGGCACGGGTTTCGGACGTGATCCTCGCACGCCTCCGGACGGTTCCTCCTTGTCATCTGCTCAAGCAATGCCGCGGGGCGCGGCAGGAGAGCCAGAAGTGAATAACATTCAAAGCCTGTTGGCGCGTCGAAACCCGGGTTATGCTCTGGAACAGGCGTTTTATACCAATCCCGAGATTTTTCAGACCGACCTTGAAACCATCCACTACCGCGACTGGCTGTTTGCCATTCCTGAGTGCGAATTGGTGAAATCGGGCGACTACGTTACGTACAACGTAGGTGCCTACCGAGTGATTATTGTGCGCGGCTCCGATAACCAGATACGAGCGTTTCACAACACGTGCCGTCATCGCGGTTCGATCATCTGCAAGGCTGCAAAAGGCAATGCGCCGAAGCTGGTTTGCCCGTATCATCAGTGGACCTACGAACTTGACGGCTCATTGCTATGGGCCCGTGACATGGGGCCGGACTTCGATCCCAAACAGCATGGATTGAAGACAGTTCACTGCCGCCAGCTCGCCGGGTTAGTATATATCTGTTTGGCGGATGATGCCCCAGATTTCGATACGTTCGCTAATATCGCGCGCCCCTATCTTGAGCCGCACGATCTGGGGAATGCCAAGGTCGCCTTTGAAAGCTCAATCATCGAGAACGGCAACTGGAAGCTGGTTTGGGAAAACAACCGCGAGTGCTATCACTGCGGCGGCAACCATCCTGCGCTTTGCCGCACATTTCCGGACGATCCGGGCGTTACAGGGATAGAAGGCGATGAAACGCCAGCCTACATGCAAGCCCATTTCGACCGGTGTCAGGCTGCGGGCATGCCATCGCAGTTCTATCTAAATGAAGATGGCCAATACCGTCTGGCGCGTATGCCGCTGAAAGAAGGGGCTGAGAGCTATACGATGGACGGAAAGTCCGCTGTACGCCGCTGGTTGGGCCGATCTCCCTTTGCGGATGCGGGATCGCTGTTGAAGTTCCACTATCCGACCACGTGGAACCACTTCCTTGCCGATCACTCGCTTGTTTTCCGAGTCACTCCGATCAGCCCGACTGAGACTGAGGTCACTACTAAATGGTTGGTCAACAAGGATGCGGTTGAAGGCGTTGACTACGACGTGAAACGTCTGACCGAAGTCTGGGTCGCCACGAATGACGAAGACCGGCAGGTGGTTGAGGACAACCAGCAAGGTATCAACAGCCCGGCCTATGTGCCCGGTCCGTATTCGCCAATTCAGGAATCCGGCGTGCTGCAGTTCGTGGATTGGTATTGCAACACGTTGTCGGCCCGCCTGGCGCCTGAAACGATGGCGGCGGAGTAAGGCTGATGAAAGACCTGAACACGCATTCTTCGGCCATCTGGCAGGATGGTGAGATGCTGGAGTGCGTCTCGGTTGTGCCCGAGATGCCCAATACCGCCAGCTTTTCGTTCCGCGCCCCATCGGGGGCGCAGTTCGCCTATCATCCCGGTCAGTTCCTGACGCTCGAGATTCCGGCACCGAACCACCCCGGCGGTGTTGTGCACCGCACCTATACGATCTCATCCTCGCCGTCGCGGCCACGGTCGATCACCATCACCGCCAAAGCGCAACCCGAAAGTATCGGCACGCGCTGGATGCTGGACAACCTGCAACCCGGCATGCGCATTAAGGCCATTGGGCCTGCGGGCCTGTTTACCAATGCGCAAAGCGAGGCAGGCAAATACCTGTTTATCTCGGCCGGCTCGGGCATCACTCCGATGATGTCGATGACAACCTGCATGTGGGACGAAGGCCGAGATCTGGACGTTGTCTTCATCAACTGTGCCAAGCGACCATCCGAGATCATCTTCCGCCAACGGTTGGAACAGATGGCCAGCCGCACCGACGGCTTGGACCTGAAGTTCGTTGTAGAAGAGCCGGACCGGTATCGCCCGTGGACTGGGTTTCAGGGTCAGTTCAACCAGTTGATGCTGGGTCTGATGGCGCCTGATTACCTTGAGCGAGAGGTCTATTGCTGCGGCCCTGAGCCATTCATGCAAGCGGTGCGGGACGCTCTGGCTGGTCTTGGTTTTGATATGGAGAACTACCATCAAGAGAGCTTTGGCGCACCGGTGGAAACTGAGGCAGATCAGCCCGATTTGGATGACGTTGTTCTCGACGATGACAGCAGCGCTGAGATCCTGTTCGCAAGCTCCGGCGTGACTGCCAAGGTTGCCGAAACCGATACGGTCCTCGCCGCCGCACACTCGGTTGGTCTCAACATTCCGTCAGGATGTACGTTTGGCGTGTGTGGAACCTGTAAGATCAAGAAAACTGCCGGAGAGGTCCACATGGTCCACAACGGCGGGATCTCGGAGGACGATATCGAGGCGGGTTATATTCTTGCCTGTTGTTCGAACCCGATCGGCAAGGTCGAAGTCGAGGTTTAGGGCGGCGTCAGATTCGAAACCGCAGCATGGGTATGACCAGCTGCGGTTTCGACGCGTCTAATATCACCGCTTTAGAATGCGGGCCAGATCGGGCTGCCGGAAGTCCGGCCCTTTCAGAACCTTGCCGTCCTCGCGCAGAACCGGCCGCCCATCGGCTCCAAGTTTTGACATGTTAGAGGCGTGGACCTCTTCCATCGCATCCTGTTTGACACCATGCAGGCCGAATTCGAGGAAGGTTCCGTCGAGCACGTATTGAATGTCGCAAAGCGCATCCAAAACCTCGATCAGATCGCCAACCTCAACCGCTGCACGCAGCTCGCCCACTTCCTCTTCGAGGATTGTGAGCCGCATCTGCGCGCGCTCTTTGGGGATAGATGGAGCGTCAACGACAGGAACATCGAACGACTCATGCCATTCCTTTACGATTGCAAGCGTGTCTTTCGGCATCAGAAGTCCCAATCCTCGTCTTCAGTGGCTACGGCTTTGCCAATGACATAAGACGAGCCAGAGCCCGAGAAGAAGTCGTGGTTCTCGCTATCCGGGCTCAGCGCCGCCAGAATGGCCGGGTTCACTTCGGAGACTTCAGGCGGGAACAGCGCTTCGAATCCGAGGTTTTGCAGCGCCTTGTTGGCGTTATAATGCAGGAACACTTTCACATCCTCGGTCAGGCCGATCTCGTCGTAGAGCTCTTCGGTGTACTGGTTTTCGATGCCGTAAAGTTCGAACATCAAGCCAAAGGCATAGTCCTTCAACTGCTGCTGTTCGGCTTCGGACAGCTTCTCATAGCCTCGCTGGAACTTGTAGCCGATGTAGTAGCCATGCACGGCCTCATCCCGGATGATCAGGCGGATCAGGTCGGCGGTGTTGGTCAGCTTGGCGCGGCTGGACCAGTACATTGGCAGGTAGAAGCCGGAATAGAACAGGAAGCTTTCCAGAAACACAGACGCGATTTTTCGCTTCAGCGGATCGTTTCCGGGTGCATAAGTATTCAGGATCGCCTCGGCTTTAGCCTGCAGATGCGGGTTTTCTTCGGACCAGCGGAAGGCCTCATCGATTTCCTTGGTAGAACACAGTGTCGAGAAGATCGACGAATAGCTGCGCGCGTGCACGGCCTCCATGAAGGCGATGTTGGTCAGCACGGCCTCTTCATGCGGGGTCACGGCATCCGGCATCAGGGCCGGGGCACCCACTGTGTTCTGGATCGTATCGAGAAGGGTCAGGCCGGTGAAGACACGGATGGTCAGCTGCTTTTCATGGTCCGTCAGTGTGGCCCAGCTTTGGATGTCGTTGGACAGCGGCACCTTCTCTGGTAGCCAGAAGTTGACCGTCAGTCGGTTCCAGACCTCAAGGTCCTTGTCATCCGCCAACCGGTTCCAGTTGATGGCACGGGGGATCTTGGTTTGGATCATGTCTTTCATATCGTTTCCCCTTACAGCGAGCAGGACACGCAGCCCTGCACCTCGGTCCCTTCAAGTGCCTCTTGGCGCAGACGCACGTAATAGATGGTTTTGATGCCTTTCTTCCACGCGTAAATCTGCGCGCGGTTGATGTCGCGTGTTGTGGCCTCGGCCGGGAAGAACAGGGTCAACGACAGGCCCTGATCAACGTGTTCGGTGGCTGCGGCATAGGTGTCGATCAGCGCTGCGGGACCGATCTCATAGGCATCGCGATAGTATTCGAGGTTGTCGTTATCCATGAATGCCGCCGGATAATAGACGCGGCCGATCTTGCCCTCTTTGCGGATCTCGATCTTGGATACGATGGGGTGGATCGAAGAGGTCGAGTTGTTGATATAGCTGATCGACCCGGTCGGCGGCACCGCCTGAAGGTTGCGGTTATACAGGCCGTGCTTCATCACATCCGCCTTGAGGGCGGCCCAGTCGTCACGCGTCGGCAGGGTCATACCCTCGAACAACGCCTTAACCTTGTCGCTTTCCGGCTGCCAGTCGCGGGTGGTGTATTTGTCGAAGAACGCGCCCGAAGCGTAGTCCGAGTCTTCGAACCCTTTGAACGACGCTTTGCGTTCCTTCGCCAAGTCGCACGAGGTACGGATCGCGTGATAGGCCACGGTCGCGAAGTAAACAGACGTGAACTCAACCCCTTCGGCGCTGCCATAGTGGATGAGTTCGCGGGCAAGGAACCCGTGCAGGTTCATCTGCCCCAGACCGATCGCGTGGCTTTCATCATTGCCCCGACGCACCGACGGCACGGAGTCAATCGCCGACATCTCAGACACCGCCGTCAGCGCCCGGATCGCAGCGCCGACAGTGCGGCCCAGATCGCTACAATCCATTGTCTTGGCGATGTTCAGCGAGCCAAGGTTGCAGGAAATGTCCGTGCCCAGATGTANATAGCTGAGGTCATCGTTGAACTCGGAAGCCTCATTCACCTGCAAAATCTCGGAACACAGGTTCGACATGTTGATCCGGCCCGCAATGGGGTTCATCCGGTTCACCGTGTCTTCGAACATCACATAAGGATAACCGGATTCGAATTGAATCTCTGCAATGGTCTGAAAGAATTCACGCGCGTTGACCTTGGATTTGCGGATGCGCTTGTCATCGACCATCTCGTGATACTTCTCGGTGACCGAGATTTCAGAAAGCGGCACGCCATAGACCTTTTCCACGTCATGAGGCGAAAACAGGTACATATCGGTGTTTTTCTTCGCCAACTCAAAGGTGATATCGGGGATCACCACACCAAGGCTCAGTGTTTTGATGCGGATTTTCTCATCCGCGTTTTCACGCTTGGTGTCGAGGAACCGCATGATGTCCGGGTGGTGTGCGTTCAGATAGACCGCACCCGCGCCTTGCCGCGCACCCAATTGGTTGGCGTAGGAGAAGCTGTCCTCCAGCAGTTTCATTACCGGGATCACGCCTGAGGATTGGTTCTCAATCCCTTTGATCGGCGCTCCGTGCTCGCGGATGTTGGTCAGCAGCAGCGCCACACCTCCGCCGCGCTTGGACAGTTGCAGGGCCGAGTTGATGCCGCGCCCGATGCTTTCCATGTTGTCTTCCAACCGCAGCAGGAAGCATGAGATCAGCTCGCCACGTGACGCTTTGCCCGCGTTCAAGAAAGTCGGTGTAGCGGGTTGGAAACGGCCCTCGAGGATCTCTTCCATGAAGGACGTGGCCAATGCCTCATCCCCGCGAGCCAGCGCCAGTGCGGTCATGACAACGCGGTCCTCATAGCGCTCAAGATAACGCTGCCCGTCGCGGGTTTTCAGGGTGTATGAGGTGTAATATTTGAACGCACCAAGGAAGGTCGGGAACCGGAACTTCTTGGCATAGGCCGCATCCCAGATCTTGCGCATGAAGCTCTTGGAATATTGATCCAGAACAGCCTCTTCATAGTATCCCTCAGACACCAGATAGCCGAGTTTTTCATCCAGCGAGTGAAAGAACACCGTGTTCTGGTTCACATGCTGCAAGAAATACTGCCGCGCGGCCATGCGGTCGGCGTCAAAGCGGATCTTCCCCTCACCATCATAGAGGTTCAGCATCGCGTTCAGCGCGTGATAGTCCTGCTCGTTTACGCTGCTGTCGAGCATTGGTGTCTCCCTAATTTCTCAAGCCCGGCGCGGACGCGGGCGATATCTGTGTCAGTGCCCGCCAGCTCGAAGGAATAGAGCAGGGGCACGTTGCATTTCTGGGCGATGATGCGACCGGACAGGGCGTAGGTCGCACCGAAATTGCGGTTGCCAGTGCCGATCACCCCAATGATCCCAGCGCGCCTGGCCGGGTCGTTGAGAAACCGGATCACCTGTTTCGGCACGGCCCCACGCCCTTCGCCGTCGGCATAGGTCGGGCAGATCAAAACATAGGGTCCTTTGGGGTCAGGCAGCGGGTCCATCCCGTTCGGAATGCGGAAAGAGGTCAGGCCCAGCCGCGCCACAAAGCGGTGGGTATTTCCGGATTTCGATGAGAAATAGACCAGCGCCGGGATCGGCGCGGCCATAGATCAGGCCAGCTGGGCAATCATGTCCGGGCGGAAACCCGACCAGTGTTCGCTGCCCGCCACTACGACAGGAGCCTGACGATACCCCAGCTCGGTCACATGGGTCATGGCACCGTCGTCCTGAGTCAGATCGATGACGTCATAAGTGATGCCTTTTGCATCCAGAGCGCGGGTGGTGGCGGTGCATTGTACGCAAGCGGGTTTGGAATATACGGTAATGCTCATTTGTCCTCTGTCCTTTCAATCAAAGTCGAGGACGTCATGGGCAAATAAGCCCGTAACACGCCCCCGAACCCTCCGTTCGTGGTTATCATTCACGCTTGCGGCAGGTCTCCTGGCTCGCGGATTGACGTTCAACTGGCCTTCCCAAAAGCGCGCTTTCAGTGGCGTGTTCAGCCGAACTCTCCGCTTACAGTTGCGGGGGCAGCGCCGGAATCTCACCGGTTTCCCTCTTAGCTTTCGACGTGAATCGAAAGAACCGAAGCAACACTATATTGAGTTCGGTAAATACAGGTTGTCAATATGTGGGGTTCTGAGGCGCCAAATTCTTTTTCTCGCTCCCAGCACAATACGCTAAGGTCGCAATTGCCTTAGCGCGCGCACTTGTCGAATCAAGCTATTTTGTGTTCTGTCTCCCGCGATGGTTCCCGGCCGCAATTCGCAGCTTGGGATAAAAGGGAATACGGTGCGGCCCCTGCAAAAAAGGCCAAATCCGTGACTGCCCCCGCAACTGTAGGCGGTGAGCGACCCGAGATCGTCCACTGGGCATCTGCCTGGGAAGGATCGGGACAGCGTCGACCCGCAAGTCAGGAGACCTGCCATCCGACTATGAATGACCTGGGCGGGGTGTCCCAGAGGGAGATGACAATGTTTCAAACGGCGATAGCCGTCCAAAGCCTTGCACTCGCTTTGCCCTCGTCCAAACAGAGGAGGCGATGGGCTTGTCATTGCAGAGATCCCAAAACCGGCGCGCACCGGGTTTTGACGCTGGTGCGCAGCGAGGGCGTTGCTTGACGGAATTCAGCACAGCAGTTCTGGTGTCGGGCGCTTTGGCCCTATCGGCTCTGCTTTGCCTCATGATCTATGCGGTGATCTGATGTCGACTGTTCTGGAAATCCGCGACCTGAGTCTTGGCTACTCCGAACTGACGCTGTTTCGTCGCCTATCCATGGATATTGAAGCGGGCACGACTCTGGCTGTTCTTGGGGCCAACGGGTCTGGCAAAAGCACATTCGTCAAAATGCTGCTTGGCCTGATGGACCCGCTTTCGGGCAGCGTGAAATGGCCCAAAGGACGCCCTGCCGAGATCGGCTATCTGGCGCAGATGACCGAATTCGACCGGCGCTTCCCCATCCGAGTGCGTGATCTGGCCGCAATGGGCGCGTGGCGCGGTTTTGGCCTTCGTTCGGGGCTGGATAGTGCTGCGCGCGACCGAATGACTGCCGCGCTGGATGAAGCCGGGGTGCTGGATATTGCTGATCGTCCGCTTCACATGTTGTCAGGCGGCCAGCTTCAGCGTGCGTTGTTCGCGCGCGTGATCATGCAAGACGCTCCTATGATCTTGCTGGACGAACCCTTTGCCGCTGTCGACCAAAGTACCGAGGCGCATCTGCTTTCGATCATCCGCCGCTGGCGTGATGAAGGCCGTGCAGTAGTGCTGGTGGTGCATGACCTGTCATCGGTGTTGGACCACTGCAGCCACGCCTTGCTGCTGGGCGGGCAAGAAGCAACGCACGGCACGGTAAACGACGTCCTCACACCCGATCGGTTGGTTGCACAGGGTTACCTGTCCGAGGGTCAGGCCTCGTGGATGTTCCGTAGCACCTCCTCCACAACGGAGCACGCGCATGTTTGACCTCCTTACGGAAATGTGGAGCTTCGCCTTCATGCGCCGCGCCTTTGTGGCGACCACGGTCCTCTCGGCTTCGGTCGCACCAGTAGGTGCGTTTCTGGTGCTGCGGCGTTTGTCACTCGCAGGTGAGGCGATGGCCCATGCGATCACGCCGGGCATTGTCATTGGTTTTGTCACGACGGGTCTCTCTGTCATGTCGCTGCTGATCGGAGGGCTGGTTGCCGGGATCGGCGTTGCTATTCTAACGGCGTTTCTGGCGCAAAGAACCATCTTACGTAGTGATGCAAGTCTGGCTTCGCTCTATCTGATCGCGCTGGCGGTAGGAATTTTCATCCTGTCGGCTGCCGGGTCTGCCGTACCGTTGAAGAGCTTCCTGTTTGGCTCGATCCTGGGTATCGACGATGCGTCGATACTCTTAGTGGGAGGGGTCGCCACGGTAACGCTGGTGGCCTTTGCGTTCCTATTGCGACCCTTGATCGTCAGTACCTGCGATCCGGTCTTTTTCGAAACCCAGACGCGACGGCCTTGGCTGGTCGATCAGGGGTTTATGTTGTTGTTGGTGCTGAATCTGTTGGCAGCGTTCAAGACACTGGGCACATTGATGGCCGTCGGTCTGATGATCCTGCCCGCAACCGCGGCACGCTACTGGGCCAGCACGATTACGGCGCAGTTGGTCCTGGGTTTCATCTTAGCCTTGTCCAGTTGCTGGATTGGGCTGACCCTGTCTTACCTGTTCCCGGACACCCCGTCAGGCCCGGCGATCGTACTGGTTGCTGGCTGTTTTTTCATGGTCTCGGCCATCTTCGGCCCACTTGGTTTTGGCAGACGGCAGCGCAAGCCGACTGTTTCAAAAGACATCCCCGTTGCGCAAATCCAACAAGAAGAGAGAGCCAAATGAATCTTATGAAATCCCTTTATGCCGGTATTGCTACGGCATCCTTTGCTCTGGTTGCCCTGCCAGCAAGTGCGGGTGACGATCATGTCAAGGTCGTCGCCAGCTTTTCAATCCTCGGCAACATGGTTGAAGAGGTTGTGGGTGATCTGGCCGACGTAACAACCATCGTTGGCCCAGATGCCGATGCGCATGTCTACCAGCCATCTGTGGCAGATGCGAAAGCCGTGGCCGAAGCGGATATCGTCTTCGTCAACGGGCTGGGCTTTGAGACGTGGTCCGATACCCTGATCTCGGAATCTGGCACCGAAGCCTCTGTGCACGTGGCCACCGATGGCATCACGCCTGTTGAAGTTGAAGGTGAAACGGACCCGCACGCCTGGAACTCCCTGTCGAACGGCGTGGTCTATGTGACCAACGTCGCCGAGGTGATGAAAGAGGCGATGCCCGAGCACGCTGACGAAATCGCAGCCAATGCCGATGCCTACATCGCCCAGTTGGAAGCACTGGATTCCGAGACCAAAGCAAAGCTGGCGAACTTGCCCGCAGACCGTCGCACGGTTGTGACCGCGCATGACGCGTTCGGTTATCTGGCTGACGCATATGGCCTGACTTTCCTGGCACCGGTCGGCATCGACACGGAAGCAGAGCCATCCGCCAAAGAGCTTGCCGTCCTGATTGACCAGCTGAAATCCGAAGGCGTGGCTGCACTGTTTGTCGAGAACATCACCAGCCCGGCCTTGGTCCAGCAGATTTCGGACGAAACCGGCATCGAAATCGGTGGCCGCTTGTTCTCGGACGCGTTGTCTGAGCGCGGTGGTCCGGCAACCAGCTATTTGGCGATGTTCCAGCACAACTTGGGCACACTGCTGGAAGCATTGTCCCAAGAAACAGCCGGCTAAAGCGATGACTTGCGCGAGGCGGCTATTGGAAAACCACCTCGCGCAACACGGTTCATAGTCTAAGGGCCGCCTCGTTGAGGCGGCCTAACATCATCAATTTGTCCGCAATCTGAAAGTTCGCGTGCGCAACCAAATTGTAGTTGCAGCGAACGTCTACAATGCGGGCCGCTATCGCAGCATCTGAGGCCATAGCTGAAGGGCAGCTTTGGGCCGATAGCTGTCATTAGAAACAAAGATCCGAACGGCAGCGGCGTCCGCTCAGCGGACCTTCGCCGCACGCCACATCAAGGTCTGCAATGCGGGACAAACCCGACCTTGCACTTTAGCCCTTCGCTCGCGCAGCGTCCGTATGCGCTTGTAGCACTTTTCTTACT
>JABSOU010000003.1 GCA_013215215.1 Cognatishimia sp. | reverse complement strand
CTCTCGCCTCACTGTGTTTCGAATAGAGCGCGGTGAGATCTCGAAGGGACAGGCGAAAGAAACCATGCGCCGCGTCCTTGAGGAGGCGGGCATCGTATTCCTCGACGAGGGTGAGATCTCCCCTGCCCCGGCGGCGGTCCTACCAAAGCAGACCCATGGCTAAACCCCGTCGCAAATCTCTGGGGCGTCGTGTCAAAGCTCTGGATGATGGTCGGGCGGTGATCACGAAGGCAGAAGCTGCCAAGCGCCTCAAGACACATGGACCGATAATCACCCAGCGCGTGCAAGCGGGTCATTTCACCGATCTAAACGAGAAGTTTGGCGTCGGCGGGATACTGGAGTCCGAGGTCCAAGCCGAAGAGCGCCGAATGCAGGACGGCGAGCTCGGCGATGCGACTCCCACCGAGAGACACGCCCAAGGCAAATTCAACAAAGCCCGCGCAGATGTCGCCAAGCAGTTCTATAAGCACCGCAACCTGATCGAGCCCCTGATCGTCGCTCAGGACGCCCACGACACCGCTCAGGCGATCACTGAGCTGGTCTGCTCCGAGCTGGAGAAGTGGACTCCCGACTTCCTCGCCAACCTGAGCAGCATCGGCCACAAGTCTTTCGCCACCGACATCGAGATCGCATCGAATGAGATCAAGCGCGCCTTAGCGGAGGCGGTCGAGGCGCCTGAGGAGCAGATCCTTGCGGCGGAGCTTGAGGTCCTGATCAGCTCGCCCACGCCCCCGGTCTCTGAGTCCATGGTTGAAGCCCAGCTCGCGCTCCAGCTCCTGAAAACAGCAATCGTGCAAACCGAGGTTCTGATCGAGCAGGGAAAGCTCGCCCGGCGCGAGTCCGTGGAATTCAAACTGCGAGCTGCAGCAAGCCGCTTGATGGGCGACATTGGCAACCTGCCTGCGCGCCTCATGAGTAACACCGCGACAGATGCCCGGGGTGATCTGAGACCGCAGTGTCGCGCGTTCATTCTGGAGCTGCAATCACTGATCGGAAAGGCCGCCAAGGATCTCGATGAGCCCAGCGCGCGAGCATTTCAGAAGGGTTTGACGCCCCCGAGCGACCTCACTGTCTCCGAATGGGCTGATCGATATCGCATCCTGAGCGCGGTCGCATCAGCAGAGCCTGGAATCTGGAGAACAGACAAAACGCCTTATCTCCGCTATCCCATGGATATCATGGGGGGAATCGAGTCTGGTGTCCGCAAGGTCACTCTCATGTTTTCAGCCCAGAGCGGCAAATCCGAAGCCCTGATCAACTTCTCAGCCTACACCGCCTGTCAGCCGAATGGTGGTCCTCAGCTCATGGTGCAGCCAACCGACAAGGCAGCGCACCAATTCGCGACCACACGTCTCACCGAGATCGAGAAGATTCCGGCCGTCGCGGAGAAACTACAATCGGATGAAGTCGATGCCAAAGGCAAGGCCTCCCGGCGCGGATCTCAGGCGCAAGGCGCGATGCACAAGGTCTTTACAGACGGCTCTTTGACGGTCGTTTCAGCGGGCAGCCCGGCAAATCTGGCCAGTAAGCCAGTTAGGGCGCTCCTGATCGATGAATCCGATAGGATGGAGACCACGAAGGAAGGCGATCCCATCAAGCTCGCCGAGCGACGCACGAACAGCTTCGCACATTCCAAAATGATCGTGATCACCTCGACTCCCACGATCAAAGAGCAATCCCGGGTCGAGCGTTCCTTTGAGGCAGGCTCTCAGCATCACTTCTATGTGCCTTGCCACGATTGCGGCGAGAAGCACGTCCTCGACTTTGAGAACATCCATATCGAGGAGCTCGACAAAAGCAGCGACGCGAATGACATAGATCGGGCCTCTCGTGAGGCCTATTACTCATGCCCGCATTGCGGATCGGTCTGGGATGAAGCCCAGCGCCACGAGGCGGTCAGCGCCGGGGAATGGATCGCCCATAATCCTGAGATCAAGGATCACTTCTCGTTTCACGCGAATGTCTTGGTGTCGCCCTTTGTGCCTCTCTCTGAGGTCGTGAAAGAGTANCTCGACAGCCGGGGCAACGCTGAGCGCGAGATGACCTTCGTCAACACCATGCTCGCCCAAGCCTATTCCGATGTGGACTCGGAGATCGATGAAGATCAGATCATCGCCCGGATGCAGGAGTCCGATCCTGAGATGTCTCTCGACATGGTTCCTGAGGATGTGTTGCTGATCACGACAGGGACAGACGTGCAGGCTGATCGCCTAGAGACCCTGTTCCTCGGGCACAAACAGGACGGGTCAGTCGTATTCCTGCAGCATGTGGTGCATTATGGCGATCCTTCAAACTCAAACGATCAGTGCTACAACGAGCTCGATGCGCTCCTGCAGACCAAGTTTCAGCACGCGCTGGGCGGGAAGATCCGGGTCGAGAGATCCGCTTTTGACACCGGCTATCAAGGGACCGCGGTCTCTGAATTTTGCAACCGTCGCCCCAGCCGATATTTCCCGATCAAGGGTGTCGCGGGGGAGCATCGCCCGATCTGGCAGAAGTCCAAGAGCACCGACAAAAAGAACGCCCGGCTGCACATCGTCGGGACTCATCAAGGCAAGTCGAAGCTCATGCGCCTATTGGCAAACCGCACTGATGGAGGAGTCGTCGCGACCTTTGCCGACATGGAGCTCCATAGCCCTCTGGGAGCTGAGCACTTCGCAGAGCAGCTCCTCGCAGAGTACCCGCATCGCACATTTGCAAAGAACGGAGTCCAGAAAACCGAATGGCGTCGAAAGTCGGCAGGCCGCAAGGCGGAGATTCTCGATACAACGGTCTACGCCATGGCGGTGCGCAGCTCGCTCACGATCAGCAATTGGGACGCGCGCCGGGAGAAATTGACCCACGTTCCAGATCCTGAGGCAAAGTCCAAGAAGGGCGCGAAGAGAGAGTGGGCGTCGATGTATGATTGACGCCCCTGCCCCTTGTCGCCGGGCAAGGTAGCACCCACATGGGAGTCATCGGTTGCGCCCCACGTCTGCACCCTGTGGGCAACTACAGAGCGCGGGCGGCTCCTTGGCTCACTCCTCAAAAAAAGCTGCCCGCGCACCCTATCTCCCCTATCCTTCGATCAGCTCCTCAGCGCGCTTCGTTTCCGAGGCGGCCTTTGCCACGAAATTCACCAGCCCGGTGAAAAGTTCGGTGCGAGCTCGCGCTGTGATCTGAGATGATCCCGATGAGTAAACGATCTCAAAGGCGCGCAGATAGGCCTCTTTCAGAAAATCGCGATCCCACATTGGCTTTCCAACCACAACAGCGGCTGGAGGCACTGAGGCGATGAGAGGATCGAATACGATGTGGATCAGATCATCCCCTCGATGTCGCGTGCCTCCGAGCAAATACTGGACCACAAAGTCGAGCGCGGTCTGCTTGGTTTCGGCGAATAGATAGTCTTGCTTTTCGACCCAGCCCACGAGATCTTTGATGGTCCAGAGCCCATCGACCTCAGCCGGTGCAGCATCGAATTTCTTGGTAAGCTCTTCGAGATTGGTCATTTCTTCACGCTCCCCTCGCCCAGCTTGTTGAGCTTGCTGGCAATCTCATCCATGAGATCAAATCGGAACGTGATGCGATTGGTCTGGGAGCGGATCGATGGGATATGCCCGGAATCGATTGCCGTGGTGATTTTGCGGCGCGAAGGGAGGTAGTTGCTTGCTGACAATTCCTGACAGCAGCGCTGGATATCTGCCAGCGTAACAGATGCGATGATTTTAGTCATTTAGACCTCTTACAAATGCGGTAAGAGCGTCAACTAAGTCTCTGATTTTGCTTTACATACAACCAAAAAGAAGCTATGTAATGCCTTGCCGTACTGACTGAGTCGAAACTCTCGACCTGTTAGGGGGAAGCCTTCGAGTGTAGGAGCTCGGAGGTTTTGTCCTTTTAGGGGATCGAAAACCTCGAAAGGCCTTGCTGCGCGCGTTTTCAATGAAAAGCATCAGGGACGGGCTCAAGCCCTTGTCGCACGTCAGCCATACAAAAATATGCACTTCCACAAGCATTTACACCCCTAAAGTGTGAAAAAAGTTACATGCGTTTAGGGCGGAATTTGACATCAGTTTGGCTGAGGGCTAGAAGTGAGGCCGCTTGAATGCTCGCCTCTTCACCCGGCAGGCATTAGCGTCATCGCATCGCACCGGGGTGAATCTTTCTAGTCCAATTTGCACAGGAGGATTCTATCCATGGACAACTCTATTCGAAACCGAGAACGCCGCGCCCGCAACGCGCTAAAGAGCTTTGATCTGCGCTTAGAGAAGGCGCATCCATTTAGCTTTGAGCGCAAGCACTATGGGGATGACTCATACCGGATTCTCGACAGCTCAAATACAGTTCGCTGGGGTGATCGTGAGCACGCTTTTGATGTGACCTTGGATGAAGCTGAGCAGATCATAGCTGGCCTGCGAGATGGGTCCATCGCAGCATAGGTCAAGCAGCCTGTCAGTGGATGATGTCGCCAGAATAGTTTGGGAGGAGGACGCCGCGCTCCATGCTTTGCCCTCCCCCTGCCTTCGGATCAGTGGACTCATGCCCGGCCCCCTGCCCGATCTCCGAATTTTGACGTGATAGCCCAGCGCGCCAAAGCGTTGTCGCGGACTCGAATGGCAGCACGGCTGGGAGGCTCTGAGCTGCTTGGATGAGGTCGATGATCATCATGGGGCGTAGTCGTCGGTGCCAGCGTTTAGCGAAGCTGAGACGTTCCCAGAGGACATTCCAGAAGTGATCGCCGAGGTTCCCGGCGGTGTCGTGACCTTCACGCGGACATCGGCCTCGCCTTCGAACTTCGAGGTGATCAGGCCTGCGCGCATATCGGCGCGGAGCCCCCGGACTTCCTGCTCCAGAGCGGCGGTGCTCGTTATGCTCTCGCCGATCTTGTTTGAGTGGCGCAGCGTGACGTTCATCTCGCTGCCTTTGTCGCTGAGCAGGCCTCCGGTTGATACGCCTGCGCTGCCCAGGCCATTGCCGCCCAGCTCGAAGCCCAGACCGAGATCCAGTCCATCGAGAGGCAGCGTGCCGACTCCGCCAACGTTAGGCGTCGCGCGCGTAATCGCAGAAGCGGCGGCTAGAGCAGCGACCTCGCCCGGCTCTACTGTCACAGAGGACAGATCGACAGACGGGATTTTATCCTCGACCTTGTTCCCCTTGCGGCGGTCGCGGCGAGAGCCACGGTTCGCGTCCTCAGGATTGACCGATCCGCCGATGGTGAATTGATCCGCGATCCACTCTCCGAGGCCGCTGATTGGCGAAGTGATCGCCTCCCAGATCTCAGATCCGAGGTTCGCGAAGGCGCTCTTGATGCGCCCAATGGCCTCCTCATCGAGAGTGAGAGCACCCTCAAACCAAGAAGCAATCGATCCGAATGGATTCTTGAAGAACTCGACCACACCCTCGCCCAGCGCGCTCCAGCATTCCTTGATATTCGCTTTAGCCTGAGCGGTTACGGCGAGAGCCTTCTCCATCTTGTCAGAGAACCACTCACCGACTTTCGCAATGTTGTCTTTCATCCCATCGGGCAGGTAATTCCAGATCATTTTGCCTGCCTCATAGGCCAGCAAACCCCAGCCAAAAAAGGGGATCGCGCGCAAGAGACCCTTACCCAGGATTCTCATAACCTTGAGCCCCATCGCCCCGACTTTCGTGGACATGCCCAGCGCGACGGACGATCCGATCTTAGATGCGACAGCACCGCCGAGGCCGATGATCGCACCGACTCCCTTGAAGCTCATCGAGAACAGTGCGCCAGCCGCGCGGCCTGCCAGAACCCATGGGCCTTTCTTCATTAAGGCGCCTGCGACGTTCCACGCCATTGCTGCACCCATGAAGGCGAGCACTTCCGGTTGAAGCAAGGAGTCACGAATAGAGGGCCATGCGATTTTGCCGATATTGCCCAGCGCGGTCGTCATGCCTGAGAAGTCAGCGACAGCAAAGGAGTCCATAAGCGAGCGCCACTCTTTGCCGAGGTCGCCACCGATATCAGCCCACGCATTGCGAAGCGCGAAAGCGGCCTCTGTGAGCGCCACGATGCCCATGGACTTAGGAGAGAACACAAAGCGGCCCAGACGGCCCATGACGCCAGCGAGGGCGGCCATAGCGCCGCGCATCAGCCCAGACATTCCTGCACCAGCTCGCAAGGCGCTGGGCAGGGTCGCCAGCATCCCAACGACACGCCCCAAGCTCGAAGCTGCGAGGCGGTTCACTGCGACCCGGATCGCGGCATAGCCTGCAGCCCATTTCATAAGATCGCCGGCATCTCCCAGAGATCCTATCACCGGAATGTTGAGCTCTTTTAGATTGTCGCGGAGTCGGCCCACGGCATCGGCGGCCTTTGCAGACCATGCCTGTACGCCCTCCATGAACTTGCCCAGACCAACGGACTCAGCCCACGCCTTAGCGACACGCCCCAGCTCGGCAGCGAGCTCACCGACATTGCGTTTCATCGCGCCGAGAGTGGCTCCTGCGAGTGCTCCATCCCCGGACTTGAATGCGTTCCAGAGGCGATTGAATTGCTCGCCCAATAGACCGACGCGGCCTGTGATCTCGGAATTCTGCCCGAACAGATTGAACAGTTTGAAGCCCAGCGCCCCTACCCCGGCAGCGACAAGAGTCAGCGGAGAGAGGAGTCTTCGAATACTGAGGAAGCGGATCGCGGCGCCCGATGCGAACAGGAATCCGCGGCCCATCATGACAACAGGCGACAGAGCAAAGGCAGCAACGCGGGTAAGGGCAGCAACGCCCAGCAATGCAGGCCCGGCTGCAGCAGCGAGCTTGCCGAGGTTCACAACGGTTTTGAGGATCGGATCAGGGAGAGTCGCAATCGCTGTGTAGAGGTTTGTTATTTTCTTTGTGATATCGACCATGAAGTCGCCCAGACCACCGCGCTCCCAGAGATTGCGCTGCATGACCTCTTTCGCGGACTGCATGACCTGCTTGTAGGCTTTCATCGTCTCCATCTGGAGATCAGTCGCCATGCCAGCCATGCCTTTGAAATTCGCATTAAGGTCAGCCATGCGGGTCTGAATCGTGTCGATGTCTGCCAGCAACGCGCCACCCTGAGCGGAGCGCATTGCCCCAAAGAGGTTTTTCATGATCGGCAGCGGATCGACGCCCTTCTCTGCGATCTTTCGATTGATCTCTTCGAGCAGGGATTGAACATCGACCCCGGCGGCGGAGGCGTTCAAAGTGTCATTGATCGTCTTTGTGATCGTGTCGCGGGTCGCCCCATCGACACCAAATGCCTGAGTGAGCAGCTCAGTGATCATACCACCGCGAGTCATGCCCTCTGTGGGATCATTGGCGAGGATCGTGTCGATCTGGTCGCTAAAGCGCTGGAGCTCTTGCTGTGTCGCCACACCGGCCTCCTGCAGCCCTCGAATGAAGGAGTCAGCTCCGAGCTTGTTCTTGCTAAAGTCTGAGAGGTCGATGCCCAGCGATGCGAGCTGCTTACGCGCAGCCTTTGTGGGCGCGGACAGGCGGAGCATGATCGTCCGGAGGGCGTTGCCACCCTCAGCAGCCTTAAAGCCTGAGTCAGCCAAGTTTGACAGCATCGCGATAGCCTGATCGACGTCCATATTCATCTGCCGGGCGATGGGCGAGAAGCGCACCAGACCCTGCATGAATTGCTCTGAGGTTTGGTTTGCCTTTGTTGCCGCGTAGGCGACTTTATCCATGAGGTCCGGGAGCATATCGACGCCAGCTCCGAGACCTCGCAGAACATCGGAGGACAGCTCAGCGGCCCGGGGGATCTCGATCTGGGTGGCAACCGCGAAATTCAGGACATCAGGCATCNCCTTGAGAACCTGATCGGGATCAAAGCCCGCCATGGACAGCTCGACAGCCGCGCCAAGGTTCTGAGTTTCGGTGAAGGGGTTTGATAGAGCGAGCTTTTCTGCGAGGTCATAGAACGCTCCGAGCTCATCGGTTCCGACGCCCATGGTCGCTGCCAGACGCGCCTTCATAGTGTCCAGCTCGCCGATGGTCTCGGAGACCTGATCGGCGATCCGCTTGATGGGGGCGGTGACTGAGGCGGTGAGAATTGCGCCTTGAACTGCGAAGGTATTTGAGAGCCCTCGCAAAGTGCCTTGGAGGTGCTCGATCTTTCCGGTCGTTTTGTCGATGTCTCGCATGACATCGCCGAATACTTGCCCGGATTTATTAATGGCGGAGATGCGAATGATCGCTTCGCGGACGGACTTACTGCTCATGTGGTTGCTGCTTTGTTTTGATTGTCTGCCTGTATCCAGCGGCCCAACCGGATGAGTATTAGATATGAACTCGGCGGAGCAATACAACCGATAAGCCCAGCGCTGGGCAGGTTTCAAAAATTACCAGAACGTATTGCCAAAATGGTTATAAGTAATTGTTATTGTTGACTTTTTTAAGAAAATTCTATGTAATGTATTTCAATGGAATCAGCATAGGAGAACAACATGGCAGATGAAAACAAACCTACCAAGGGCGAGCTCGAAGGGCTCATCGGAGATGTCGATCTGGAGATTAACGAGACGATTGATCGCCTGATAGAATTGCGCAAAGAGCGCGTCGGGTATGAAGAGGCTCTAGCCCGCATTTAACCCGATATTGTCGCATCAAGCTGCGAGGGCGGCGGCAAACTCCGCCACCTCGCCAACCTCTAGGCCCAGCGCATCGGCGATGTCTTTGGTCCCAAAGCGAATAAAGTGTGGCACGTCAACGCGCGGCTGAGGAATATACGTGCATTCCTTCTTTCGTGCCTTCTCCAAAAGATAGCGTCGCTCCATGTGGAAAATCTTCGCTGTGATGTCCAGCGGGATCATCAAGCTCATTTCTGTCACTGACTTCTCATTCATACGTGTCTGCTCCTGTTCTTACGTGATTCCACTTAGAATTGCGTAAACACACCCCTTGCCACTACCTTTTTTTTCGCCTTAGCTGCCCGCCTGAGCCACCAGTTGCGTAAAGTCCAATTCGACAACCTGCTTCATTGCAACGCGCAGAGCCTCCAGAGGAACATCGCAGAGAAGGTAATTAGCCCAGAGGGTCAGCAGCGCATTCATTTGCGTCTCAGGGATCTCGCCTCGGGCGTATGCCTCGCGGACCTTGTTGCTCACGTGGGCGAGAACCATTTCGGAGAGCTCATCCTGATAGATCGTCTCTTTTGTCGCCCAGCGCTTGAAGGTCGAGCGGAAACCGTGAGCGGTGAGGCGGCTCCCATCGTCGGCAGTAAAGCCCTGTGACTGCAGCGCGTTGAAGGCAGGCACAAAGGCGTTCACTGACAGAACCTTGTCGCCATAGTCGCCAATGAAAACAAGCTCTTGACCCTTCTCTCGTGGCTGCGCATCGATGATCTCCAGAGCGGCCTTAGAGAGTGTGACGCGGTGCTCTTTTCCTGTCTTTGTGCGAGACCCTGGAATCGTCATGACAGCGATCTCCCCAGAGCGGTCGATCTCATCGTGACGGAGTCCTCGGATCTCATTGGAGCGCCCGAGCGTTAGCATGATCAGTCGCAAGCAGTCGGCAGCGGTCCCTGCTCGCTCCCCTATCGCCGCATAGAACTCTGGAGCCTGCTCGTATGGGAGGCTGGCATGAGCCTTTTCCTTATGGGTCTGGGGTCCCATCGCTTCGAGCAGGAACTCAGTCGGGAATTGAAAGTCTTTGTCTATGACCTGCAGGATGCGCGCCTCTTGATAGAGCTTTGCAATCTGCCCGATCAGTTTCTTCGCGGACACCGCGCGGCCATGCCAGAGCTGCACGATCTCGCCCTCTTTGGTCTTAACTTTTTGGCGAAGCAGCTCGCGGAGATCCGATTGCTTGATGTCGAGAAGGCGCATATCGCCAAGGCGTGGGAACACATAACGGCTGAGATTGTTGAACACGACATCTGGATAGCGCCCCTTGCGCCCCTTCGACTCGTCCTCCGCCTTCATCTTGTCGCGCACATACTCCGCCATTTGACGAACAGTCACGTTTTCAGTGATCGCCTGATCTCCAGAGCCTCCTCCGCGCAGATGGACGCGAAGATCGACTCCGGCAGCTTGGAGGTTTCGCAGCTCAGCCACGCGGCCATGGGCCTGATCGAGATCGAGATCCGGAAAGGAGCCAAAGGAGACGGACGTGGAACGCTGCCCGCCCTCGGGCTTATCCTCGCGAAAACGGTAAAGCCACGACGCTGATCCTGTCTTGGATTTCCGCAAATAGAGGCCACGGCCACAATTGTGATCTTTTGCCTCCAGAGCCTCAAAGCTCTTCTGTGTTAGTCGGTTCAGCATTGCTCATTTCCTCATTTAGACACAAGTTATATGACTCAAAGACACAGCACGCGAAAACCCCTGAATTTACGGCAAATGACGGGAATTGACGTCAATTACCGTAAAAGTCTTGTTTTTACTGGATAATTCAGGAAGGAATCACCTACCGGCCTTGCTTCCTATAGTATAGNCAACCCGGAAATGAATACAAGTGACAGCCTTACGGGCTGCCANTTCACCTACTTCAGCGGTTGCACATTGAACTGGCGTCCCAGCCGTCCTGCGCCGATTTCCATCTCGCCAATCCAAATCGACTTCAGACTCGAAGGTGCGATCCGAAATCCGCCCGCGGCCACGTTCTCCAGTGTGGCTTGATCCACCTGCGTGAGATACTGATTGTAGTAGAACACCCCGTCGTTCTCGCCATAGAGCGCCACATCTGCACCGCCCTCAAATTGGGGAATGAAACTCACGATCTGGCGCCCCTCGCCCATCTCGCCAAGGATCAACACGCAGGGTCCTACGTCACAGCCCTCAACCAAACGCTCCAGCGGTATACGACGCAAACCGGCCAAAGCCACAGGCGCAAGCGTCGCGCCTTCTGGATAGAGGATCGCTTTCTCTAACGCCTCTTCGGCCATAGACAAGCGCGTCGGACCGGTTTCAGATCGGTTGAACTCCCATTTGCTGTCATTCTCGGCACGCAGCAGAACATCCCCAAGACCCGGATACGCCGTCTCATCCAAAGCCTTCAAACGCTCCAAAGCGCGCTGCCCTGCCCGGCCCCATTCGTTGACGATTTCCCATGCGGGAAGGTTCTCAACCGTCGAAACACCTGCAACCAATCGTTTCACCTGAGAATTTGCCGAAATCCGGCTCGCATCAAGCACTGGGGACAGCCAAAGCGCCGCCACAAGCAGAACCGCCAAGGCATGGTAGACATTCGCCTGCCTGATCCGCGCCATCCAGTCACTGCGCAACAGGGCTGCCCCATAGAGCACCCCATAGGCCAGCACAAATACCGCCGTGATAAAGGCCGCGAGTCGCACAGGGGTCCAGCCATAGTCCGCAACCCGGATCACCACAGCCCAGACCGCCAACACGCCCAAGATCGGCAACATCGCCGCGAAGGCCTTGGTCGCCAAACGCATGATCCGAGACCCAACCGCCTCTTCGTCTGTGCTATCCACCGCGGCGGCTATAAAGGACGCCCCGGCAATTGCAACAGCCATCAGAGTTCCGGCCGCTGAGAACTCTCCAAAGAGGCCCGACAACCCACGGAAAGGCAACGCAAGAATGAACACTCCGACCACCAGAACCAAGGGTGGCATCAAAAGCCGCAACAGGCGCAGCAAGAGATAGGGCGAGACATAGGAGCGCAATTCATTGGCCACGGCCAGCGCGAGGCCCAGAACCAAACCTGTGAGGACAAAGGGCACGACGTCTTCTTCGACCAAATCCCAGATCACCGTAATGCCAACGATCTCAAGCAAAGCGTGGGACAAAAAAAGCGCGGCCCAGAACAGGCCAACAAAGACCGAGGCCGCCAAATAGCGCACGACAATTCCCCATGCCGTGTCAAACAGATAGGCATAGTCAAATAGGCGGCCCCGCATCACAGCCGCGCCAAAAGGGGCGCCAATAAAGATCAAGACACAGAACGCGGCGGGGTCAAAACCGATCTCAAAGACATCGTCGACGTCCGTCACCCGCAGGCTAGCCCAGTAAAACAAAGCCGCCGCGCTCAGACCCAAAACAGCCGCCACACTCAACGCTTCGCGGGGCTTTAAAGGCCCGACAAGGCCCAGAAGCGGTGTGAAGAAGCCAAAGATGACGCTGCCGACCCAGAGCAAAAGCCACTGATTTTCAATGCTGTAGGGCAAGACATCCATCAACACCCAAATCGAGAGCCCTGCCAAGGCACCGACACAGGCCATGCCAATCCGCGTCAGGTTTTCGTTCGAGGTCTCAGACATAACAACGCCCTTTTCACACAGCACCTGCGTGAAACCTGCCTTAAGGCCGCGCGCCGCGCAAGCGGGACAAACCAGAGGGCTTCAGGCGTCGCCAGCCTCAATGCGCATGTCTTCATAGGTTTGGGACACGATCGCCTGCACCTTGTCGGCCAGATCTCTTGCGTCGTCTTCTGTCAGACCAACGGTCGAGATCGGTGTTCCGAACCGCACATGGATCGTGCCCGGACGCGCCCGCACCGTAGGAAAAGGCATCGCCTTGTGGCCACCGTAGTACGTCACCGGCACGATAGGCACCTGCGCGCGAATAGCGATAATGCAAGCTCCACGTTTGAAATGGCCGACCCCGTCAATGCCCACCAAATGGCCTTCTCCACCCCAGGCCATGCGGTCGCCGCCCTGCACCTTGCCAACGATGCGGTCGATCAATTCGTCCGTACCGTTACGATTGCCGCGCGGCACCATCTCGATCTGGGCCTTGCGTGCAAGGCTGCGTCCGAAAGGCAAGAACGCGTAAAGATCCGCCGCCGCGACCCGGTCGACGTAGTCCCACATGATCATCCCAAAGGCGGCCACATCCGCAAAGGAACTCTCGTTATAGCAGACGATAGCTCCAGTCCCCTTGGGTGGAGGCGTTCCGTCGATCTTCACATCAATCCGGCAGCGCCGCAGGAAGCGTCGAAAATGCGCGCTGACCAAGGCGCAGGTGCTCTCGCGTGTTTGTGCCGTGAAAGTCGCCCAAGTGGTGACGAACGGCGCGCCCATCAGCCAAAGGGCTGATGCCATGCCGCCTCGGATCGTTTGCACAATCGATTTCATCTTAATCCCCTTGCCGCCAGCGCATCGCAGCGCAGTGCCCCGACGTCAGCCAGAGCGCTAGCGAAGGGGTATATTCAGAAGTCGGTCGGCGCGCCACCCTCTTCCTTACGTTTGGCGACAAAGGCCGCGAGCTCTTCGCGAATGGACTCTTCCATCGGAGGCGCTTCGAACTCGTTGATGATCTGTTTATAGAGCGTATGGGCACGTTCCGCCGTCCAGATGCCACCCTTGGCTTCCCAGCCTTCAAAGTTGGTCCAGTCAGACACAAAGGGCTGATAGAAGGCGGTCGTGTAGCGATCCTGTGTGTGCTGCACGCCAAAGAAATGCCCGTCCCCGCCGACTTCTCGGATCGCGTCCAGCGCGATGTCATCCGGGGTCGTGGCCGTCACGGCAGGCTCCATATAGCGTTGAATCACTTGAAGGACTTCGCAATCCATGATGAATTTCTCTGGGCTCGCAATGAGGCCGCCCTCAAGCCAACCCGCCGCGTGGTAGACCATATTGGTGCCCGACTGGACTGCGGCCCACAGAGAGTTCGAGGTCTCCCACATCGCCTGCCCATCCGGCACATTGGCGGCACAAACGCCCGAGGAGCGCATCGGCAATTTGTAATAGCGCGCCATTTGTCCCGTCATCTGGGTCGAGCGCATATATTCCGGCGTCCCAAAGGCCGGTGCGCCGGTTTTCATGTCGACGTTGCTGGTGAAAGTGCCAATCGCGCAGGGCACGCCCGGTTTGATGTATTGCGCCAAGGCGATCGCACAGAGACCCTCCGCCAGCGATTGTGCCACAGCGCCAGCCATGGTCACCGGCGCCATCGCGCCCGCCAAAGTAAACGGCGTCACAACCAGCGCCTGCCCACGTTTCGCCAGCCTGATCCAGCCATCCATCATCGGCTCGTCATGCTTAAGCGGTGAGGTCGAATTGATGTTGGTGTAGATATGCGCCTTTTTCTCAAAGTCCTCATGGCTGAGCCCGCCCGCGATGCGCACCATCTCCATACAGTCTTCGACCCGCTCTTTGCCGAGGCTATAGGTATGCGCGACTTTGTCCGTGATCGTCAGCTTGTCATAAAGCGCATCCAAATGGCGAATGCTCGCGTGCACATCCTGAGGCTCAACCGGATAGCCTCCGGCGAAGTGGATACAGTTAAAGTACTGTGTCAGCTTGAAAAAATTCGCGCACATCTCGCGCGTGCCGGGGATTTTGCGCCCCAGCTCCAGATCCCAATAGTTCGGCGGAGAGCTTACGTTCCCAAAGAGGATATGCTTGCCACCGATGGTGATTTCACGCTCAGGATTGCGCGGCGTGATGGTGAATTGCTCAGGCGCCTTGCCGATCATCTCCATGACAAACTCGCGGTCCATCCGCACGTTGTCGCCGTTCACGATACAGCCCGCTTCCTTGAAGATCTCTTTCGCGCCCGCGTGGTAGAATTCGATCCCGATGTCCTCAAGGATCGTCATCGCACCTTCGTGGATGGCTTGAACGCCGTCTTCATCCAATGGCTCGGTAGGGCGATCCGTGTTGACCGGAATGCGCCATGGCATCTGGTCGATGACGCCGATTTTCTCGCGCTGCGCTGCTTTTCCTGCCGCGCCGCCGCCTCGGCGAGTTCTGCGTCCTTGTCGAGCCATTCTGCGATCCTCCTGTGTTGTCTCAAGCAAACACGCTCTGAATTCGCAAAGAACGCCAAATTGCGACCTATTCTGTCGCAAAAATTTCTGAGGAGCGGGTTTAAAGACCCAGCCAGCCGGGAATATCGCCGATATTGTCCAGGACAACAATGGCATAAGGCGCGAGTGTTTCAGTCCCCGCCATCCCGGTCAGAACGCCAATCGTCGGCATGCCAGCGGCGCGCCCGGCGATCAGATCATGGGTGCTGTCGCCCACCATCGCGATCCGTTCGGGCGCAATATCAACGTGTTTTGCAAAGGCAAGCAGAGGTTCCGCGTCAGGTTTTGCCCCATGGCCACTGTCAGATCCCAGAACCAGATCAAACAGCTCATAAACGCCAGTATGGGTCAAATGCGAGCGCGCGCCCATCTCGGTGTCATTGGTCATGACGCCCAGTTTTAGCCCCTTGGCTCGCAGAGCTTTCAGAAACGGCGCTAGATCGACCGCTTCGGCCAAAGGCGCGGTGGCCGCCGCATGCGCGATATAGTGATCCACGGCATCCACATCCGATCCCGGCACCTCTGCAGAAATTAACTCAGCAATCTCGCGGTTGGTGCCCGCGATGGCCGGGCTCGTTGGCAGAAATGACTGAGTTCTCAGATCAAACTCAATCGCATTGGCGATCGCATCCGCGCGCGCGGCATCCCCGTCGGCAAAGTGATGAATGATCCCCGCACACCACACATTCCAGGTTTTTGAGAAATCAAAAAGCGTGCCGTCCTTATCAAACAGCAAAGCGTCAATCTGCATCGGATCTGCCCCAATTAGTCGCGTTTGAAAGGGCTTTTAGAGCGAAATTTCCCTTAAGTCCAATGCACTTGCTCGCTGCCCGGCATGGCGTGGCGTGCCAGCATCGGATCTTCGTATTTCGCGCCGATCTCATCGCAAAACGCCATGACCCAAGCGTCATCCATCATGATGAAATCCAAGACCGACGCAAGAAAGGCCGGGTCTGACGCCTGCGCCTTTAGATCGTCCACAGCGGCGCCCGAAGAGCCCAAAAACACCGGCATAAGCTCTTCATTAGAGGCCAACCACCCCAGGGCTTTCAGGCCGAATGTTTCCGCAGCTTCGGGAGAAAAGGACATTTAGATTAACTTTCGCAACGCTTTCTTAACCACTGCGATACACAGTTGGGCCACTGGTTGGCAAGGAATGTGTCTATGTCAGGAAAATTGCTGGTTGTGGACCATGTGGCCGCAAATCGGACCACGATGAAAGTGCGTCTCGCGGGCGCCTTTTATGATGTCCTGCAGGCGCGCGATCTTGATGAGGCGCGGCAGCATCTGAACTGGGATCGCCCCGATATGGTGCTGATCGATTCCAAAATGCCTGACGAGGATCCATTGCGCTTTTGTCGTGCCCTGCGTGCCTCGCCCAAGACAGCGCATTTGCCGGTGCTTTTGCTGAGTGGCAAGGATGATCGCGGCTACCGCATTCGCGCTTTGAAGGCCGGGGCGGATGACGTGCTGGTGCGCCCGGTTGAAAACGGCATCTTGTTGCCGCGCCTGCGCAGCTTGATGCGGCGCAATGAATTCAACGACGATGCGCTTTTGCCCAAAGATACGGTGCAGGCCCTGGGCCTTGCCGATGCCCAAACCGAATTTCAGGCACGCGCCTCGGTGTTGATTGCCACTCAGGACAGCCAGACGGCCATGACCTGGCAACGCATGCTCAGCGCAAAAGCGCCTTATGACTTTTCGGCACAAATCCTGGATGACGCCCTGCGCAGCGTGACCCAAGCGCCTGCGCCGGATGTCTTTGTGATCATGCCGGATGCGGCACAACCGGATGTATCATTGCGGTTGATTGCGGAGATACGGGCGCGCTCGGCCACAAGGCACTCCGCCGTTCTGGTGATGCTCAACGGCGCGACGCGCGATTTGCATGGGGATGCCTTGGACCTGGGCGCGCAGGACGTCATGAAAAACGGCTTTGACGGCGAAGAGATGGCGTTGCGGATCAGCAAACTCATTCAACACAAACGCCTGTCGGATCGTTTGCGCGACAATCTTAAGCATGGCCTTCAAGCGGCCGTGACCGATCCTCTGACGGGTTTGTTCAACCGCCGTTATGCGATGACTCATCTCGCACGGATTGCGGAACAGGCGGCCGTTAAAGGCGGGCGATTTGCCTTAATGATGGCGGATCTGGATAGGTTCAAGCGCGTGAACGACCAGTTTGGCCATACTGCAGGAGATGCGGTGCTGGTCGGCACCGCACGTCGACTACGCGCAGCCTTGCGTCCCGTGGATCTGCTCGCACGTATCGGAGGCGAAGAGTTCCTGATCGCAATGCCCGATGTCGGATGCAAAACAGCCCAAGGTTTTGCCGACCAGGTGTGTGAGATCATGCGCGACACGCCCGTCGACGTGCCCGGCATGAATCTCGGTATCCCGATCACGATGTCCGTCGGCGTGGCGATGGGCGGCAATCACAATCTGGACCGCAGCATTGACGCCCTCATGCAATCGGCTGACCGCGCTCTTTATATGGCGAAATCCAACGGTCGCGACCAAGTCGCCATGGGCTGATCAAGGACGCTTCGGCGGGCCTTTGCGTTTAGATAAAACCTCTTGGATCCGGGCCGCATAGGCCGCACGTTCCTCGGCGGTCATCTCGCTCACATACTCCAGCCAAAGCCCCTGAGCGACCTTGCGACGTTCAAAAGCCTTCTCACTTTGTTGATCGATCAACGCCTGAACAGCAGCCGGATCAAACGGCTCGGCCTGCAGTGCTGTCAACATTTGCTGCAAAACCTCGCGAGGCCGCATCGGTTTTTCGCCCAAAGCACGATGATGATCCCGAATGCTCTTGCCAATCTCACGGCGCTCCTGCCCGCTCAGCGCCTGCGTATAGGCCCCCAGAATATCCCCTTCGCGCGGAGGCCGGTCACCAGACCGTTTGTTGCCCACAGTGGCCCCCACCATCAGCCCTGCGATGATGAAATTCACCGCCAGCGAGCCAATCAGCAGATAGCGCAACCCCGGCCGCATGCCGCTTGGTTTCTTGTCTTGGGTGTCAGACATGATCACTCTGCCTCCGTGGAAAAGGTAAAGCCTCCGGAGAGGTCTGAGATATAGCTTTCTGTGTCGCCGGTAATGACGGTTTGCAAACCATCAAGCGTCAGGGCTTCAGCCCCGGAAAACCCGATAAAGACGCTGGCCATTGTCGCCGCGACCAATCCGCCCGTGCCTTGCCATCCGCCCAAAGTCTCAAACAGGCTCGCCAGGAACCCGCGTTCAGCGAGCGGTGCGGCCATCGCGACGGGCTGCGGTTGATGCGCCTCGGCCTCGGCCAACATGCGGGCCATAAAGTCATCGCTGACCTGCGCCTCTGGTGCGTCTTTTGCCTCTGCGAACAGATCGTTTAGCAGGGCGTCCATATCGTTTTTCTCAGTCATCCGAATACCCTAGTTCATCTTTGCGTCCTGCCAAGATCTTGGCCAAGGCGCGTTTTCCTCGTGCGGTCAGACTTTCGACCGCTTCGACCCCGATGTCCATTATCTGAGCGATCTCGGGGTTGCTCATGCCTTCGATGTGCCGCAGCACCACCGCTTGCCTTTGTCGATCCGGCAACTCCATCAGCGCCTCTTGCAGCGCCGCTTGCCGCGACTTTTGCTGCATTGCCTCCGCCGGGCTTTCTGCGTCATCCTCAGGTTCGGGAATAGCATCCAATGCCACCCCGCGCCCCTTGCGCAGACGATCCGTGCAGAGGTTCGCGACCACACGATAAAGCCAGGTTGTGACCTTGGCCTCGCCTTGCCGCCAATCGGTGGCTTGTTTCCAAAGACGGATCAAAGCTTCTTGTGCGACATCTTCTGCCTCGGCGCGATCCCCCAGAACGCGAAAGGCGTGCCCAAAGACCTTAGGCGTCAGCCGCAGGGTCAAGGCACGGGCCGCCGATGCATCGCCGTTGGCATAAAGCACCAACAAAGCGTCATCGCTCACGTCCTGAAATGTGTCTCGCGGCATCTCCATGTCCCGTTTGGCCTAGCCGTTTCGCCCTTGTGAGGCAATCTTAATCCCATGCCCCCTATGTCGAGCGGGGGGCATGGGGCTGATCAAGATCAGTTGTTTTCGGTCTCAGTGTCGCCGTCACGGCCGCCCTTGCGCTTGCCTTTTTTCATCGCGGCAAACTCTTCTTCAGAGATCTGGCCGTCACCGTTGTCGTCCAGACGATCAAACATGCGCGCGGCGCGGTCGCCGTTTGGCTGCATTTCTTCCTGGCTCAGGAGGCCGTCGCCATTGGTGTCACGCTTTTCAATCATCTTTGCGACACGATCAGAAATGTCACGATCTGCTTTCGCGGCGATCTCTTCGGCGCTCAGAAGGCCGTCACCGTTTGTGTCGGTTTCTGCAAAGCGGGCCTGGCCCTGCGCTTGCAATTCCTCGATGGTCACAAAACCATCGCCATTGGCGTCAAGTTGCTCAAAGCTCACCCGTTCGCCTCGGTGGCCACCGCCAGGCTTGGCGGATACGGAAGCTGCGGTCAGAGCCAGCGCGATTGCGGTGACACCAGAGATAAGTACTGCACGTTTCATTTTAGGTCTCCATTTTCTCAGTTTGAAACCGGTGTGTTGCCCGTTTTCATAAAGTCAAACGCGGGGGCACGGCTTTTCCGTCGCGGAAATTGCAATTTTTTGCGAAAAACTTGGTTGCCCTTTGTCAAAGCCCTTAGTTTACTGGGAAAAATTGATGCGATAGAGGCCGAGATGACCGTAGACAAAACAGCAATCCGCGATGCGGCGACGGTCATTGTGGTACGCGATCCCGAAACAAACCCCCGAATTTTGATGGGGCAGCGGGGATCAAAAGCCGCCTTCATGCCCAATAAATTCGTCTTTCCCGGAGGCGCTGTGGATGCAGAGGACTACGATGTGCCGCTTGCGACTCCCCTGTCTGATCAATGCTGCGACCGGTTGCGTGATGACATGCGTCCTGAAACGCCAGACACTGCGGTTCACGCGCTCGCGGTGGCCGCGATCCGCGAGCTGTGGGAGGAAACTGGGCTTGTTCTGGGCGACAAAGGCGATTGGGCGGAACCGCCTGCTGCGGATTGGACGGATTACGCAGCAACGGGCCATGTGCCGTCGGCGCAGTCTATGCAATTCGTGTTCCGCGCCATCACCCCGCCGGGCCGTCCGCGCCGTTTTGATGCGCGGTTTTTCCTGATCAATGCTGATGCGCTGTCAGGCGATCTCGATGATTTCTCCCGCGCGAGCGAAGAGCTATCGCACCTGCAGTGGGTAGGTCTGAAGGACGCGCGCAGCTTTGATCTGCCCTTCATCACCGAGGTCGTTTTGGCCGAAATCGAGGGACAACTACCTGATCTGTCCGCCCCTGCCTCCGTGCCGTTCTTCAAGAACGACGATGAAGCAGGCTGGTTCAAACGCCTGCATGGCCGCGCTCCAAGCGAGGCGGATTTGGGCGGCTAGACCCAGACCACCAAGCCCAGAACACTTAGACTGATAAATCCGATGCCGATGAACTCGCGCAGCGTGATCTTTTCTCGGAACACGAGCGTCGTCGCGATGATCGAAAAGATTAGCTCGATCTGCCCGACAGCTTTCACATAGGCCGCGTTCTGCAATGTGAAGGCGGTGAACCAGCAATAAGATCCAGCGATGCTGGTAAGGCCGACAAAGCCTGCGGTTTTCCAGACGCTCATCACGCGACCGATCTCGGCGCGATCTCGCCAGAGCAGATAGATCAGCATGCCAATAAGCTGCATCGACGTGACGGCTGCCAAGGTAATAAACGCACGCTCAAAG
This sequence comes from Cognatishimia sp., assembly GCA_013215215.1. Classification (GTDB taxonomy): domain Bacteria; phylum Pseudomonadota; class Alphaproteobacteria; order Rhodobacterales; family Rhodobacteraceae; genus Cognatishimia. The sequence goes on along the minus strand of JABSOU010000003.1, from coordinate 39,376 downwards.
GGATCGGGGGCTTCGATCATCAGGCTCGCTGCCCGATAGGTCGTTGCTGAAATCCCAAACAGAGCCCCCGCTGACAGCCCCAACAACGTTGCGGGACTGGTGAGGCTCGCGCGCCAATTTGTGTCTTTGCCGATCGCGCCAGACAGCACAATCACGCCGGCAAAGCCGATCACCATGGCGATGACGCCCCTGACGGTCACGGCTTCACCGAAAAGGATGAGACCGATCAATGCGGTCTGCAGAACTTCGGTTTTCTTGAATGTCACCCCAACGGCGAAATTGCGGTAGGCAAAGGTTTTGACCGTGCAGATCGTCGCCAAAACCTGCGCCGCGCCGCCCAAAGCTCCATAGAGCCAGAACGTCGGCGATGGCATCACGAAGCTGCGGCCATTCACCTGCAGATAAATCGCTGCCAACACCACCACCAACGGCGCGGAATAGAGGAACCGCGCCAAAGTCGCTCCAGTCGCCGTCAGTTTGGTCTGACTCAGCTGTTTTTGCAGCATGAATCGCAGCGTTTGAAAAAACGCAGCGGCGATAGAGAGAAAAATCCAAAGCTCCATGCCGCCTTATGACCCGGAAGTTACTGCTTTGGCCAGAGGGGGTGAGGCACCGGGTCTTTGGGGGTGAAAAAATAGCGTTTAACAATCGACCAATAAGAGCTGTAGTAGTAGCCGTCGTTGCGTCCAAGATACCGGTCGCGATTGTCTTTGAAGGCCAGTGGCAGGCGATACCACGGCAGTTTCGGATGCATGTGGTGCACCACGTGCAGTGAGTTATAGAGGAAGAGCCACGCGAGCGGACCGTGGTCTTCGATGATCACCGTGCGGCCGCGATATTTCTCATGGGCTTGGTGCTCGAGGAAGGTACGGATTTTCAGGATCCCATAGGCGACATAGGCGCAGATCAGATAGGCCCAGACGGGCATTGCAGAGACACTGGCGACAAACCAAATGACCAATGCCAGCCCCGGAATATGCAACAGCCAGCCTGCAAGAACGCGGCGGTTACCTTTCAGGATCTGCGTCGCGTCGCTTTTCATGAACACGATCTGCCCAATGGCAGGCCCCAGAACGATCCGCCCAAAGAGCGTGTTATTGACCGTCAAAAGCGCCTTGCACATAAAGCTCAGCTGGCTCCAGGCCTCTGGATCCATGTAGTTACTTTCAGGATCATCATAGGGATCGGTCAGCTTGGAATCCTGATGGTGATCCAGATGCGTGTCTTTGAAGCGCAGATAGGGAATGAAGACGCCAAGGACCGGAAAAACCGTCGCTTCGCTGAGCAGTTGACTGCGAAATGGGTGCCCATGCACCACTTCGTGCGTCAGCGAGGAATGCAGAACAATCGCGATGGTCGTCACCACCATGCCCAAGGGCAACCAAATGGCGCTCGCCCAGATCGTGCCCAGCGCAAAGCCCGCGTAGCACAGGACCAACAGCGAAAACGTCGGCCACTCGATCAGAGGACGGCGTTCACGCATGGCGACCCCAGCTGACTTGCGCCCAGACCCGTTCGTAGATGACATAGCAGGTAAGTCCGATCGCTGCGTTCACCAGCGCCATGGCACCGCCAACTGTCAGGGACCCCGTCGCAACATAGCCCACAAAACACATCATCAAGAGGCCAATCATATTCCAAATGATCGCCTTAACGATTGATCTTGCTCGGGTTTCCATGAGGGGCTCCTTTTATTTTTGTTGCTATCAAGCCCTAGTCAAAAACTGGCAGGAGGGGCATCCTGAATGTAATTAACATTTTTCACCAAATGTGATATTTCCCACATCATGAGTGATAAAATCGACAAACGCGCCCGTTCTGAACGATTCCGTCAACGTCTGGAACAGGCGATGGGCACCAGCGGGATCAACCAAAGCGCCCTTGCGCGGATGACGGGCGTAGACCGCTCGACCATCTCGCAACTGTTGAAAGACAAAGGCGCGCGCTTGCCCAACGCGCAGGTGGTCGGGGAATGCGCCTCGGCCCTCGGGGTCTCTGCGGATTGGCTTTTGTCCCTGACAGACAACCCCGAACGCGCCGAAGACATCGTCGCAAATGCGCTCACCTTGACCGAGGCCCCGCGTGCCTTGGTCGATGAACAGATCTTCGCTTGGCACCAAGAGGCCGCGGGCTACAAAGTCCGCCATGTGCCTGCCGGCCTGCCCGATATGCTCAAGACGCGCGAGCTGCTCAGCTGGGAATACTCCCCCCATCTGGGCCGTACGACTGAACAGGCCATCGGCGCCAGCGAAGACCGCCTCAACTGGATGCGGGACAGCTCTTCCGATTATGAGATCGCGTTGCCCATGCATGAAATGGCCAGCTTCGCACGCGGCGAAGGCTATTACTCGGGGCTCCCAGACGACACCCGCCTCGCCCAGATCGCCCATATGCGTCAGCTAAGTGAACAGCTTTATCCGCGCCTCAGACTTTATCTCTTTGACGCCCGCCAGCTCTATTCCGCGCCTGTTACGGTCTTTGGCCCGTTGCTGGCGGTGCTCTATTTGGGGCGCAACTACCTAGCCTTTCGCGACACAACGCGCGTGCAGGGATTTACCGAACACTTCGATGCCTTGGTGCGTGAGGCAACGGTTACCGCGCGCGGCTTGCCTGACTATCTGGACAGTCTGACCTAAACCTTAGGGTCCGGGTTTTCTGTATGCCCGTCGACGGCAATCACCTGCCCCGACACCAGCCGCGCCGCGTCCGACCCTAAGAACACGGCCATACTCGCCACATCCTCAGCCGTCACAAAAGACCTCATCGACGTGCCTGTCGCATAGCCCGCATAGACCTCATCCCGCGTCATGCCTTTGATGGCGGCCTCGCGCTCTAAAACGCCTTCCATCCGAGGTCCTTCCACAGCCCCCGGACAGATCGCATTGGCGCGAATGCCCTCTGGCCCCAACTCCATCGCGACGGTTTTCATCAGGCCAATGATGCCCCATTTCGCCGCCGCATAGGGCGCGCGATTGGGGTAGCCATAGATGCCAGCCGTTGAGGACGTATAGACAATGGATCCCCGCCCCGCCGCGCGCATCATGGGGCTTGCGTATTTCGTCGCCAGAAACGCGCCTTCCAAGTTCACAGACACACAGCGCTGCCATTCCGCAAGATCGATATCGCTAATAGCATTGGTAGGCCCTGCGATACCGGCATTGGCACAGAGCACGTCCAGCCCACCCCACTCGGCATCGATTTCGGCAAACAAAGCGGCCATCGCGGCCTCATCAGACACGTCCGCAAGGGTCTTGCGCCACGTGTCAGGACATTCCGCCAAAGACGGCTCGACCACATCCGTGATCCACACGTCAAACCCGGCCGCGGCAAAGCCCTCGGCCATGGCGCGCCCGATCCCGGACGCGCCTGCTGTTATCAGAACCCGCCGGCTCAACGCGGTTGCCCCACATAGCGGCCAACGCCCTCAGAGGCTGGCAGTTTCGCATGGGCATCTTGCAACGCCGCGAGGTTGTCCATGATCTCCTGGCTCGGCTCGCTCGGGCGACGGGTTTCCAAGGACACATGCAACAAGAAATGCTCGCCAGTCGCCAAGAGGCGGTCGCCTTCATACATCTCATGCCACAGCTGCATCTTCTTGCCTTCGCCTTTCAGAACCCGCGTGCGGATCTCAACCACTTGGCCCAGATGCGCCTCATCCAGATAACGGATGTGAGTCTCACCAGTGAAATAGCTGCCACCGGTGGCGATGTACTCTTTGGTGCAACCGATGATCTCCATCAGACGATCCGTCGCCTCGGAAAACGCCGTGCCATAGCAGGCCTCGTTCATATGGCCATTGTAGTCCAGCCAATCGGCAGGCACCGCACGACGCCCAGTGACAACCAACTCGTCTAATGACGCGATGTCAGACATTTTGCGCGGCAGGCCGCTATTCGCAATCAGACGTTCGTCGTGCTTGTTCAGTACCTCACCCGCGCCCCAATTGTTGGCTTTCAGCGCGCGCATCATGCCGACGCAGTTGTCGTCACGAATACGTTCCAGCTCGCGGATCGAGAGGTGCCCGGATTGTTCATCCGACTGCTCCGCAATCAGATCCACCAGCTCGTCGGTGAACTCGGGCACATCCATCAGCTTGGTCCATGGCCACTTCAGAGCGGGGCCAAACTGCGCCATGAAATGCTTCATACCCGCTTCGCCACCGGCAATCCGATAGGTCTCAAACAGACCCATCTGCGCCCAACGGATGCCAAAGGCCATGCGGATGGACTCATCGATCTCTTCCGTCGTGGCGATGCCGTCTTTCACCAGCCACAGCGCTTCGCGCCACACCGCTTCAAGGAAACGGTCCGCGATATGCGCATCGATCTCTTTGCGCACTTTCAGTGGGAACATCCCGACAGAGCTCAGGATCTCTGCGGCGCGTTCCACGGTTTCCGGCGCGTTTTTCTCGGTCGCAACCAGCTCCACCAGCGGCATCAGATAGACAGGGTTAAACGGGTGCGTCACCACAATCTGCTCAGGACGGCTCGCGCAATTCTGCAGCTCGGACGGCTTAAACCCAGAGGTCGAAGACCCCAGGATCGCATCCTTCGGCGCATGTTCCTGCAGCGTCTGATAGACTTTTTGCTTCAGCTCAATCCGCTCTGGCACGGACTCTTGAATCCAGGTCGCGCCCTCAACGGCCTCTGACATGGTCTCATGAAAGCTCAGCTTCCCCTCTGGGGGCAAAGCCGTGTCCGACAGGCCCGGCAGCGAGCGCCGCGCATTGTCCAGAACTTCCCCAATCTTGCGCTCTGCCTCAGGATCTGGGTCAAACACCCGCACATCCCAGCCATTCAGCAAAAACCGTGCGGCCCAGCCGCCGCCAATCACACCACCGCCAACAATCGTTGCAATCTGCGTCACGATGCTCTTCCTTTTTCTCTTGCTAAAAATATCCCGGGGTCCGGGGCTGGCCCCGGTCCCACAGCACATTCAAAAGCTTACTTCGCGACCGGCGCGCGTTTGGTCAGACCCAGCTTCTCGCGCACTTCTTCCGGGCCGATCACGCGCGCACCCATGTTGGACACAACGGTGTTGGCACGCTCAACCAGCTGCCAGTTCTCAGCCAAAACACCTTTGTCGAGCCACAGGTTGTCCTCAAGACCAACCCGCACGTTGCCGCCCGCCAGAACCGCTGCCGCAGCATAAGCCATCTGATCACGCCCCAGCGAGAAGGCCGAGAAGGTCCACTCATCAGGAACCGCATTCACCATCGCCATGAAAGTGTTCAGATCGTTTGGCGCGCCCCATGGCACACCCATGCAGAGCTGCACCAGAGCATTCGGCTCAAGGATCCCTTCTGCCACCAGCTGCTTGGCAAACCACAGGTGACCGGTGTCAAAGGCTTCGATTTCAGCCTTCACACCCAGATCCGTCATCATCTGACCCATCGCGCGCAGCATACCCGGCGTGTTGGTCATCACGTAATCGGCTTCGGCAAAGTTCATGGTGCCGCAATCCAGCGTGCAGATCTCTGGCAGACATTCCGCCACATGCGCCACGCGCTCGGTTGCGCCGATCATGTCGGTCGCGGCGGCATTTACCGGGAAAGGGTTTTCAGTGTCGCCAAAAACGATGTCGCCGCCCATGCCTGCGGTCAGGTTCAAAACCACATCGGTGTCGCTGTCGCGCACGCGGTCGGTCAGCTCGCGATAGAGCGCCAGATCGCGGCTCGGAGCACCTGTCTCTGGGTCGCGCACGTGGCAATGTACCACCGCGGCACCGGCTTTGGCCGCGGCAATCGCGCTCTCGGCGATCTGCTTTGGCGAGCGCGGAACATGCGGGCTGCGATCCTGAGTGCCACCAGAGCCGGTGACAGCGGCTGTGATAAAGACCTCGCGGTTCATGGACAAAGGCATAGCTGATTCCTCTATTTAGCTTTCATCCACTATGCCGCGCCTTGCGTAGAAGTACTTTTCTCAATACGAAGTAAAATTGATGAAACCCGCAAGAGATCTCTTTCTTCCAGACCCAAAGCCGCTGGATACGGTGGTTCTGGTTCTGGACCAAAGCAACACGCTGTCCTTTGCGGCCGCGACCGACCCCATGCGCGCGGCCAACCGTAAATCCGGTGCGGCTTTGTTTCGGTGGCGCTTTGCAACAGCCGAAGGCACGGCCGCGAGGCTAACAACGGGTCTGACGGTCGAGGGCCCTCCGATAGCCAGCATCGAGGCCTGTGATCTTCTGATCGTCGTTGCGGGCTTTAACTTGCTAAACCACGCAACCCCGCGCCTGTCCGCGAGCCTCAGGCGACTGAAAAACCAAGACACGGGTATCATCGCAATCGACGGCGGCCCTTGGCTTTTGGCCAGCGCGGGCCTGCTAAACGGCCACCCAGCCACCACCCATTGGGAAGACCTCGACGAGTTCTCCAGCCGCTTTCCCGAGGTCGAAACCCGCCGCGACCGCTATTGCCTCTCACCGCCTTTTGCCACCTCGGGTGGCGCCTCGCCAGCGATTGACCTCATGCTACATCTGATTGCTAACCGTTGGGGCGGAGACCTCGCCCGCCGCACCGCTGGCGCCTTTCTCTATGATCCGGTTCCCGAAGGACGCTGGCAAACGCCCAGCTCCCTGCCCCGCGATCCACGCAGGCCGCCCGTGGTGACACAGGCCCTCGATCTGATGGCACAGACCTTGGCCGATCCGCTCCCGATCCAAGAGATTGCCGAACGGACCAATCAATCCCCGCGCCGTCTGGAACAGCTTTTTGCCGAGCACGTCGGCCAACCACCGCAAAGCTATTACCTGCACCTGCGCCTGACTGAGGCTCATCGCCTCGCGACAGACACGCCGATGCCCGTCAGGGACATCGGTTTCGCGACAGGCTTCGCCAGCCTGTCGAGCTTTTCGCGGGCCTTTAAGGCGCAGTTTGGCCTATCCGTCAGCAGCCTCAGGCGAGGAAGCCATAATGAGGACGAGCGCCCCTAGGCTGCCTGCGACCAGCGAAGCAATCAAGATCGCGAGTTTGACACTTTCAAGCTGTTCGCCCGAAAAGGCTGCCGAACCGATAAAGATCGACATGGTAAAGCCAACACCGGCTAAAAGCCCCGCGCCCACGACTTGTGTCCAAGATATCTCAGGCGACAGCTTCGCAAGCCCCAGACGCACGCCCAGATAGCAGATCAGGAAAATGCCAAGCGGCTTGCCGATCACGAGTCCTGCCATCACGCCCAGCACCTCTGGCGAGCCAAGCGCAAAGCTCGATCCGATGATCAGAATGCCGGTGTTAAAGAAGGCAAACAAAGGCAGGATCAGGAAGTTCGACCAGCCTTCGAGTGCGTGTTGCAAGTGGAACCCCGGCTCGCGCAGCCGTTCGACCGCAGACTCAAGCCGCGCCAAAGCACCAGCGCCTATAGCTGTGGAATTTTTCTCGCGTTCTGCCTCAAAGACAGAGGCCGCCTGCTCCGCCACGCCCTCAATGCTGGCCGACCGCCGCGACGGGATTGCCAGCGCGGTCAGAACACCCGCGAGGGTCGCATGCAGACCGCTTTCATAGACGAAGTACCAGAGCACCACACCCAACAGCAGATACGGGGTGCGGGAATAGATCCGCGCGCGGTTCAGAACCAGCATGATCGCCAGAATGCCAACGCCAAACAGGAAGGCATCCATATGGAACCCATGCCCATAGAACAGCGCAATCACGAGGATCGCACCAAGGTCATCTGCAATCGCAAGGGCAGACACAAAGATCTTCAGTGAGGTCGGTACTCGACGGCCCAGCAGGGCCATAATCCCGAGCGTAAAGGCGATGTCGGTCGCCATGGGGATACCCCATCCATGCAGAGTATCAGGGCTGTTCCAGTTGATCGCCGCATAGATCAGCGCGGGCATGGCCATGCCTCCGACCGCGCCTAGGATTGGCAAGGCGGCACGAGACATATCCGAGAGTTCACCGTCGACCATCTCGCGTTTGATCTCGATCCCAACGATCAGGAAGAACAGCGCCATAAGGCCGTCGTTGATCCAATGCTCCAGCGACAACGCGAATTTCGCGTCGGCAAAAAACAGGCCCATCTTGGTGTGGCGCAGGTGCTCATAGGCTTCATGGAAGCCGACGTTGACCACGATCAACGCCGCGATAGTTGCTGCCACCAGAACCATGCCCGCAGAGGCCGCCCAGTGAAAGAAATCTTCGCTCGCTAGACGCAACCGCAGGCCGAGCGGCTTCTCGATTGCCTCAGTAACGGCAGCTTCATCCCACGCACCAACATATTGACGGTTATCAATAAATACGAGCGGGCCGCCATGAGCATCTGAGGCAATCGCGCTGTCATGATCATCTTGCAACCGCTGCGTGGTCTCATCCGAGAACATATCGTCGCGCAGTTTCTCCTGATCCATATCCAGCGCTTCGGCTATCGCCATGACGACGCCAACCGTATAGCGTGGAGGCCGAGAAAAGAGCGCGTTGCGCATGTCATCAAACCGGCCTTGCGCGGCAGCCGCAATGGCCGCACGGGCTGCAATGTCTGAACCGTTCTCATTGCCAACTGCTGGCAGGAACCGATAGGCAAACGTTACGTTTTCCGGCAAGGCCCGCAGCCGCGTCCGCCGCATGATATCGCGAATCCTGCGCATGCGGTCGCTGGTGAAATCAATGTACCAGACAATCGAGACCCTGCCGTCCTCTGTGCCTTCGACAATGTCACGAGAGGTGTCGAGCGGGTGCTTAAGATAGCCGTTCATGTCTGTGTCTCATCTGATTTGAAAACGCGCGCGAGTGTAATGATCATGACGCATTAGACAAGGGGCATAAAACTGTCCAATCAGGTCCCGACATCGGCTTGGGCTACCGAAACTGATTTCACAATCGCAAAGAGCTTTTGCCCCGTTTTGATCTCCATCGCCGTTGCGGACCGACGCGTGATCCGGGCGAGGATATGCGCGTCATCGCAACGTAAGCGCACCAGAACCCCTGGCCCTTGCCCGTCGTGAACCTCGGCAACCACGCCTTCAATCACGTTCAGCGCCGAGATACCCTGCGGACGCGTCATAGAGAGCATGACGTCGCTGGCCTTAATCCTAAGCCGAACAGTGTCCCCTACGGCTGCGGCCACCTTGGGCAGGTGCAACTTCGTGCCCGCACCACTTAGCTCTGAAAGCCCGTCGTGATGATGGGCGACAACACGCGCGCGCAACACCGCCCCGCTGTCGCGCAGCCCCAAGACCGAAGCGGCTTTTGTGTCCGAAAACACCTCTTCGACGGACCCCATTTGCGCGACTTTGCCGTCCTTCAACAGAACAACATGATTGGCCAAACGCGCCACCTCGGAAACTGCGTGGCTCACGTAGATCATCGGCAAGCCCGTGTGATCGCGTAGACGTTCCAGATATGGGAGAATGTCTTCTTTGCGCGCGACGTCCAAGGCGGCAAGCGGTTCATCCAAAAGCAGGATGTCTGGCATGGACAAGAGCGCGCGGCCAAGCGCGACCCTTTGTTTCTCGCCTCCGGACAGGGCATGGGGTCTGCGCTCCAGCAGGCCTCCCAAACCCAACATCTCGACAAGCTGATCCTGATAGCCGGTGTCAATGGACTGCCCGCGCGCACGTGGCCCAAAGGTAAGGTTCTGCGCCACCGACATATGCGGAAACAACCGCGCCTCTTGGAACACATATCCCACGCGGCGGCGCTGGGGCGCGCGATTTGTCTGCGTTGCGCTATCAAAGACCGGGCGGTCTCCAATTTCGATCTGCCCAGACTCCGGCGTCAAAAGCCCTGCTATGGCCTGAATGATGGTGGTTTTACCGGCGCCAGAGGGTCCAAATAACGCAGTAACCCCGGCAGGCGCGTGAAATTGCACGTCAAGGTCAAAGCCTGTGAACCTATGCGAAATATCCACCTTAACGCTCATGATGCGTCTCCGGGGCGTGCGCGCCGCGCGAGGATCTCAGAGGCGACAAGCGCAAGCACTGCAATAGCGGTTGAGACGATGACCAAGCGGAAGGCCAGCGGTTCTTCGCCAGGGATTTGCAGCAAGGCGTAGATTGCCGAGGGCAGCGTTTGGGTTTGACCTGGGATATTAGAGACAAAGGTGATCGTCGCACCGAACTCGCCAATGGCTTTGGCAAAGGCGAGCACGGCCCCTGCGATGACGCCGGGCCACATCAAGGGCAAGGTCACCGTGAGATAAATCCGCGCGCGGCTTGCGCCCAAAGTGGCGGCGGCTTCTTCCAACTTGGGATCGACGTTTTCAAGCGCCAAGCGGATCGCGCGCACCATCAGGGGGAAGCCCATGATGGCAGCGGCCAGGGCTGCCCCGGTCCATTTAAAGGCGAGGATCAGGCCGAAACTCTCTTGGAGAAACTGCCCTAATGGCGCGCGCCGTCCAAAAGTGACGAGCAACAGATATCCGGTAACGACGGGTGGCAGAACCAGCGGCAGATGCACCACAATATTCAAAACCTCGCGCCCCAAGAAGCGTTTGCGCGCAAGTAGATGCGCCACCCAAAGCGCCAGCGGCAGGCTGAGAGCGGTCGCCCACAGGCTGACCCAAATCGACAGACGCATGGCCGCAAAGCCCTCGGGGCCAAGATATTGGGCAAGCCAGCTCATTCAGCGATGTCCTGAAACCCATGCGCGCGGAAATTTTCGCGGGCGTTGGGGCTGGATAGATGTGTCAGGTAGCCTTGGACCTCAGGGCTGTCCGAGAATGATGCGAGGCGATAAGTGATCGGGCTGTGGTGCTCTGGTACGAACCGATGAAGCACCTTGACGCGCGGTTCTGCCATGGCGTCCGTCGCATAGGTGACAGCAAAAGGCACCTCGCCCAGTGCGACCAACCGTAGGGCTGCGCGCACGTTGTCCGTTTGAAGGATGTTACCCCGCAGATCGGCCCAAAGCCCCAGTGATGTGAGCGCCTCGCGCGCATAGATACCGGCAGGCACGGCGCGGTCGTGGCCCATTGCGAGAAACTGACCTTCTAGTTCCGTTGGAAGTTGCGAGATCTCAATGTCAGGCTGATCCAGCGGGCCAATCAAAACCAAGCTATTGCCCAAGAAATCCTCCGCCTGCAGAGGGTTAGACGCGGGCTGATCCGCTAGCCAGTCGACCCAGCGTGTGTTCGCTGACAGGAACACATCCGCCGGAGCCCCTTGGGCGATCTGGCGGGCCAGTGCTGCGCTGCTGGCGTAGGACACAGTGACCGGACCCGGAGCCGTTTCGTTTACCTCTTCCAAAACACCGCGCAGGCTGGCGGCGGCAAAGACGGTGATCTCTGCATGGGCCATCGAGGCAAAGAGGCAAAAAAGACAGGTGAAAACGCGCAGCATGGATAGGTCCAAAGTTCGAAAAGGACTATGGGCGAGGTCAGGGGCTGTGGCAAGCGGGCTTGGGGGCCAGCCCCCCGCCGCCCTATCGGGCGACTCCCCCGGAGTATTTGGAGCAAGATGAATCTAGCGGGCGGCGGCGAGGATGGCATCCACGTCTAAGTGGGTTTCGATGTGATCGGCGAGGGCTCCGAGCGTGTCTTCGACGGTTTGATCATAGGCCGTCCCCGACGACTGCGCCCCGAGCGACGTTAGAAAGGCCACTCTGAAGGCGTTATCGCGGAACATTCCGTGCAGGTAGCTCCCTTGGATTTTGCCGTTTTCGCTGGTGGCGCCTTCGGGGCGGTTGTTGATCGAGGCAAAGGCGCGTGCGCGATCTGGCCCGTCGGTGCGGCCGATGTGGATTTCGTAGCCGGTGAAGTCGAGGCCAGATTGCGCGTGTTTGGCGGTGACTTCGGTGAGGCTTTTGTTTGGGGTCATCAGGGTTTCCACGTTGAGGAAACCAAGACCTTTGGTTTCGCCCGCAGGGCCTTCGATACCCTCAGGATCGGAAATCTTGGCCCCAAGCATCTGATATCCTCCGCAAATCCCGAGGACATGGCCGCCACGACGCACATGCGCCTGCAGGTCGATGTCCCAGCCTTGAGCGCGCAGGAAGGCGAGGTCTCCGATGGTGGATTTGCTGCCGGGGATGATGACGAGCGTGGCATCTGCCGGGATCGGCTGGCCTGCGCGCAGCATGGTGAGGCGGATGCCTGGCTCTTGGGCCAGAGGGTCCAGATCATCGAAATTGGCGATCCGCGAAAGGCCAAGGCAGACGATATGGATGTCGCCTGTGGTTTCGGACCCTTTGAGGTCGAGCGCGTCTTCGGCAGGGAGTTTCCAGGCGTCAGAGAAATAGGGAAGTACGCCGAAACCGGGCCATTTGGTCGTATCTTGGATCAGTTGGTAGCCATCATCAAACAGGCTGGGATCGCCCCGGAACTTGTTGATCATGAAGCCTTTGACGAGGCTTGCGTCTTCAGGCGAGATCACCGCTTGGGTGCCGACGACCTGTGCTATGACGCCACCGCGGTCGATGTCTCCCGCTAGGATCACGGGCGTGTGTGAAGCCTGCGCGAAGCCCATATTGGCAATGTCACCTGCGCGCAAGTTGACTTCAGCGGGGCTGCCTGCGCCTTCGACGATGACGAGATCATGTTGCGATTTCAACTGGTTGAAACTTTCAAGCACCGAGGTCATCAGTTGCGGCTTCAGCTTGGCATAGTCGCGTGCCTTGGCTGTGGTCAGGCGCTTGCCTTGCACCACCACCTGCGCGCCGACGTCTGTTTCGGGCTTTAGCAGCACCGGATTCATATGCACGGTTGTGGGCAATTTGCACGCCAAAGCCTGCAAAGCCTGCGCCCGCCCGATCTCGCCCCCATCTGACGTCACGGCCGCATTGTTAGACATATTCTGCGGTTTGAACGGCGCGACCGAAAGCCCGCGTCGCAAAGCCGCGCGACAGAGGCCTGCCACAAGCATCGACTTGCCGACATTGCTGCCGGTGCCTTGAATCATGATGGCTTTGCTCATGTCTTACCCTTGTTTTGGCAGAAAGGCTTCGACCGCAGCGGTTGCAATCACATTCACGGTGCCGTTGTCGGGGTTGGTAACATCCATACCGCCAAAGACGGCTTTGACCGTCGCCTTACCGCGTGGCAGCACCTTGGCCAAGGCGGCGCAATCGACCTCTTCGGGCTTTTGCACACCGATGGTCACGGAAACACGCATATCTTCACTGGGGATGCCAAGCGTGCCGAACATCGGAATGCAGGAATGGCGGATCGCGTCCTCAACCGCGCGCTCGGCCGCCTTGGTATAGTCCTGACGGAAGAGGTTGTTGCCCATGCCCATTTCCAGGATAAACCGTTGATCGCTCATGGTTTTACCTCCACATCCATCGCCACCGAGATCGCGACATTGGCGATGACCGTGGGGTTGCCTTCGGGGCGCGCTACGTCAAGGCCACCTTTGACGGGGGTCACCGTGACTTGGCCATAGGGGAAGATCGCGGCGATCTTGGCTTTGTCGATCTGCTCGGGTTGAGCGACGGCGACCTCGACAGTGATCTGCATCTCGGATTTGTCTTTGCCGAAGAGCTCCGCGAGGTTGATCGAATTGTGCCAAAGCGCGTCTTTGACGGCGCGAGTGGCGGCCTCGGTATAGTCCTGACGGCGCAGGGAAGATCCCATGCCGAATTCGGTGAGGAGACGTTTTAAGGGCATTAAAACTCCACTCCCTTCTGCGCCTTAATCCCATCACGGAACGGATGCTTCACCAGCGTCATTTCCGTCACCAAATCCGCCGCTTCAATCAGCTCGGGTTTCGCGTTCCGACCCGTCAGACAGACATGCGTCATCATCGGTTTCTCTTCCAACAGAAACTCCACGACCTCATCAATATTCAGATAGTCATTGCGCAGCGCGATATTGATCTCATCGAGCAATACAAAGCGATTGCTCTCATCGCTAATAAGCTGTTTCGCCAGCTCCCAGCCAGCTTCAGCCTTGGCGATATCGCGGTCGCGGTCTTGAGTCTCCCAAGTGAACCCTTCGCCCGAGACATAGAACTTACATTCGTCTTTGAAATGCGTCTCAAGAAAGTCGCGTTCCCCGGTCGCCCAAGCGCCTTTGATGAACTGCACGACCGCTGTCGGCATGCCATGAGAGATACAGCGCATGATCATGCCGAATCCGCTGGAAGACTTGCCCTTACCCGGCCCCGTATGCACCATGATAAGACCTTTTTCTTCGGTCTTATTCTCCATCAAACGGTCCCGCGCGGCCTTGATTTTCTTCATTTTCTCGGTGTGACGCGCAGAGATGTCGGCATCTATACTCATGGGGTCGTCCTCTTAACTTGACTCGGGGGGCGGATAGGCGCATTCCCGTCCTGTTGGTTCCTGTACTTAGTGCAGGTGAAAAGGGAATGCGACATGGATTGCGACGCAATCCAAACCGCAGCCGCCCCCGCGACCGTGAGCGGAGAGGGTTTGGCAAGCCACTGGCGCAAGCTGGGAAGGGCCAAATCCGCCAAGGGAAACCTTGGGATCCGTAAGCCGGGAGACCTGCCAGCACCTGTGACTTTAACCGGACGGGGTGTTCCGGTGTCGGGAGCTAGCCTAAGTTGCCCGCCCTACTCGCCCTTGTCCCTCCTGAAAGGAGAGACATGATGACTATGGAACCAGTCGAGGTTCTTGTGTGTTCGACCTGCCGTGCGGGCATGCCGACGGATATGGAAGGCCCGCGTCCTGGCGCGCAATTGGCTGAGGCTTTGTTGGCCAAAGAGTGGCCTGCCCATGTGACCGTGAAAACCACAGAATGCCTGTCCAATTGCGACAGCGGCTGTTCCGTCGCCGTGCGTGGTGGTGCGGATCGTTGGACCTATGTCTATGGCAATTTCACCGGCGCCGAGGATGCGGATCTCGCCCATGAGGGGCTTGTGAAATACGCAGGCACCGAGGATGGTCTTGTCCCTTGGCGCGAGCGCCCCGTTCACTTTCGTAAAAACTGTATCGCACGGATCCCCCCGCTGCGCCTGCCGGAGTAAGGCCTATGAGCACGCTTGAGAAACTTCCCGTCACTGTGATCACCGGCTTTCTGGGATCGGGCAAAACCACTCTGGTCAGCAAGCTGATGCAGAACCCGCAGGGCAAACGTTTGGCGGTTGTTGTGAATGAGTTTGGCGATGTGGGCGTGGATGGCGATATCCTGAAATCTTGTGCCATTCCCGACTGCCCAGCTGAAAACATCATGGAGCTCGCCAACGGCTGTATCTGCTGCACCGTGGCTGATGATTTCATCCCAACGATCGAAGCGCTGATGGCTTTGGAGCCCCGCCCCGATCACATCCTGATCGAGACTTCGGGTCTGGCGCTGCCGAAACCTTTGCTTAAGGCCTTTGATTGGCCCGATATCCGCTCAAAGATCACTGTGGACGGCGTGATCGCTCTGGCCGATGCCGAAGCCGTGGCCGATGGGCGTTTTGCCTCCAACGTGGCCGCCGTCGACGCCCAACGCGAGGCGGATGAGGGCTTGGATCACGAAACCCCACTGGCTGAAGTCTTTGGCGATCAGATTTCCTGTGCCGATATCATTCTGCTGACCAAGCCTGACTTGGCCGGTGAAGACGGCGTGGCCAAAGCAAAGGCTTTGATCGAAGAAAATTCGCCACGTCCGCTGCCGGTTGTTGAGGTGGCCGAAGGTATGGTTGATCCCCGCGTGATCCTTGGGCTGAACGCGGCCGCCGAGGACGATCTGGACAGCCGTCCAAGCCATCACGAAGATCACCACCATCATCATGACCACGATGACGATCATGATCACGACCACCATCATCACCATCACCACGACCACAGCCATGATGATTTCGACAGCATCGTCGTCGACATCCCCGAACAGATCGACGCGGCCACTTTTGCGGCCAAGGTCGAGGCCATGGCGAAAGAGCAAAACATCCTGCGGGTCAAAGGCTATGCGGCTGTCGAAGGCAAACCCATGCGCCTTCTGGTGCAAGCGGTCGGCGCGCGTGTGCGTCACCAGTTTGACCGCCCCTGGAAACCAGACGAGGCACGCCAAGGCAAAATGGTCGTCATCGCGGAACATGACAACGTGAACCGCGCAGCCATCGAGGCGGCTTTCGCCAGCTAACCCATGCACGTCGTCTTTCGCGAAAGCCACGGGCTCGAGGAAACGGAAACGCCCTTTGACGTCGGACAGACTCCGGCGGATCTGGTGGTATTGTCCTATTCCGACAGCGACCTCGGCGCTTTCGCGGCAGGCTGGCATCGCGGGAAAACTGATCTGCCGTCGCTCAGGCTCGCGAATATCTCGGCGTTGAAACATCCGCTGTCTGTCGACACCTATGTCGAGAACACGCTTGAGGGCGCGAAGGCCGTTTTAGTGCGTTTAATCGGCGGCATCCCCTATTGGTCCTACGGCATCCAGCAATTGCAGGATCTGGCGCGGCGTAAGGGGATTGCCCTGGCCGTGCTGCCTGCGGATGGGCGGCCTGATACGCGGCTCGATGAGGTCTCGACCCTGCCCAAGTCCACGCTGGAACGCCTTGCGCATCTTTGTGACACTGGCGGAGCCGTCGCGGCTCAGGCGGCTCTGGCGCAATTGGCGATTGCGGCGGGGATTTATGCGAAACCTGTGGTCGGGTCCAAGCAGCTGCCAGACTTTGGCGGCTGGACACCGGAAACCGGGGTCTGCGACGCCCGGCGCGCGACAGACAAACCGCTCGTCGCGCTGACCTTCTATCGCAGCTATGTCAGCTCGGCCGATCTGGCCCCGATAGACGCTATGTTCACTGCGCTCCGAGCGCGCGGTTTCGAGGTTATGGGACTTTTCGCACCCACGCTCAAACAGCCGGAGGCGGCGGCTTGGGTTGCGCGCACATTGCAAGATCTTGCGCCCGCGGCCGTCGTGAATGCCACAGCCTTTTCCGGCAAAGGCAGCGATGGCACTTCGCCTTTGGACGCCACAGACGCGCCGGTCTTTCAGATTGCTCTGGCGACCTCGCGCAAAAAGGCCTGGGCTGAGAGTGAACGCGGTCTCGCTCCGGCTGACCTTGCCATGCATGTGGTTTTGCCAGAGGTCGACGGGCGGCTTTTCGCAGGCGTGGCCTCTTTCAAAGAGCCGGGCAAAAAAGACCCAGACCTGCAATATTCCCGATTTGGCCACCGCGCCGATGCGGATCGGATTGAGGCCGTCGCCGACAAAGTCGCTTCATGGGTGAAGCTCGCTGAGACGCCAGCTTCCGAAAAACGAGCGGCGGTGGTTCTGTCGACCTACCCCGGAGCCGATTGGAATATGGCCCATGCTGTGGGGCTTGACGCACTCGCGAGTGCTGAGGCCATTGTTGAAGACCTCGCCTCCGAAGGGTTTGAGACCCACAGAGGTGACGCGGGATGGCTGGCCGAGGCACTCGGCACTCAGTCCCTGCGTTTCTCGCTGGCAGACTACTCCGAGGCTTTGGGCGATCTGCCTCAAGAGCTGCGTGACGATTTGGCAAAGGTTTGGGGTGCGCCCGAGGGCGATGCTCTGGTCAAAGACGGAGCCTTTAAGTTCAAAGCAATCCAAGGCGGCAATGTCACCATCGCGCTGCAGCCCGAACGCGGATCCGAAGACGCCCGCGCGGACGAATATCACGACCTCGCCCGCACCCCGCGCCATTCCTATGTGGCCTTTTACCTGTGGCTACGCAAAAGCTTTGGCGCCGATGCGCTGATCCACGTGGGGGCACACGGTACGCTCGAATGGCTCCCCGGCAAATCTGTCGCCCTGTCAAACACTTGCTGGCCCGAAGCGCTGACCGGCGATATGCCCGTGATATATCCATTTATCGTCAACGACCCCGGCGAGGCCGCCCAAGCCAAACGCCGCATCGGTGCCGTGACCTTGGGCCATGTGCCTCCGCCCCTAAAAGAAAGCGCAGCGCCGCAGAAGTTCGCCCATCTGGAAAGCCTCTTGGACGAGTTCTCTAATGCAGACGGTCTGGATCCCAAGCGCCGCGACCGCCTGCAAGACGGCATCCATGATGAGGCAGAGGCCTTGGGGCTGGCCGCGCAACTGGGACTAGACGGCGCCACCTGTCTCGCCGAAGCCATCACCCGCATCGACACATTCGTCTGTGACATCAAGGAAAGCCAATTCGGCGATGGTCTGCATGTCTTTGGCCGCGCGCCAGAAGGCCAAGAGGCCTTTGACGCGGCCCCTTCTGCAACATCTGAACGCGCGGCCCTAAAACGCGCGCTGCAAGGCAAACGGATCGAAGCAGGCCCCTCGGGCTCGCCTTACCGAGGCCGCACCGACGTGCTGCCCACCGGTCGCAATCTGTTCACCACCGACCCTCGGTCTGTGCCAACCCGCTCCGCTTATGCACAAGGTGTCAAACTGGCCGAGGAACTGGTCCGCCGCCACCTCCAAGAAGAAGGCGACTACCCGAAAAACCTGATCGTAGACCTCTGGGGCTCAGCCACCATGCGCACGGCGGGCGAAGAATTCGCCATGGCGCTCCATCTCTTGGGCGCGAAGCCTGTGTGGGATGAAGGATCAGAGAGGGTCTCGGGTGTTGAAATCCTACCGATCGCCATGCTCGATCGCCCGCGCATCGATGTCACCTTGCGCGTCTCGGGCCTGTTCCGCGATGTGTTCCCATCGCTATCCGCGCTCTTCTCTCAGGCCGTACGTGCTTTGGCGGCCCGCGAGGAATCCCGAGAGTGGAACCCTTTCGCTGGCGACACCCCTGCCCCGCGCGTCTATGGCCCAGCGCCGGGCAGCTATGGCTTGGGTATGGGGCATCTGACCGACTATGGCACCGAAGGCCGTGCTCGCGCTGGCGAGGCTTGGTTATCGGCCTCCTCTTGGGCCTTGGATCAGGACACCCCGCACCAAGACCAAACGGGCATCCGCAACCGCGTCGCAGCAGCGGATAGTTTCGTGCATGCCCAAGACCTACCAGAAACCGATATCCTCTTGGCCATCGACTACGCCAGCCACGAAGCAGGCTTCGCCGCCGCGCAATCTATCACCGGCGGAGACGCAAACCTCTATCACCTCGACGGCACCAACCCAGAGCGCCCCCGCGCTCGAGCTTTGGACGAAGAGGTCGCTCGCGTGGTTCACGCCCGCGCCACCAACCCGGACTGGCTCGCGGGCATGATGCGCCACAGCTTCCGCGGCGGGGCCGAGATCGCGACGACCCTGGAACATATGGCCGCTTTCGCGCATCTGGCCGACGCGGTGCATCCGCAGCTCTTTGACGCCTATCATGACGCGACGCTCGGGGATGAGGCCATCGTCACCTTCCTGCAAGAGCACAACCCAGAAGCACTGGCCGCCATGCAGGCCCGCTTTGCCGAGCTCTATGAAGCCGGTCTCTGGCAGACCCGCCGCAACTCGATCCTAGCGGATCTGGAGCGCATCGCGTGAGCCGCCCCGCCGCAAAAGGCTGGTGCCCCGGCGCCTATAGACCGATGATGTCGGGCGACGGGCTTGTGGTGCGGATCCGGCCCATGATGGGGCGTTTGACCCGGACCCAAGTCTTGGGTCTCTGCGATCTCTCTGAACGATTTGGCTCAGGGCTTTTGGACTTAACCAGCCGCGCCAATGTGCAAATCCGGGGCGTGGCGGAGCAAGATCACGAGGCGCTGCTTCAGGCGTTGAACGCGCTCGAGCTACTCCCCGATGACCCTGACTTTGAAGCGCGGCGCAATATTTTGCTGCCATTTGATTGGAGCGAAGGGGACGACAGCCATCGCATCGCAACCGCGCTCTTGGATCGCCTTCGTGACCTGCCTGTTTTGCCTGCAAAATTTGGTGTGGCCATCGATGCAGGCGATGGCCCGATGCTTGGGACATCCTCGGCTGATATTCGTTTAGAGCGCGGCGCAAACGGTTTAGTTTTGCGTGCAGACGGCGCGACACTCGGGCGATCCGTGGACATCGACACTGCCGTGGATCGCATTCTGGAGCTGGCAGAGTTGTTCGCGGCACACGCAACCCCAAAAGCGCGCCGCATGAAGAGCGTTCTCGCCTCGCATGCGCTTCCCGACATTTGGACGCAAGAACCGTCCAGCGCGCCCCGCGCGAAACCAACCCCCGGCCAACACCGACTTGGGCAAATACTTGGCGCTCCCTTCGGACAGATCGCAGCCAAAGCCCTTCGCGATCTCATCGAGACCAGCGGCGCGACCGCACTGCGCACGACCCCGTGGCGGCTGTTTCTGCTGGAAGACGCAGTGCCCTGCGAGACCTCGGATTTCCTCACATCCGCCGATGATCCGCGCCTGACTGTGGACGCATGCCCCGGGGCTCCGATGTGCCAATCGGCCTCGGTTCAGACCCGTGACCTCGCGGGCTNGCTCGCCGGGCTGACAGGCAAACGCATTCACATCAGCGGCTGCTCCAAAGGCTGTGCCCGCGCGCGACCTTCTGACCTNACATTGGTAGGCCGCGACGGCATGTTTGACCTTGTGAAAGACGGCCACGCGTGGGATGCCCCCTTCCTATCGGGCCTCAGCCCTGACGACCTAAAGACCCGCATCGGAGAGTTTTGATGCCTTACGAATATGAGAAAAACGGCCAAGCCATCTATGACGAGAGCTTTGCCACCATCCGCCGCGAGGCTGCCCTTGGTGGTTTTGACAAGGACGAAGAACAGGTCGTCGTGCGCATGATCCATGCCGCTGGCATGGTCGGGCTTGAGAAACACGTCAAATTTACCCCCGGTATGGTCGCCGCAGCGCGGAAAGCCATGGAAGGTGGCGCGCCAATCTTTTGTGATGCACGCATGGTGTCAGAAGGCGTGACGCGCCCGCGCTTGCCTGCGGACAATGAAGTGATCTGCACGCTGCATGCAGACGGCATCTATGAGCTCGCCAAAGAGATCGGCAACACCCGCTCGGCTGCAGCCCTTGAACACTGGCGCGACCGCTTGGGCGGTGCGATTGTGGCGATTGGCAACGCGCCGACGGCACTCTTCCACCTTATGAACATGCTCGAAGACCCGACCTGCCCGCGCCCTGCCGCGATCATCGGCTGTCCCGTTGGCTTCATCGGAGCCGCCGAGTCCAAAGACGCGCTTTGGAATGACCAGCCGGTACCCTGCATGATCGTCGAAGGCCGTCTGGGTGGATCCGCCATGACAGTCGCTGCGATCAACGCCATCGCCAGCCGCAAGGAATAGCGCCATGACAGGAACCATCTATGGCATCGGCCTTGGCCCGGGCGACCAAGAGTTGATGAGCGTCAAAACCGACCGCCTCTTGCGCAACGCGCGACATGTGGCGTTCTTTCGCAAAGCAGGCCGCAAAGGTCAGGCACGCCAGATTGTTGAGGGCATGATCCCCGAAGGCGCGGTCGAGTTCCCAATGGAGTATCCGGTTACAACCGAGATCCCTCTGACCGACCCGCGCTACAATGAGATCCTCTCAGCATTCTACAAAGAGGTTACCGACCATCTGATCGTGCTGGCTCAATCGGGCGAAGACGTGGTGGTGCTCTGCGAAGGTGATCCGTTCTTTTACGGCTCCTTCATGCACGTCTACACCCGCGTCAAAGACGTGGTCCCTGTCGTGGTCGTACCCGCCATCACCGGCATGTCTGGCGCATGGACAGCCACGGGCGCGCCGATCACCTGGGGCGATGATGTTCTGACTGTGATCATGGGCACGCATTCTGAGGAAAAGCTGGTCGAGCATATCAAGCTGACAGATGCCCTCGTGATTATGAAAATCGGTACGAACTTCGACAAAGTGGTGCGGGCCTTAAAGGCGGGCGGCAAATATGACGACGCCTACCTCGTGCAGTTCGCCACCATGCCGAAACAGACGGTCTGCAAGCTCTCGGAGATGACCGAAAAAGTGACGCCCTATTTCTCGATCATCATCGTCCATGGTCAGGGCCGCCGCCCATGAGCGGCTCTGTCGTCATCGCAGGCCTTGGACCGGGCAACGACGCCCTTGTGACGCCAGAAGTCACCGAGGCGCTTGCCAAAGCTACCAATATCGTCGGCTACATTCCCTATGTGGCACGCGTGGCGGAACGCCCAGGCCTGACCCTGCATCCGTCGGACAATCGGGTCGAAATCGACCGGTCTCGGCATGCTTTAGAGATGGCGTCCGAGGGCAAACACGTCGTCGTGGTATCTTCTGGCGACCCCGGAGTCTTCGCCATGGCCGCCGCCGTTTTGGAAGCGGTCGAACACGGAGATCCCGCGTGGCGCGAGATCGATATTCAGATCCTGCCCGGTATTACGGCGATGCTCGCGGCTTCAGCAGCCTGCGGCGCGCCTTTGGGGCATGATTTCTGCGCCATCAATCTCAGCGACAATATGAAACCTTGGGACTTGATCGAAAAGCGCCTGCGGCTGGCGGCGGAGGCAGATTTCGCGATGGCTTTCTACAACCCCCGCTCCAAATCGCGGCCCGAAGGCTTCGGCAAAGCGGTCAAGGCCTTGCAAGAGGCCTGCGGTGACGACCGCCCCATGATCTTTGCGCGCAATGTCAGCCGGCCGGATCAGACGATCAAGATCGTGCCTTTGACCGAGGTCACTGAAGACATGGCCGACATGCGCACTGTCGTCTTGCTAGGCAACTCGCAAACCCGTGTGATTGAACGCTGCAACGCCGCGCCTCTGATCTACACACCGCGCTCGGTGGAAGGGTGACCAGCGGTCCAAATACCTCTGATCCGTCTCGATTGCGAGACGGAATGCGACCGCCCGCCCCACGCTGGTTAATAGTGGCGGGAGCATTCGCTCCCCCCTCGGTCGGTCGCATCAGTGCTTCATGCCACCGGACCAAGCCACTCCAATACCGCTTCCACAGTCGCAACCTCTGCCCGCGCTGGGAGCGCAGGTCTGTCGATCATCACAACCGGCAGCCCCAGCGCCCGCGCGGCATGGATTTTGGCCTCAGCGCCAATACCGCCCGCGTTTTTGCAAACCACGATGTCGACGGCATGGTCTTTGAACAAGGCGATGTCGCCTGCCACGTCGAAGGGGCCTCGCGCAACGACAACGCGATGGTTAGGCAGGCTGGGCGCAACACTCGGCGCATCGACCAAACGCAACACGTAGTGGTGCTGCGGCTGGGCCGTAAAGTCTTCAACATGCATGCGGCCCAGAGCCAACATGATGCGTTTGGGCATCCCCTCCAGCGCGGCAACCGCGCCCTCGATATCGGGTACATGGGTCCATTGGTCCCCCGCCTCCGCCGTCCAAGCCGGACGCGTCAAAGCCATCAATCCCACCTCCGCTTCTGCGCAGGCATGAAAGGCGTTCCAGCTCATTCGCGCGGCAAAAGGGTGCGTGGCATCAACCACATGCGTAATGCTATGCTCGCGCAGGTAAGCCGCAAGCCCTTCCACGCCGCCAAAGCCTCCGATACGTTGCGGGATCGGTTGGGTCTTGGGGCTGTCCACGCGACCCGCGTAGCTAAAGGTTGCGAGGATGCCTGCCTCAGCCACCGCACGCGCCAAAGCGCTCGCTTCGGTGGTGCCGCCCAGAATAAGGAGATGTGTCGACATGGCTGACGCGAAACCTTGGTTGACCATTGTGGGTTTGGGCGAAGATGGCCCAGAAGGGCTGTCTGCGGCAAGCCTTGCAGCTTTGCAAGAGGCCGAAGTCATTATGGGTGCGAAACGGCATTTGGGATTGCTGCCGGACGTGACTGCAGAGCTGATCGAATGGCCCGTGCCCTTTGCCGATGGCCTTGCGATTTTGCACGGGTTCAAGGGCCGCCGGACAGTGGCCTTGGCCTCGGGCGATCCCTTCTGGCATGGCGCAGGCAGCGCGATCACCCGCGCGCTTGGTCCAAGCGAATGGCGCGCGCTGCCGGGCAGCGGGATGCTCTCTTTGGCAGCGGCACGGCTGGGTTGGCCTTTGGAAACCACGCCGAGCTTCGGCCTGCACGCCGCGCCTTTTGCGCGGCTTCGCGCGCATTTGGCGTCTGGGCAAAAGATCCTCGCGACATTGCGTGACGGAGAGGCCGTGACCTTGCTGGCAGAATGGCTGACAGACCAAGGTTTTGGTGCGACGCAGATCCATGTGCTGCAGGCGCTCGGCGGTCCTCGCGAACGTGTCTTCACGATCCGCGCCGATGAAGGCACCAAAGAGGCCCTTCACCCCGTTTCTGTTGGCCTCGAAATCGAAGGCGACGGCGCTTCGGTCCCGCTCGCCTCAGGCCGCCCAGATGCTTTGTTTGACAACGACGGTCAGATCACCAAACGCCCTGTTCGCGCCCTGACCTTATCGGCCCTTGCGCCCAAACATGGCGAACATCTTTGGGACATCGGAGGCGGTTCCGGTTCCATTGCGATCGAATGGCTGATGAGCCATCCGTCCCTTGAAGCCACTGCATTCGAAATCAATCCCGACCGCGCGGCGCGGATCACCGAAAACGCGGACAGCTTTGGCCTGACTCTGAACATAGTTTCAGGCGCAGCCCCGAAGACGCTTGAAGGGCAGAACACACCGGACGCCATCTTTATCGGCGGCGGCATTTCCGAAGAAATGCTCGCGTGGATCTGGGACAACATCCCCAATGGCACCCGTCTTGTCGCCAATGGCGTCACGCTCGAAGCCGAAGCTCTGATCGCCAAATGGCACGCCGACAAAGGCGGAGAACTTATGCGGATTGAGATCGCCCAATCCAATCCTTTGGGAACCAAACGTGGCTGGAAATCCAGCTACCCCATCGTGCAATGGAGCGTCACCCTATGATCGTCGCAGGTTTCGGTTTCCGTGCAGGGGCCACAAAAAACAGCCTTAAGAACGCATACGACCGCCTCGGCGGCGGCGCAGATCTTTTGGCCGTGCCGCAGGACAAGGCTGGCGCGCTCTGCATTCGCCAACTGGCCGCAGAGCTTGACCTCAAGGTTCTGCCCATCGACGCCGAGACGATGCAGGCGATCGAAACCCCAACCCAAGCCGCCCGCGTGATCGAAAAACGCGGCACTGGCAGCGTTGCCGAGGCTTGCGCTCTGGCTGCGGCTGGCGCAGAAGGGCGGCTTATGGCACAGCGCCATATTTCAGAGGACCGCATGGCCACATGCTCCCTCGCCATCAAGGACGACGCGAGATGACCGTGCATTTTATCGGCGCAGGCCCCGGAGCCGCAGATTTGATCACCCTTCGGGGCCGCGATCTGATCGCATCCTGTCCGGTGTGTTTGTATGCGGGATCTCTCGTGCCAGAGGCGCTGTTGTCCCATTGCCCCGAAGGCGCGCGGATTGTGAACACTGCGCCGATGGATCTCGATGCGATTGTCGCCGAATGCAAAGCCGCCATCGAGGCAGGCCAAGACGTGGCGCGCCTCCATTCCGGAGACCTATCGGTCTGGTCTGCCATGGGCGAACAACTGCGCCGCCTGCGCGCCGAAGGTATTCCCTTGTCTGTCACACCCGGCGTGCCGAGCTTTGCCGCTGCAGCGGCGGCCTTGGAAACGGAACTCACGCTTCCGGGCCTCGCGCAATCGGTGATCCTGACCCGCACGCCGGGGCGCGCCTCGACCATGCCTGAAGGGGAAACGCTCACAAATTTCGCGGCCACCGGCGCGACATTGGCGATCCACCTTTCGATCGGCAATCTGGACAATGTGATCGCAGACCTCACCCCCGCCTATGGCGAGGCCTGTCCCGTGGCCGTGGTCTATCGCGCAAGCTGGCCCGATCAACAGATCATCCGCACCACATTGGCGACCCTTAAGGCAGATGTCCCCGAACATGTCAGCCGCACCGCCCTGATCCTTGTTGGCCCCGCACTCGCAGGCGAAGGATTTGAGGAAAGCTGCCTCTACGCCCATGATTACGACCGCCGCTACCGTCCTCAGACCGCTGAAAGCCCCTGGGCCAGCTGGCAACATGGCGATGATTGAACAAAGAACGAAAGGCACTGAGTGATGAGTTTCGTCCCCGGATTGATGATTTCCGCGCCCTCCTCGGGCACTGGCAAAACCACCGTGATGCTCGGCCTTTTGCGTGCCTTGGCCGAGGATGGCCTCAAGGTGCAGCCTTTCAAGTCCGGCCCCGACTATATCGATCCGGCCTTTCACCGCGCGGCGGCGCATCGACCCAGCTATAACATCGACACATGGGCCATGCCCGAAAGCTTGATCGCAGGTCTTTCCGCGCAATCTGAGGGCGCTGAGATCATCGTCGCTGAAGGCTCTATGGGGCTGTTTGATGGTGTCGCAACGCGGGGTGAGTCTGGCTTTGGCTCTTCTGCCGAAACCGCCCTGATGATGGGCTGGCCGGTTGTGCTGGTGATCGACGTGGGCGGCCAAGCGCAATCTGCAGCCGCTACCGCGCTCGGGTTCAAAATGTATAACCCAGATCTGCCTTTCGCGGGCGTGATCCTCAACCGCTGCGCCAGCCCGCGCCACGAACGCCTCGCGCGCCTGGGCATGGATCAAGCGGGCATCAACGTTCTAGGCGTGCTGCCCCGCCGCGGAGACCTTGCCCTGCCGGAACGCCACCTCGGCCTGATCCAAGCGGTCGAGCATCCTGACCTCGAAGCCGCCATCGCAGGCTATGCTGCGTTTTTGCGCGAAAACGTCAACCTAGAGGCGATCAAGAAAGCCGCCTTTGAGGGCAGCAACGGTGGCCCCTGCCCGCCTACTGGCGACGCGTCGCTACCCCAGCCACCTGCTCAGAAAATCGCTATGGCGCAGGACGCGGCCTTTTCCTTTACCTACCCGCATCTTGTCACGGGTTGGCGCGCGGCGGGCGCAGAATTGGTCCCGTTTTCACCGCTTGCCGACGAAGCCCCCGCCGCCGATGCCGATCTGGTCTGGCTGCCAGGAGGTTATCCCGAACTCCACGCGGGCAAACTCGCCGCCGCGACCACCTATCAGACCGCACTGCGCAAACATGCAGAAACCAAACCCGTGCATGGGGAATGCGGGGGCTACATGGCCTTGGGCGATGTGCTGATCGACAAATCAGGCGAGAAACACCAGATGGCGGGCCTTCTGGGCCTCGTGACGTCGTTCGAGAAACGCAAGTTCCACTTGGGCTATCGTCAGGTCACGCTCAAAGCACCGATGCTTGGATATGAGGCTGGGCAACGCCTGCGCGGGCACGAGTTCCACTACACTACAATTCTCGAAGAACCCGACGCGCCTTTGGCCGATGTTGCGGATGCCGATGGCAATCCGGTGCCGGAAACCGGATCCATCAAGGGCAATGTCACGGGAACCTTTTTTCACATGATCACGGAAGCTAAGTCATGAGTGGTTTCGTCAGTTTCGTCAGCTCAGGCCCGGGCGACCCCGAGCTTTTGACCTTGAAGGCGGTGGACCGTTTGGGCAAAGCCGACGCCGTCCTTTTTGACGACCTGTCCGCTGGTCCGATCCTAGAGCACGCGCGCAAGGATGCGGACCTTGTGGGCGTCGGCAAACGCGCGGGTCGGCCTTCGCCGAAACAGCATCATGTCAGCCAGCTTTTGGTGGATTACGCCAGCCAGGATGCCCATGTGGTGCGCCTGAAATCGGGTGACAGCGGCATCTTTGGCCGCCTTGAAGAAGAGATCACGGCCCTCAAAGAGGCAGGCATCGACTACGAAATCATCCCCGGCGTCACCTCGGCCTCGGCCGCTGCGGCTGCCGCTGGCATCCCCCTGACCCGCCGCCTTGTGGCACGGCGTGTGCAATTCGTGACGGGCCATGACGTGGCAGGTGCCCTGCCGGGAGATCTGAACCTGCAGGCCCTCGCCGACCCAGGCGCGACCACCGTTTTGTTCATGCCTAAACGCACCTTCCCTGAACTGGCCGAAAAGCTCTTTGCCAGCGGATTGCGCCGCGATTGCCCCGCCATTCTGGCCGAAAGCGTAAGCCATCCGGAACAAACCCTACAGCGCAGCACCATGGAAGAGCTGGCCAAACAGCTCAAAGAAGAGATCTCGACCGCGCCGGGTCTGATCCTGTTCGGCGAACTGGCGGAGGGCTAAATGATCGAGCTGTCTCTGGTCGGAATCGGCTCGGGCAATCCCGAACATCTGACGCTGGAAGCGATCCGCGTGCTGGAAGAGGCCGACCTGATCCTATTGCCGCGCAAAGGAGACGAGAAGACAGAGCTTGCGGACCTGCGTCGCGACATCGTTGCAGACATCCTGAAAACAAAGCCCAAGGTCGTGGAGTTCGACTATCCAGTACGCGATGCCAAGACGCCGAAATATCTGGATGGCGTGAACACTTGGCATGATGCTTTGGCCGAGATCTGGACAGGTTTGATCGAAGAACATGGCAGTTCCAGCGCCAAAGTCGCCCTCATGGTCTGGGGAGACCCGAGCCTCTATGACAGCACGCTGCGCATTGCCGAACGTGTCGCAACGAAGGGTATCAGCCTAAACACCCGTGTCGTGCCTGGTATCACGTCCTTGCAAATGCTGACCGCCGCCCACGCGATCCCGCTGAACACGCTGGGCGCGCCGGTGCAGATCACGACTGGTCGCCAGTTGCGCGATCATGGCTGGCCTGAGGGCGTTGATACCTTGGCGGTCATGCTGGATGGCGAATGTTCGTTTCAGCATGTGCTGGACGTCCCCGCGACGATCTATTGGGGCGGATATGTTGGGATGCCACAGGAAATTTTGCGTGCCGGATCGCTGGCCGGCATCTGTGAAGAGATCATCGATACACGCGCAAAGGCGCGCGCAGATAACGGCTGGATTATGGATATCTATCTCCTGCGTCGCACCGCCTAGCGCACGAACTCAAGAACCAGATCCCCGTCTTGATCAAAATCACGTCACAGGCGACTACGGATCGTCAAAACAAGACGTTAATTTTCGTCAAACCGTTGACTGAACGGCACAATCGTCCGTTTGCCACTTGCGCTGATTTTCAAATTACAGCAGTCTCTTTGGATCACGCGGCATGAGGGTAAGCCCGCGTGGCAAGACGATGAGGGGACCTGCTTGCTCGATAATGCTCCTGCGCTGATCGCAGAGGATATCCATATGAGCTTCGGCGATTTGGAGGTTCTCAAAGGCGTATCGCTCACCGCCCATGAGGGTGATGTGATCTCTATTCTTGGCTCTTCGGGGTCGGGAAAATCCACCTTCCTGCGCTGTATCAATTTCCTGAACGTGCCCGATAAAGGCCGTGTTGAGCTTGAGGGCGAAGAGGTCTCGGTGCGCAAAGATGCCAAGGGCAATATCATCGGCGCCGATGCAAAACAGATCCAACGGCTACGCAGCCAGTTGGGGTTTGTGTTCCAGAGCTTTAACCTCTGGTCCCATATGACTGTTCTGCAGAACGTCATGGAGGGACCGGTTCAGGTCTTGGGTCGCCCCAAAGACGAGGTGCGCGAAGAGGCCCAAAAAGTTCTCGACGAAGTCGGCATTGCGCAGAAGGCCGACGCCTATCCCAGCCAGCTTTCGGGAGGCCAACAACAGCGTGTGGCCATCGCCCGCGCCCTAGCAATGAACCCAAAGGTTCTGTTGTTTGATGAACCCACCTCTGCGCTGGACCCCGAACTCGTCGGTGAAGTGCTGCGCGTCATGCGCCAATTGGCCGAACAAGGGCGCACCATGGTGGTTGTGACCCACGAGATGGGCTTTGCCCGCGAAGTCAGCAACCGCGTTATATTCCTGCACAACGGCCGCGTCGAAGAAGACGGCCCGCCCGAGCAGGTCTTTGAAAATCCGAAATCAGAGAGATGTAAGGCCTTTCTGGCCAGCATCCTGTGACCAACCAACTAAGAAAACAAAGCTTAGGGAGTAAACTATGACAACTTTTCTGAAACTCGCAGGCGCGGCCACTCTGGCTGCGACCTTCGCGGCCACAGCTGTGAGCGCCGAGACCATCCGCATGGGCACCGAGGGCGCCTACCCTCCATACAACTTCATCAACGATTCCGGCGAGATCGACGGTTTTGAGCGTGAAGTCGGCGACGAGCTGTGTAAGCGCGCAGGTCTGGAATGTACCTGGGTCACCAACGAGTGGGACAGCATCATCCCGAACCTCGTGTCCGGCAACTACGACACCATCATCGCGGGCATGTCCATCACCGCAGAGCGTGACGAAGTTATTGACTTCACTCAGGAATATTTCCCACCAGATCCATCTGCCTATGTCGCTCTGTCGGGTGCGGGCATGGACGTGAAAGGCGGCGTTGTCGCAGCGCAAACCGCGACCATTCAGGCGGCTTATGTGGCTGAGTCCGGTGCAACTCTGGTTGAATTCGCAACCCCAGAAGAAACCGTCGCAGCGGTACGTTCCGGCGAAGCAGACGCAGTTCTGGCGGACTTTGCATACCTCAAGCCAATCGTTGACGCATCCGGTGGCGAGCTGACCATCGTGGACGACAGCGTCTCTATCGGTGGCGGCGTTGGCATGGGTATCCGTGAATCCGACGGCGAGCTGAAAGCAAAAATGGACGCAGCGATTGCCTCCATGAAAGCAGACGGCACCCTGTCTGATCTGATCGCCAAGTGGTTTGACGGCCGTATGGTCAAGTTCTAATCCACCTACCTAAATCTCAAGGCCGCCTACGGGCGGCCTTGTTGCGAAGGCCCCCTGATGTTTGAATTTTGCGCCGATCCCAAGAGCCTAGAGGGCTTTGTCTGGTGGTCCTGTTACCTGACCAACGGCAAGCATATGGCGTTTTACTTCAGCTTCATCACGGTACTGTCTCTCTTGCTGTTCACCGTCCCACTGATCATGGCGCTTGGCTTTGCAGGTGCGCTCGCACGCCGCTCGCAGATCGCGCCGGTGCGGTGGTTTGGCTGGATCTACACCTCGATGGTGCGCGGCGTGCCCGACATCATCTTTTTCCTCTTCGCGCTGATCGCCTTGGATCAGGGGATCGAATATCTGCGCCACGTGGCGCTCTGTCCCGATTGGTCCGAGCCGATCCGCCAAGGCAATGATTTCCGCGTCTGTCCCGAGGCCAAGATGCCGCTTGGGACCGCTCCGCAATGGATCCACGAGATCTATGGCTTTGTGCTGGCCGCCGTCGGCTTTGGCATCGTTTTCGGAGCCTTTGCGGCCAATACGCTCTATGGCGCTTTGAACGCTGTGCCGCACGCCCAGCTTGAGACCGGAGTCGCCTACGGCATGTCTCCACGTCAGATTTTCCGCCGCATTCACCTGCCTCAGATGTGGGTCTATGCACTGCCCGGCCTATCAAACCTCTGGATGATCCTGATCAAGGCCACACCACTTTTGTTCCTGTTGGGCGTTGAAGACGTTGTCTATTGGGCGCGCGAACTCGGCGGGTCGAAAACCGCGATCTTCGATTACCCGCATGGCGACTGGCGGCTTGGTTATTTTTTGGTGCTTTTGGTGTTCTACCTCTTGCTGACTTGGGTCAGTGAGAAAGCCTTTGGTCGTCTGACCGCATGGGTCAGCCGTGGCCAAGCCACCGTCGGAGGCACGACATGAGCTGTTTTGAGACGCTGCAGGATTACGGCCTACGCGCGGTTGGCATCGGCGAACGGCTTTTGCCAAAGACCGATTTCACCCTCTGTGAACATGTGGTGCTGATCGGATCCGGCATGATCTGGAACCTCTATTTTGCCTTCTTCGCGCTGTTGCTTGGGTTCTTTCTCGCAATTGGCCTCGCGACCTCGCGCGCCTCGACGAACCCATGGCTGCGCCTGCCTGCCCAGAGTTTCATCTTCGTGATCCGAGGCTCTCCGCTCTTTATCCAGTTCTTCATCGCCTATGAGACCTTCGTTCTGATCCCGAAGCTCGGCTATGATCTGAATCTTGGGTTCATTGAAATCACGGTCGAGACCCGCTGGTTGACCAAAGCCTGGCTGGGTGCCCTGATCGTGTTGTTCCTGAACACTTCAGCCTATACCGCACAGATTTTTTATGGCGCCCTACAGGCCATCCCACGCGGTGATATCGAGGCCGCTGACGCGATCGGCATGAGCGCGCGCACGAAATTCCGCCGGATCGTCTTTCCCTCCATGCTGCGTCTGGCGTGGGAGAGTTACACCAATGAGGCGATCTTTTTGTTCCACGCGACGGCCCTTGTGTTCTTTGCAAGCTTCCCTGCGTGGCGACAAAAAGGCGATGCGCTCTATTACGCGAATTACTTTGCAGACAAGACCTTTAACCCCTTTGTTCCCTACCCGATTATCGCGGCCTATTTCATCTTCTTCACATTGGTTCTGATCGTCGTGTTCTCGACCGTCGGAAGGCGTTTGAACCGTCATATCAAGAAAACCTGACATTTAAGTTGGCGCATTTTGACCCGGCGTCACGCCCCAGGCGTCAGAGGTTCGTGTTGACCAATGGCGACAAAATATCCATGATTATAAAGATTTTTGAATAGATTTTAGACAGATGAGTAAAAACGAAAAGACTGCCCCTTACATCGGCACGCGTATTGAAGAGCTCTGCCGCCACAAGAAACTGACGCTCCGCGCACTATGTCATGCCGCGGGGTTAAAGTATCAAACGCTGCACGCGCAAATTTCCAACCAGCGCCATATCCCTTTTGACACCATCCGCAAAATATCCGAAGTCACGGATACTTCACTCAGTTGGTTCGCCGGCAATGAAGCGCCCTCACTGCTTGGTCAAAGCGATGTGACACCGTTGTCAGACGCATTGTTTGACCAGCTTCTGCAGACCACAAAACTGCGCCATGCTCAGGATGAAAAGGTCCTAGATGCCCATTCTCTGGCGTTGATTTACTATCGCTCGGGCGGGCTACTCAGCGGGCTTGAGCCCTATATCGAACAGGTCGATATTTTCCACGCACCGCAGCATGGCGACACTCGGTTGCGTGTGTTTCGAATGGGCAAGGAAAGCCTCACGTCTAAAACACTAAAACGCACCGACAAGGATCAACTACAACAGTCTTTGGACGCCGCACCGCCCCAGCTGCGTATGCGGTTCTTGAAAGACTATGAACTGGCCGCGAAGGGCGAATTTCTTTACACGATCGAGACTCTCAATGCAGCCGCCGTAGACCACAATGAACGCATTCGCATGGACTATCTCAGGCTGTTGATCCGGTTTGATTCAGAGGATCATGGGCCCTTAATCGTTAACCTGTCAGAGCTTCTCCGGTGAGCCTGCCAAGAGCTTTGAATAATAGCTATAGTATTTCTGAGACACGAAAAAACAGGCATCATCGTCGCGGTGATAGCTTGGCGCGTTGGACCAGGTTTGCGCGTTGTGAATGACGGTATTGAACCCATAAAATTTCATCGCGCCGCGGCCTGCGTCCTTTTCTTTGACAAAGGCATAGACCGCGCTGGGATCAAACTTGAGCATCGCAAAAGCGATTGCGAAATGCGTGAACCTTTTTAGCACACGTCCAGCCTGAGCCCCGCGAAACCCCTCGTGCACGATCAGGTCTCCGAAATAGGCCAAGCGACCTGATAGGTAATCGTCTACAGGCGGCGCAACTTCCACGACAGCACCCCCCGTCCTTTCGTAGTGACGCGCCACGCAGTTGCGCCAAAACTGGCTGAGTTTCATCTCCCCCAGATCGTCAAACCGGCAGCCACCAGCCGCAACGGTCTCGTCTCCGCGCGTAAGCAGCAACCAAAAGCAATTGTTGGGTGTGAAGTCGTTCAGAAACGGAGAGAGACGCGGTGTGAGGTAAGGCTTGCCAAGAATGTCGACCAAATCACGAATGGTAGAGAGGTCTTCAACATGAAGAATGTCATAGCCATCTTCTTTTAACCTTTGGCGACATTCAGCTGCCAAAGCGTTGAAATGAAAGTCACTCAAGACACGACCTCGCGATAGTCAGAGGGTGGAAATCAAGCGTCTCTGGGAGCCCCAATCAAAATACCCGTGCGCCGAGTTACTCTTGCCCTACAACTTAAGAAAATATCAATGCATATCTACAAAATGCGCATCCACAGACGCAGATTGTAAATTTACGTCGCAGCATACTTAGTCACGCTGAAACTCAATCGCAGGGATTGCGCGTGTTGCCCGTCAGTAGATCAGGTTCATGACCGTCAAAGAGACCAATAGGAACAGCACCGTCATGATGCCTCCGGTGCGCATGAAGTCTGTGACCTTGTAGCCCCCCGGGCCCATGATCAAGGCGTTGACCTGATGGGTTGGGATTAAGAAGGAATTGGACGTCGAAATCGCCACAGTCAGGGCAAAGATCGCCGGGTCTCCGCCTGCGGCCACCGCGATGGACACGGCCAGTGGCACCAGCAGGACCGTGGCCCCCACATTGGACATCACCAAAGTGAATCCGGTGGCCAAGACCGCCAGCCCCACCTGGAGCGCCCATATAGGCCAGCCATTCAACAACGTCAGAATCTGAAACGCGATCCATTCAGCCGTGCCCGTATTCTGCACGGCCTGCCCCAAGGGGATTAAACTGGCCAATAGGAAGACCGTCGACCAACTGACCGCCTCATAGGCCTCATCGATCCGTAGAACATTCGTCGCGATCATCCCGCAAGCACCGACCAACAAAGCCACAGAGAGCCTTAGGTCAGTGAAAAGGATGAGGCTGAGTGCCAAAAGGAAGAACACCAAGGCCCAGGCGACTTTATGCGGGCGCAGCTCGTCTTGCGGATAGTCAGAAGTCACCACCACAAGCTCGCGCCCTTTCGCAACGCGGGTCAGGTTCTCCCATGCGGTAAAGGCCACCAAAGTGTCCCCCGCGCGGAAAGGCACCTGCCCCACATTCGTGGCCTCATGTTCGGCGGTTTCTACAAGACTCAAAGTCTCGCCGCCCCGGTGAATGGCCAACAGACCCAGCCCATATGTTTTGCGCATCGCGACGTCTCGCGCGGATTTCCCGATCAGGTCTGAATCCGGCGGGATAACCGCCTCAGCCACGCCAGATACCGTCGGCGCATAGGCCTCTGCAAAGAGATCCAGCTCGGGTAGAACTTCGAGACCATAGTCATCGGCCATCGCCTGAATGACCTTGCGCCGTCCCAGAACCGCAAGCCGGCAGGGATCTTCGACAGCCGTGTCCAACGTCGGCGTAAACCATTTCTGCCCGCGATGATAAGATCCAATAATATAGAGGTTATGGGCCACCATGATGTCCGAAAAACTATGGCCGCGCAGAATGGAGCCTTCAGGGACCACGACCTCAACCAGATCGGATTTGAGCCCATAGATCTTTTTCAGATAGTCCCGAACGGACTGACCACTGCCGGCTTCTGATTTCATCGCACTGCCCGGCAGCACCCACCGCCCAAGCAGCATAAAATAGATGATACCGGTCAGGATGAGGCAAACCCCAATGGGAGTGACGGAAAAGAGGGAAAAACTCTCCATTTGCTGATCCGCAGGAAGTGCTGAATTTGAGGTGATCAAAAGATCATTCAGCAGGATCAATGGCGAGGAGCCGACCATCGTCATCGTGCCGCCCAAAATTGCGCAGAAGCCCATTGGCATAAGAAGCCGGCTCATGGGGATGTCGGTGCGCACCGAAATACGGCTGACCACAGGTAGGAACAGGGCCGCTGCACCGACGTTTTGCATGAAGCTGGATATCACGCCAACCGTGCCGGAAATGATTGGAATTATGCGAAATTCCGTCTTTCCACCATACTTTAGAATGGCAGCTGCCACGCGGCTCATGAGACCAGTTTTATCAAGACCGGCCCCAATGATCATAACTGCAATGATCGAAATCACCGCATTTGAAGCAAATCCATCAAACAGCTTGGTGGGATCAGCCAGCGCCTCCAGACCGTTAACTTGCGACAAAAGCCCCAAAGAGACCATGACAAGGATCGCGGTAAAATCGATCCGAAACAACTCTGTGACAAACAACGCGATGGTGACGCCCAAGATCGCAAGCACGACACCCATTTCAAAAGTTAGTTCTATTGGCACCTGACACCTCACTTGAATTTAGGATGTCATAGAAAAACCGTGTCTGGCTAGAAGTTTATCCCTTTTTCGCCGAAGATTAAGGATCGTGCACCTGATCATCAGGTCGTACTAGGCCTCGAACAGCCATGTTCCAAGGACTACGTCTTTATTCTTAGGTAGATATTGGTTTGCGTGCGCAGACTTTGACACTTTGCCCTTGAGGTTATGAGCCTGAGGAGGAGAGGACGTTAAGCGATTGATCTGGGGGGATCAATTGTAGGTTTAACGGTCTGTGTTTTTGTTATTCGCCCTGGTTGCGGGAGTAGGATTTGAACCTACGACCTTCAGGTTATGAGAGAGCTTTGGCGCAATTCCCTTAGTTACCCCAGAATGCGTCGCTCTACTCTATCTTATTGTAATCATTCATTTTTGATTGACGCTGTTTACGCCGAACGTCTACGCCTTACTCCAAGATTTGCGCCCAATTGCTTCCACTGTGCTTCCACGGACGGGCGAGAGATGGAGAAAGACACGATGCCAAAACTGACCAAACGCAGCGTTGAGAGCTTTGAAGTGCGCCCCAAGAGCTACTTCGAGTGGGATAGCGAGATCAAAGGGTTTGGCCTACGCATCATGCCTTCAGGCACCAAGACCTACCAGGTGCAATATTGCAAAGGAGGTCGCACTCGGCGGGCCTCTATTGGGCGGCATGGCAACATCACTGCTGAACAAGCCCGTAATCGCGCCAAAGAGATCATGGGCGAGTTGTCCAAAGGAGAGAACCCTGTAGAAGAGATCGCCCAGCATCGCCGCGCACCCACAGTGGCGGCCCTGTGTGAGCGCTTCTTTGAAGAGCATG
Organism: Cognatishimia sp.; assembly: GCA_013215215.1. GTDB lineage: Bacteria > Pseudomonadota > Alphaproteobacteria > Rhodobacterales > Rhodobacteraceae > Cognatishimia. The sequence goes on along the minus strand of JABSOU010000003.1, from coordinate 2,924 downwards.
CCAAAGAGCGGTGCAAGCCCAGCACACAGGGCGAGTATCGCCGCGCCATTGACCTGTTTATCAATCCGGCAATTGGGTCATTTAAAGTTGTGGACGTGGAACGCAAAGACATTGCTGAGCTACATCACAAATTTCGCAACAAGCCCTATCAAGCCAATCGCACTTTGGGCGTATTGTCTAAGATGTTCAATTTGGCCGAGGTATGGGGCCTACGCCCCGATGGGTCAAACCCATGCCGCCATGTTCCCAAGTACAGAGAACAGAAGCGAGAGCGCTACCTTAGCCAGCTTGAGTTGCAACGGTTGGGAACCGCGCTGAACGATGCCGAACGTGACGGCACAGAGACATGCCATGTGGTCGCGGCGTTTCGGTTGCTGATCCTGACAGGATGCCGATTGGGCGAGATACAAACCCTGCAATGGAACTACATCACAGATCGCGGAATGGAGCTGCCGGACAGCAAGACCGGCGCACGGCTCATTCCCCTACCCCAAGCGGCCCGGGCCATCCTGAGCGCCCTGCCACGGCTTCCTGACAACCCTTACGTTATCGTCGGCAAGCAACCCGGTGGCTATGCCACAGACATGCAGAAACCCTGGCGACGTATTCGCAAGCAAGCGGACCTCTGCGATGTACGTATTCATGACTTACGGCATACGTATGCCTCCAACGCGGTATCTTCTGGTATGCCCATTCAGATGGTTGGGCGCTTACTTGGCCACACGCAAATTCAGACGACCATGCGATACGCACATTTGGCGGACGATCCAGTCAGGCGCGCCGCAGAAGAAAACGCCGCCCAGTTAAGTGCTTTGGTCTCTGGTAGCTTATTGACTATGGTTTCCAGTCAACGACGGAATTAAGCTCTCGAATCATTACCTTACGCAACTCAGTGAGCCTGAGCGGTTCGTCCCGAATTTCACATAAGGACATATCAATATGTAACGTACGCGGCGGGGAAATCCCTACGTAACGTTACATTACGTATAAAGGAAAACACTTGGCTAAGATTTCTAAAGAGCAAATGGCGCGTCTTCATAAGTCTGGAGCTGCCATGTCTAGATCGTGGCTTGTTTTTGCGCATCCCGAATTAAAGACACAATGGACCGCACTTCAACAACAGTCAGCGTTGGATACAATTTCACAGAACGTGAAGGAAGCCGCCGAGATCGAAGGCGACCTACAAGCGAAAGTCACACACGCTTTTTCTGGGGCACAAGCAATCCATTCCGCGCGAGGCGAATTAGAGAAGAAACTGAAATCCAATGTTACCAGCTACATTGAGCAGGGTTACCTGTACGCGTTTGGTTACGAATTGCCACGAACGCTATCTTCCACCCCGCAACCAATCCCAAGCGAAGCTTGGGCTGGTAAGTGCAATTGGTCAGAAAGCTCGCTTAGTTTTAAGGGACTTCGGTTTGTTGATGTAAGCCTAACTACTCGAGACATTAGAAATACGATCCTAGATCGAGGCGTTGTAGACAAAACTCCGACCAATTCTGCGGGTCGTCGCGGTGTAGAGAGTGCAATCAAGGCAGCATTCAATGAACTAAACAAAGCTGGAGAAATAAATCCCAAAAAGTCTAAGAGTTCGCACTTCCCCAAATTACGAGAATTTCTCGAACAGAACTATCCAGACCTTCCAGTACCACCAGCAAGGTTAAAAAAGAATACAATTTACAAGTATTTTTCACCTCTTTTCAAAGATTTATGAGTTTTCCACATTCTATAAATTGGCTTCGAATTTATAGACATTTTTAGAGAATTCAAAATGAGCGAAGGCTAGAGCATCCAATCCAAAGAGGAATTCAAGGATGCTCACAACAGCACATTCGCAAGACGGCAGCGCTGCCGCACAAGACTATTTGAACGGTTTCATTGACGAGAAAACCGCCGCAGACTTCCTTTGTCAGAGCGTGCGGACAATCCAAAAATGGCGCGTAACTGGTTATGGACCAAAGTTCTACAAATCGGGACGCTCCGTCCGCTACTGTCGTAGCGATCTCTTGGAATGGGCCAATGCCCGCCGCCACGACAGCACCAGTAGCTACAATACCGCCTAGAGTTTTGCCCGCGTAGGGGTTGGCAGCGCCACGCGGGATTTTGGGGCCGGAAGGCTTCACTCAGGGCGCAAGCGAAACAGTCTTGCGCCCTTTCTCCAACACAGGAATTCAAGACATGGCAAATCAGCCAGCACAAAAGTTTAAGATCGGCCTGGTCACGGCCACCATTTGGCAGAACGACGGTTTCTACTCAGTCGATCTGTCCCGCAGTTACAAAACCGATACCGGCGAATGGCGTAACACCACCAGCTTTCACCACTCCGACTTGCTGAACCTAGCAAAATGCGCAGAACGCGCCGAAATTTGGATTGGTCGTCAAACTCCTACAATGTGAACAAGCACCGGGCCATGGCCCGGCCCCAAAACATATGCTGCCCCGCCGGAGGCACAAAGGGGGCCAAAGGCCCCCGTTTCTTTTCCCAACATCTCAAAATCAACCAGCGGCAAGACATGCCGCGATAGAGGGGGGTCTTGTAACACCCCCCTCCACGAATACGAAAGTGAAAGAGAGCGTAAATGGACGGAGTTATTCTGCATTCAGGCTTCGATGGGCTTAAGTTCACTCTCTCAACCGATATTACACCTAAGCTTCGGGCAGAGCTGGCTTTTGCAAAGGCCCACGCCAAGGAGACCCATAGCGAATGCGTCTTGGAGTTTGGAGACATCAAACTCAGTGTCAGCAACAAGGGCGCGCGTGGCTTTACCGCCCAAACGGGGGATCACGGGGCGGTCTGGCTATTCCAAGACCCAGAGGACCGCATTCCAAACAATCCCGGTATCACCGTTGATTTTAGAGCCTTCGGACTCGCAACGGGTGGATTGGAAGGCGCTGAGAAACACTTCCGCGAATGCATGACCGCT
>JABSOU010000025.1 GCA_013215215.1 Cognatishimia sp. | reverse complement strand
ACTTTCTTCGGGTGGGTCGCGGCGATGATTGGAACGGCTGTGGCCATGCAATGTTCTCCTTTGCTTGGTGACAATAGGAGGGCGGGGTGCCATGAATTCAAGTGAATGTTCTTGGAGGGTGGTGAATGGCATTCACAATAGATCTCGCGCTGCCCGTCCCACGCAGTCTCGGAACCAGCGGATTTCTGGCTGATCGGTCGTGATCGCGCTGGTGAACAGCATGAGTTCCAGAGGCTTCATATCAAAAGGCACGGGGCGCTGATCCAGCCCATAGACTTTCGCCATATCGCTCATCGCAACGGAGGAAACGGAAAGCAGCATATCGGTTTGTTTGAGGATCGGGGCGGCCATCGAGAAATGCGGCACAACAGCGCCAATTCGACGCTCGACCCCGAGTTTGGCGATCGCGCGGTCTACAGCGCCGCGCCCAGTTGGGGCAGGCAGGCCCACTTGCAAGTGCGGATAGCTTGCCCAAGTGTCGACGGACCACTCCTGAAAAGCCGGATGATCTTTGCGACCGAAGGTGATCCATGGCCACTTGCCGATGGTCGTGCCTCGTAACTCGTCGGTCTGTCGAAAGCTTGGCGCGATCAGGACGTCGTATCGGCCTCGCCCCATGTCCCAAATAACTGAGTCCGTAAATGCCACCAGCTCCACCCGAACCCCTGGCGCCTCGCAAGCAACGGCTTTCAGCAATCGCGGCACCAGCGAGGAGAAGAAATCCGGCGCGATCAGGCGAAAACTTCGTTGGGATGTGGTGGGATCAAAGGGCTCGGGCGTCGCGATCACGCGCTCTAGCTGCGCAAGGAGCGGCGGCAAGGTTTCGGCCAAACTTTGTCCCAACGTGGTCGGGACCATATTCCGGCCCTCTCGCACCAAGAGTTCGTTGTCAAACAAAAGGCGCAGGCGCTTGAGCGTGTGGCTGATGGCCGAGGAGGTCAGGTTCAACTTCTGAGCCGTTCGACTAACGCTGCGTTCACGCAGCAAAACGTCAAGCACGACAAGCAGGTTAAGGTCGATCCGGGAAAGAGCAGCAGCATCCATTGTGAATCTCATTCACCATAATTGAAATAGTTTCATTTGATTCATCATATGTGCCGCGCAAATTTATTGCAGCGCAAAGCAGCGAAGGTGCCCCGGCTTTCGTCGCAGCGCGCAGGAATTGCCGATCCACCCGAAGAGCTACAAAGGGAGACTTTCTTATGCTCAGAAATACCCGTTTTACTGTGTCACTCGCCGCTGCGCTGACGATGGGCGCCGCCGCGATGGCTGACACGAGCCTAGACATCAAATTTGCCGGCGCGTTGGAGTTCGCCGACGACGGAACGCTCTTTGTGGGCGATAATCACAACGGTGCAATCTACGCGTTTGAAATGCCGGCCGAGGCCGGCCCAGATCAGATCATGCCCAGTTCCATCGCCGATATCGACGCCAAGATTGCAGAGCTCTTGGGCGTTGGAACACGCGCTATTGAGCTCAACGACATGGCCTCTCATCCCGTCAGTCACGACGTTTATATTTCCGTCACTCGTATCGGCAGTTCCGCGTCGCAACCGGCTTTGATCCATGTCACGCAGGATCAGCAGGTCAATCTGGTGGACCTCGCCGCATTGAAGTTCCAGAAACAGTCGCTGACGGAGTTCCCCGAAGGCGAAACCACCTTCCGCCCGCGTGGCATGGGACCGGGCACTGCGCCTCTGCCACGCGATCTTGCGAAAGGGGAAATCCCCCTGCGCACACTCGCAATCATGGATATGGAATACTATGACGGAGAGCTGTTTGTCGCCGGCGTGGCTCATGACAACTTCCTGTCATCACTGCGCCGCATGTCCTATCCATTTGATGGAAATCAGGGCATCGCAAACGTAGACATGTACCACATCGCGCATGATCAATACGAAAGTCGCGCACCGATCCGCGCCATGTCTGTCCAAGAGATTGATGGCAAAGCGCAACTTGTTGCGGCCTATACCTGCAGCCCAATCGTGCTTGTGCCGCTTGACGACATTAAGGACGGGGCGAAAATCTCGGCCAATACCATCATGGACTACGGAAACGGTCAGCCGCTGGATATGATCCCGTTTGAAATGCAGGGGCAGTCCATGTTGTTTGTGACCAACGACAGCCGCTCGCCGCAGGTCATTCCGGTTGCCGGATTGCAGGACGCGAAGGTTGTGGATCACACTGATTTCGAACGCGGAGGCAAACTCGATTTGCACCCTCTCATGCCATACGGACCCGTAGGGGAGGCAGTCATGTTTGATGGCATGTCCATGCATATGACGCTGGTCGGCGGCGGGATGCTCGCATCTATCACGCGTGATCTTTATACCGGGAGCCTGAACCTGGATACCAACCCAACGTTCTTCCCTAATCGCATTCACAACATGCGGGCAGAGTTCGACTTCCCACAATACGCCCCTGATCCAACGCGGACACAGTGATGATTGGGCTGAACAAAACCAAAGGGATCGCCATATTTTTGGCGATCCTCGTTGCACCACTCGCATCTATGATACATGCCCAGACCTTGAGGCTGCCCGAGAACGGTGCTGACTCTGTTGTCTTGCATGTGCGCGACGGGAATGCCGCGCCCGAGATGCTCAAAGTTTTTACAGCTGGCGCAAGCACGCCGATTGCAGGTCGCTATGTCGTGAGCGACACCTCACTTTCCTTTAAGCCTTCATTTGGATTTGAACCCGGACAAAATTACATTGCGCGTTTTGTTGAAAGCGGGGATCTAAAGGAAGTTGCGTTCTCGCTTTCAAGGGCCAGCTCTGTGTCGGCTGCGGTGACCGCAATCTATCCCAGCGGCGATGTCTTGCCTGAGAACACTCTGCGCTTTTACCTGCATTTCTCGGTCCCGATGCAGCCGCAAGTCGCGTTTGATTTCATCCGCTTGGTGGATGCATCGGGTAATTCAGACCAAGCCGCCTTCATGCGGTTCAAACAAGAGCTATGGAATGAAGATAGAACGCGGCTAACGGTTTTGATCGATCCCGGCCGAATTAAAAGAGAAGTGGCAACCAATGTCGAACTTGGACCCGCTTTGCTTTCGGGGCGCAGCTATTCATTGGTGGTTGACGGGGGCTGGCCCTCTGCCGATGGCGCGTCCGTCTTGACGGGTTTTAAGAAAACATTTCACGTGGCCGACGCTTTGCGCACTCGACCTGATACAAATCTATGGACATTGAATCTTCCCTGCGTGGGAACAGTGGCACCCTTGAGCATCGAATTTGACCGCCCATTTGATCGGCATTCCCTGCCTCGATCCCTTCACATAGAGGCTGTAGGCGGTAGGGAAATCGAAGGTAAGATCGACATTCAAAACCAAGAGCGTTTTGTTGAATTCACACCGAATTATCCATGGCCAGACAATGACTTACGACTGATTGCCAGTCCAACTCGCGAAGACGTCGCAAGCAACAATTTCTTGGACTTGCTTGATCACGTAGCTGGGTCAACGGATGGCACCGCATCGGCAATGCAGAGGAATTTCAGGTTGTCTCGCTGTGTCGATTAGGACGGGCAATGTCTTCGTGTTTGTGCGTGGAAAGAAACAAATTTCACGTTAGGCAATACTGCCACCCAACAGGTGGTTTGGGTGTATCAAAGACAAGTCTCGGAAAGTTCCTACACATGCTGTCATCAAAGAGCTTGTTTGAGAAAGCGCTTCCATCCGTTCGGTTAGTTGCGTAGCCGCATGACCGGGGGCTCAAGCCTGACGTCCTNACGATCCTACCCAAAAAAATAGTAAATTTCCCTTTGTTTGTTAACCANCAAAGGGGGCAGTTATGCCAACTCAGACGAATGAACCCGAGACCAACTCGGTGCCACCGCCCAGTGTGACGTACCTCGGTGGCTCGGCCGGCTTTCGAAGCACGGTCGGCATGTATAAAATCGCCGAAAACGGGCTGATCTATGATGTGACATTGCTCTTCGCCGATGCGTCAGCAGGCGAAGGTGCCTTGGTCGCAGGAGAGTCCTCAGTCGATCTCGATGTAAGCTCAGGCGATCACATCGGCTTCTTTATGTTGCCAGACTCCTTCACATTGAATGAGGATCCATCCGTCTTTGCAGCGGATCGCTATGAGCTGCGCGATTGGGGGGGAAGCCTGGGTAACATCTATGAAGATACCGCCCTACGCCTCTATGCCATCGACGAGACAACCAATGAGGAAACACTTGTCGAGGCGCGTTGGAATGCGGCCACATGGCATATGCATCACAATGCGGATGTCGGCATTTCCATGAACTCTGATGGGGTCGATCACGTTCGCGGGCTGCGCGAGTATGACAATAGCGTCACCATTGGCTTTTCCGACACATACGGCAACAGCGCGGGATCACATGAAAGCATCTTGTTGAATGTGAACCTCGGCGACAGTGGCGCCTATATCGAAGACGATGATATCGCGAGCGACGCCGACCAGACCGAACACAACTGGATTGCGCCGGTGGAAATCGCCGAAGACCTTCCGGAAGTTCCTTTGGCGGTGAGATTCGCGTCGCAACCTCCTGAGTTCAACGTTGAGTCTGATCTCGGCGGAACCAGCGAAACCGCGCCAGCGACTGTGACCTTTATGGGGGAAAGCGCAGGCTACAGAAACACCTTCGGCGTCTACAAGATTGATGACATCGGCATGATTTACGACGTCCAGATCGTCTTCGCCAATGCCTCCAATCAGGGCAGCGGAGGCAATCTGATTGCGGGCGAGTCGACAGTCGAGATCGATGCCAGCCCCGGCGACAATCTCGGGTTTTTCATCCTGTCAGATGGCTGGGGTCAAAACTGGGACAAATCAGTTTTTGACGCCGACAGCTACGTGTTCCGCGATTGGGGCGGGGGCGAAGGCAATGTCTATTGGAGCACAGGGCTCAGGCTCTTTGCTGTGGATGAAGACACCGGTCAGGAAACCCTTGTGAATGCGCGGTTCAATGCCGCTACCTGGCACATGCATCACAAGCCCGAAGACGGTATCGACATGAACGTCGACTACTTCGATCACCTGCGCGGCCAACTCAAGTATGATGGCAGCATCACCGTCGGGTTCGAAGACATTCGCGGCGGCGGGGATCGAGACTTTAACGATGTGATGTTCAACATCAATCTCGGCGACAGTGGTGCCACGATTGACGATGAAAACATCCTGTCAGGCGCAGATCAGCATGAGCATGGGTTCGTCACGGACGATGGCGAAGCGGCGCAGGCCAAGGTCACCTTCCTCAGCGAAACAGCCGATTATAAAAACACAATCGGCATGTACAAAATCGCCGAGGATGGTACGATCAGTGATGTCAGCATGCTGTTTGCCAATGCGTCGAAATATGACAGCGGAGGCGAGTTGATCTCTGGTGAATCCAGTATCGATATCGACGTTGGGCTGAACGACCAGCTCGGCTTTTTCATCCTGCCTGATGGCTATTCACGCAATAGCGACAAGTCGTTGTTTGACGATGGTACCTTCGTTCTCCGCAACGCAGAAGGCGAGATTGGCAACGTCCTGCGCGACCAAGACCTGTCTCTCTATCGCGTTGATGAGGAAAGCGGTGAAGAAGTTCTGCTTCGCGCGCGCTATGGCAACACCACGTTNCATATGTCTCATGACGACGAGCGTGGTATTTCCATGAATTCCGACGGGTTGGATCACAGCCTTGGCGAAATGCGGGATGGCAACAAAGTCATTCTTGGCTTTGAAGACATTCGCGGCAATGGCGATTGGGATTTTGACGATGTGGTCATCCAGGTCGAACTCTCCTCGACCGGTGCGGTGGTTGCTGAGCAGAACCTCAAGTCTCCTGATGACACCACGCAAAGCGATGTCGGATGGATCTTCACCGAAAACGACGATGTCTTTGATAACCAGCCATGGCCGGGTGAAAATGATCGCATCTACAACGATGGCGACGCGCCCAATCTGGATGCTTTGTCAGGCGATGATTTGATCTATGGCGACGACAGCGCCAACACGCTTTACGGCAATTCCGGTCACGACGTGCTCTTAGGGCATGGAGGAGACGACCAGATGCTGGGCGGCGGTGGCCGGGATCACCTCAACGGTGGTTTGGGCAACGATCAGATGTCGGGCGAGGCCGGTCGAGACCTGCTTTGGGGCCAGCATGGCGATGACACGCTGGACGGCGGCGCCGGAGCAGACAAGCTCTGGGGTGGTGCCGGTGCGGATGTCATCCAAGGCGGCAGCGGAGATGATCGCCTCTACGGCAATCTCGGCGAAGACATTCTGCAAGGTGGAAGCGGCGAGGACTGGCTGTTTGGCGGAGAAGGATCGGACACATTTGTCTTTGATTTCTCTGACATCGATGGTTCGGTCGATACAATCGGCGATCTGACCCTCGCGGGTGCAGAGCAGGACACGATCGATCTTCAACTGCTTAACTTGCTGTCTGAAGGTGAGACCATGGCCGACTGGATCACAGCCAATGCATCGCAAAACGAAGCTGATGTGGAACTGGATCTTGGTGGCGGCACCTTGGTGTTGAAAAACGTGGGATCGTTGGAAACCGCAAGCTATCATCTGGAGCAGGTGTTGATCTGCTGACACCAAAACGTTGCTCTGAAAAACAAAAGGCACCCAAATTCTGGGTGCCTTTCTTTTTGTCTGTGCGGCGGTCGGGATTTTTGCCGAGGCCAGTAATTCCAGCCGGGGCCGCGCTTAAACCTCCCGGAACGCGCGGTAGAAGTAGTCCATCAGGGGTTTGGTCAAGTAGCTTAGGGGGGAACGCTCTGCCGTTTTGATAAAGGCCTCAACGGGCATTCCTGGCATAAGCTTTTGGGCTCCCAGCTTGTCGATCTCTTGCGCATGCGGCGTGATTTCCGCCTGATAGTAAGACAAGCCAGTGACCTCATCGAAAAAGACATCCGGTGAAATCTTTGACACATAGCCGAACAGCTCAGGTGTCGTGCGATGATCAAAACTCACAAATCGGATCGAAGCATTCTGACCCAAGTAAACATCATCGACATGCATGGTTTGAATGCGAGATTTCACAACCAGCTGCTGATCCTGAGGCACAATTTGCATGATCGCTTGTGCTGGGGAAATGACCGCTTGTTCTGTGAACACCTGACTGCCGTGTACGACGCCCGCAACCGGGCTCTTGATCTCGAGGTTTTCCAGCTTTTTCTCAATCCCGCGTTTGCGAGCCTGAAGGTCGATCTCCATGTACTCGAGCTCTCGCAGGGTAACGATGGCCTCTTCGCGCCGTTTTGTCGTCAGCCGCATCGCTTCGATCTCAAACGCCGAAATCTGGCCACGCAGTTGTGCTTTGGAGGCGTTTAGGCTGCCAATCTGACCCTTAAGTTGCACGTATTCCCGCTTTAGCGCGGAAATGCGCGACGAGGCTATGAGGCCCTTGCTGCGTAGCTCTTCGCCGGCTTTCAGATCCTCAGATACCAAAAGCACCTGCGCTTCAAGCGCTTGAAGCTGCGCGGTGAGGCCGGTGATTTGCACATGGGCCTGATTGATCTGCTCGTCCAATTGTTTGAGCTCGCCGCGATAGTTCTTGAGCCGCGTTTGAAACAGGGTTTGTTCACCCTGAACAAGCTGTGCGCTGGGGGAAGTTTTTGAACCCTGCTGGCCAAAACGGAACTCGATTAGGCCATCGCGCTCCGCAGCCAATCGCGCCTTCCTGACCTCGACTTCGGCCAGTTGCGCCGAAATCGACTCCAGATCTGAGGCTACGAAAGTTTCATCCAGTCGCACCAATACATCGCCAGCCCCGACGACATCGCCATTGCGGGCAAGGATCTGCCCGACGACACCACCATGAGCGTGTTGAACAACCTGTTGATTGCTTTCCAATTGAACCGCACCACTCGCGATAACTGCACCCGATATCTGCGCGTTTACCGCCCATAGGGTCGTGGTCCCAAGCATTAAGCCAATGCTGAGAAAACCAACTGCCATCGGCTTGCGCGGGTTCCAGTTTTTTGTGTTCTGGGTCATGTCACTTATTCTCCGGCAACCAGTTTTTCGGCCTTTTTGGTATCACCCATCAGTGACTTAAGCACGCTGCCTCTCGGCCCTTCCAAACGGATGGCCCCGTTTTCCAAGATGATCAGCCGGTCGCATTCTGCGATCGCCATCGGGCGATGTGTCATCAAGATGACGGACCGCTCAGAGGCTTTGAAATCACGGATCGCTTCGTGCAGAGCATGTGTTCCCACAGCGTCCAACGCGGAATTCGGCTCGTCCAGAACCAGCAAAACCGGGTCATGATAGAGCGCACGCGCCAGAGCCAACCGCTGACGTTCACCGCCCGACAACCTGTGGCTGCAGTCCTTGATCTTGGTGTTATACCCGTCCGGCAGCGCGGTGATCGTGTCATGGACCCGCGCGGATTTCGCGGCCTTGATCACTTGCGCGTCGTCAGGATCCTCGGCCATATGCGCGATGTTTTCCGCAATCGTGCCCTCAAAGAAGGTGATGGATTGCGGCAGGTACCCAATAAACCGACCCAAATCGCCTTCGGGGTATTGACCCAGCGACGCGCCGCCCAAGCTGACAGTCCCGAGCGTTGGGGATGTGATGCCCACGATGACCCGCGCTAGCGAGGATTTCCCGGCACCGCTCGGCCCAATTACACCGACGGCTTCACCGGGTGTAACGGCCACATTCATGTTGGAGAGAACCGCACCTTTGGTGTCCGGCGCAAAGACACTGACGCCCGAAAGCTCGAGGCACGCATCAGGTCTGGGAAGCGATGTTTTTTTTGACTCCTCCGCAGTGTCTTGCAGCGTTTTCCGGATGTTTTTCCAGCCGCTGTATGACTTTTGGATCAAAGGCCAGTTGCCGATAACTTGTTCAATCGGAGCCAACGCCCGACCTAGTAGGATGGAGCCTGCAATAATTGCTCCCGCCGTCATCTGTCCTTCAAGCACCAGCCACGCGCCCATCGCAAGCATGGCGCTTTGCAGGAACAATCGCAGCGATTTGCTGGTGGACGCGAAGGAGGCGCTTAGGTCACTGGCTTTTACCGCGGCGTCCAAGGATGTATCCCGCACGGCTTTCCAGCGCTTTACCAAAGTTGACGCCATGCCCTGCGCAAGAATGAAATCCTGAGCCCGCGCATAATCGGCACGCATCCGATTGGCTTCGTGAGAGCTACCCGACGACTGCAATGTCATTCTGTTTGTCACGAGGTTGTTCAAAATGGCGAGACATATCAAAGCCATAGCCCCCGCAAAGGCAAGCCACCCAAGCCAGGCATGAAACACAAAAATGGCGGCGACAAACATCATGGTCCACGGGATATCAAAGAGCGCGAGAAGCACCTGAGACCCGAAAAGGCTGCGTATGGTCTCAACGTCCTGCAATTGAGAGGCGTGATCGGCGTTTTCGTCCTGCGGCGTCTTTGACCGGAGTTCAGAGCGTAGAACCGCGTCATCGCAACGGCTCTGAAAAATCGCGCCACATCGCGCCAAGACCCGTGCACGCGACGCATCCAACAGCAACATCATGAAATAGAGCGCGCCCACAAGGACGAGAAGGGCCACGAGCGTTTCCTTGGAACGCGAGGTCAGAACGCGGTCATAGACCTGAAGCATGAAAAACGGCCCCACGAGCATCAATACATTGACGAAGGCCCCGAAAATCAAAGTTGCCGTAATCGAAGGGAGTAAAGTGTTAGAAGGTTGTTTCATGGGCATGACTTTTGAAATGGCTTTGAGGTCTGAGTGCAGAGTGCCTGCAAAACCTATCAAAGCCATTCAAGGCGCATTGTGCCTATTCCGAAGGGCAAGGTATCAAAATCGGGTAGGTGGATGGGACATTTGTATCTAGCAAAGCTGGATTGTAACGGCGAGATGGCTGGATGGCTTGCATCCATCCAAACTATCGCAAGCAACGACGTTAGCGTTTCTAATTCTGTAACCTATTGCGGATGCGATCTACTCTTTGGGCCAAGGCAGCAATGCACGGCACGTCGCTCTTTTCAGACTGCAGATCCATCCGAGTCAAAAAAGTGGACGTGATCTGATTGGAAAGACAGTCCGACCTTTTGGCCAACGTCGTAGGTTTCCCCGCCACCGACACGCACGTTCAGTACGCCCAGCGGCCCGCAATTGACGAACACAAAGCAATCGGCGCCGAGGTATTCGACGACTTCAACCTCGCCGTCGCATTGCCCTGCGCCAACGTCGCAGAAATCTATATGTTCCGGACGGATGCCGACATGGGCGGGCTGGCCTGATCCTGCGTATGTGCCACCGCGAGCGCCCTCAAGTTGGTAGTCTGATCCGCTGAAGGAACAGCCCATCACGTTCATCTTCGGAGACCCAATGAACTGCGCCACAAACAAGTTCGCCGGGGAATTGTAAAGCTCTCTTGGTGTGCCGACCTGCGCAATTTGGCCTGCGTCCAGCACGACAATCCGATCCGCCAGCGTCATAGCTTCGACCTGATCGTGGGTGACGTAGATCATTGTTGTTTCCAGAGACCGGTGAAGTTTCGCGATCTCTAGACGCATGTCTACGCGCAGGGCAGCATCAAGATTGGACAGGGGCTCATCAAACAAAAACGCAGTTGGGGCCCGCACGATCGAACGCCCGATTGCAACACGCTGACGTTGGCCCCCCGACATGTCTTTGGGGCGCCGGTTCAGAAGGGGCTCTAGTTTCAGAACCCTTGCGGCTTCTTCGACTTTTTCTTTGATTTCTGACTTCGGCGCGCCCGCGGTTTTCAGGCTAAAGCCCATATTGTCACGCACAGACATATGCGGATAGAGCGCGTAGGATTGGAACACCATGGACAGGCCACGTTTTGACGGTGGCTGATCCGTGACGTCCGTGCCGTCCAGAACAATCGCACCGCGTGACGTCTCTTCCAACCCGCCGATCATTCTGAGCAACGTGGATTTGCCGCAACCCGAGGGGCCGACAAAAATGATGAACTCACCGTCTTTGATATCCAGGTCAATGCCTTTTATGACCTGAAGCTCGCCGTACCATTTTTCGACGGCTTTCAATTCGATCGCGCCCATTATTTGTCTCCTACTGAAGATGACGCCCAAGCGAGCCAAACCGCGGCAGTCCAGGAAAATGTGCCGCCCCCGGCAGGCGTGCCTGTCTCTGGGTGGAAATACTCCGCAAAACCGTGTTCCGCGATCAAGGCACGTGTCCGAATGCGCAGCGTCTCCGCTTCGTCTTCATGGCCCATGTCCCGTAGTCCAATGCCAATCAGCGCATTCATGATGGCCCAGGTTGGTCCGCGCCAATAGCGCATGCCGTCAAACAACGGCGACGTTTTTGCGAGACTCGGAATAGGGTAGGTGTTATTGGCCAGCTCCTGACGGATCGCCTCGAGAGAGGCTTGATCCTCCATGCCCGCATACCACACCAAGAAGGTCGCCGAGGTGACGTGGCCGGTGTGTTCGCCCGAGCGCAGGTTGATTGCGTTAAACAGGCCAGTGTCCGGGTTGCGCAACGACTGCGCGCCATCCATGAGCCGCGCGGACCAAGCGTCGACTTCGGATGTGTCCATCCCCATGGCGTTCATCATGAACGAGAGGTCTTTGTTCGCGCGCAGCAGGATGAAGGTGAGGGTTGGATCTGCGACCATGAAGGGGCGATCTCTGGAGAGTTCCTCTTCGTTCCAGCGACGTTCGCGCCCGCGATAGACCAGCCACAAATACCGGTCATATTCGTCTTTGGTCGGGCGCATGGCGGGATCCACATGCGAGGTATCCCGGCGCGAGTATTCGCCCACACCTTCTGGGTTGATCATGGCCATAGAGCTGTCCCAATCCGGGCTATTGTCGCGCCCAGCCTCCCAGGGGTGGGTCAAGAACACGGCACCTTCGCTTGAGGTACGCCATGTAATGAACCACGCATGCCAGGCTTTGATCTTGGGAAGCAGTGCCGCGACGCGTTCTGCTCCAAAATCTTTATTTTGCTCCCAGATGCTGCGCACAAAGGTTGCTGCGACTGGCGGTTGGCTGATTCCGCCTGATGGGATCGGCCCAATGCCTTCTGTGCCCCAGACATCAGGGCCGGGGAAATAATCTGGGTCGTTCTGGCGAAACAGGATGTGCGGCACCATGCCGTTTGGCCATTGGCCCGAAAACAGCGTGTCAAACTCTTGCCAGGCGCGCTCGACGTCGAAGGTGCTAAAGCCCCATCCGCAAAAGGCGCTGTCCCAGTTCCATTGGTAGGGATAGAGACCCTCGGTCGGAATGGTATATCCACCGCGATCATTGGCGATCAGAATATCTCGTGCACGTGCGTCCAGTGCGGCGTTGTCGTGGTTGCTCATCCTTTGACACTCCCTGCGGTCAGTCCTTTGGTCATGAAGCGTTCAAGTCCAAGGAAAAGGGCCATGATTGGTAAAGTTGCGATCACTGCGCCGGCCATAAGGTGCTGTCGTGGAACTTCGGAAGAGTTCAACGACGCAACGCCGCGCGTCAGTGTGAATTTCGATGGATCGTCCAGAAGCATGAGCGCGAGGAGGAATTCGTTCCAAGCTATCATGAAGACGTAGAGGCTGACCGAGGCAAGCGCTGGCAGCGCGAGGGGCAGGGTGATCTTCCAGATCACGGCCAGGCGGGATAGCCCGTCCATAAGGCCTGCTTCTTCGACCTCAGCGGGGAGGCCGCGAAAATAGCCTTGCAGCATGTAAAGCGCGACGGGGATCGTCGTTACTGGGTAGATCAGCACGATGCCCAGGATGGTGTTGCGCAAGCCAGTCATCGAAAACACGATATAGATGGGCAGGGCGAGGACGATCATCGGAACCATGTAGATCAGCAGGATGGACCGTCCAAAGGCGGCACGTCCCCGGAAACGCAGCCGCGCCACGGCATAGGCTCCCGGAATTGAGAAGGCGAGGGTGATGAAGACGGTGATCACCGAAACGTAAAAGCTCGTCCACAGATATGAGCCAAAACCGAAATCTCCGAAGAGCTCAAAGTAGCTGCGGAACAGGTCCAGCCCCTTTGACAGATCAATCGTGAAGTCCAGCGGGTTCTGCAAAAGCTCTTGCTGGTTCTTCAGACTGGTCATCACCATGACGTAAAACGGCACAAGCACGATTGTCGTAAAGAAGATGTAGCCAAACCCGGTGAGAAAGCGGATGACGGTCTCTTCGAATTCGTGCTTATCGACTGGGCCGGGAACAAGGCTGTCCAAAATCACCAGCAGCGGCCAGGCGGTGAAGATCGCGAAAAGCACATTTGCCACGATCAACATAGTTAGGGACACGTCCTCGCCAACCAAGATCGCCCCAAAGCCTGCAAGGCCTATAATAACGGCCACCACAGAAAACGCTAAGGAAAGCAGACGTTTGTCTCGGAAGAAGAGCGTGGTCAGGCCGACACCCAGGCCAAGGACAAGGCTTGACCAGAAGGACGGGCGAAACGGGTCGCCTGTCGAAAAGGACATGATGACAGCGACAATGATTGCGATCGTGAAGGCCCAGAACCAGCCGATGATTGCGGCCGTCAGATATCCGTTGCGCATGGAGCTCATAGCCCTTCCTCCCGGCTCATGAACTTGAAGAAGAAGATTGAAAAGACCAGCAGGAAGCCAAAGATCACGACAGCCACCGCCGCGCCTGCACCAATGTTAGAGATCGCGAAGGCCTGTTCATACACGTTGACGGTCAAGGTCCGTGTGCCGGCATTGCCGCCTGTCAGCAAAAAGATGTCGTCGAACTTGTTAAACGTCCAAATGAAGCGCAGCAGGAACAGAACACTCAGGATTCCAAGTAGCATCGGCAGGCTCAGGTACCAGAATTTCTGAAACGGGCTGGCCCCATCCATATCCGCCGCCTCATACATATCGGTGTCAATGGACTGCATGCGCGCAAGTATGAACAGGAAGGACAGCGGGAAATAGCGCCAGATCTCAAACACTGTCACCATGATCAGGGCCTGCGGGCGCTGTCCGAAAAAGTTGATCGGACTATCAGCAACGCCCATCTGCACAAGCAAGGCGTTAACCGAGCCTGAAAAGGGGTCAAACAGCGTCACCCAGGAGAAAGCAACCGCGATGACGGGCGCCACATATGGGAACAGATAAAGCCCCCGCACGATACCCTTGCCTCTGAATTCCTTGTTCAAAAGCAGCGCGGCAAAGAGGCCGACGACCAGCGCGCCGACGGTGCCCACTATCGTGTAAAACATCGTGGCATAGAGCACGGCCCAAAACTCGCGGCCATCGAAGATGCGTGCAAAGTTCTCGAGGGTGAACTCTGAATTTGTGAGGATATTGTCGCCACGACCCGTGGCCTTGGTTGGCGTCGCGCCTAGGTCCGGATCTGCGTCCAGAAAGGCCTGGCTGACTTTCACATCGATTTCGATGTTTTCGCGCTGACCGCCTTCAAAATCGCCAAGGTCGCAGAACAGCGACAGGTAATCCAAGGTGCAGCGTTCATCAACGGCAACAATGGTGAGACCTTCTGGAAGCGTGTCGGAAATTGTAACGCCAGTCAGGATTTCTTTCTGGCTCGAATTGCGCACCCGGTACCGCAAAGTCGCGTCATCACCAGCTTCAGCTGGGCGTCCCCGCAGCTGTTCGCGCACGACGGTTTCAGGTGGGCGAAGGTCTTCGAGGCCGATGGGCTTGAAGCTCACCCAGAAGATCGCAAGAAGCGGGAGGATGACCACAAGGGATACAGAGAAGATTGTAGGGAACAGCAAGCCCCAGGCCAGTCGCGCCTCGCGCTTGGCTAGCGGCCCTGCACCAGTGGGTGGCACAGCACTCGTCATCTCGTGATCTCCGAAAGAAACAGGTTGGTTTGGGCTCAGGCGGCGACGATCGGCCGCCGCCTGACTTTTCTGAGGAGAAAGTTACTCTAGCTCAGAGAGTTCCGCATTCATTTTTGCCACAGCGTCGGTCGCGCTGATGGTCCCGTCGATGTACTCGCGGGTCACACGGTTGATCGCTTGGCTGTTGATGATCTTGGATGCGAGGCCCAGTTGACCCTCGGATACACCCCAGCG
This sequence comes from Cognatishimia sp., assembly GCA_013215215.1. Taxonomy (GTDB): domain Bacteria; phylum Pseudomonadota; class Alphaproteobacteria; order Rhodobacterales; family Rhodobacteraceae; genus Cognatishimia. The sequence continues at coordinate 36,316 of JABSOU010000025.1, read as the reverse complement.
CTGACCAACATCCAGACCGGAGACAATGTTCGCGATCACGTCAGCCGGATACAGCTCGGACAGAGGCGCGCGGCGATCAACACCAACGTCCAGTTTGGACCAACCGTCGATATAGGCCGTTGGGTTGTCAGCTGTCCCGTTGCGAATTGGGAATTTGCCTTCCGGCGCGATGGCCAGAGTATCAAGGTACCCTTCGCTGACTGCAAATTCTACAAAGTCCTGTGCGGCCTCGGTGTCAGCGTCTGCAGTGATGCCGAAGTAACGCGTATCCGCCCATGCTGCGCCAGCAGGGTTGGATGGACCTGCAAAGTTGGTAATGAAGCCGGTTGCATTCGCCAGCTCGCGCGAAGTTGGGTCGTCGTTGATGGTCACAGGCGCTGCGTCACGCAGACCCGCGAGTTCGTCCATGATGAACGGAGACCAGATGATCATCGCCGCTTGGCCCGCGAAGTAGAGCTCGCGAGACTGTTTCCAGTACAACTCGCCAGGAGGGGAAGCTTCTGCGATCGCCTTGTAGAATTCCAGCGCTTCTACAGTTTTCGCTTCGTCAAAGCCCGAGAAGCCGTTCTCGTCCACCGGTGTCGCGCCGTTCGCGAGCAGAACATGTTCCAGAACCTGGCTCATAAAGCCTTCGTCGACCTTGGTTGCGGCCACAAAGCCGAACATTTCTGGCGGGTTGTGCAATGCCTCAACCGCAGCCAGAACGTTGGCGTATGTTGTTGGTGCGGCAAGGCCTTTTTCTTCAAAGAGATCTTTGCGGTAGACAACCATTTGGGTCCAGCCATCGACCGGAACGCCCGCAACGCCATCGTCAGTCTGCGCCATTGCAACACCGCCGGGTGCAAATGTGTCTGCGCCCAAGGACTCAAGAACTTCTTGCGCAGCTTCAGCATCCAGAATGCCCGCTTCAACCCATGGCAGCGCATGCTGAAGGGGGAAGTAGATCACGTCAGGAAGGTCGCCTGCTGCAAACGCAGCGGTTGCACGCGTGCTGTACTCGCCTTCATCAACGGGGATCATTTCCACTTTGACGCCGGATGCCGCCTCGTAATCCGCGGCCATTTGCTGTTGACGCTCAAGGCGCGCAGGCTGTGTTTCCGTCGTCCAAACGCGGATCTCTTGCGCGACTGCAGCGCTTACAGATGCAATAAGTGCCAGGCCGGAAACGGCTCCGGCCAGTCTGAAATTAAAGGACATTCCTCTCTCCCTATCTGTGGTCCGCATGCGCGCGATCCACTTTTTGCAAAAAGGCGCTCACTCCCAAGCGCCGTAAGTATGCCGTGCTTAGGTCCGGGTGGAATTGTGCAATTGCAGCACCTAACCGACTCGGAGCCAAGTCGCGATAAAAATGGTGTAACGTTTAACCAAAGTCAATTGTCTATTCTGACCTAAGGTTCGATGCGAAGCGGATTCAGAGTCTTTATTATTGATTAATAAGGAAAATAAAGATAGAAAACTTTATGTGAAATGGTACAACGTTTTGTCGTTTTGATCCTATTTTCGTGAGATTGAGGCAGAGAAGATGACGAAAAAACCGACTCTGGCAAACGTCGCAAATCAGGCAGGCGTTTCCATCGCGACCGCCAGTCAGGTGTTGCGTGGTACTGGACGTATTTCTGAGACTACCCGAAATTCAGTGAAGGCCGCGGCCAAGAAGTTAAACTACGTTCCGGACGCAAGAGCGGCTTCTATGCGGTCGGGTGCCAATCATGAAATTGGCCTGTCCATTCACAAGATCGCAAACCGCTTCAATGCCGAGATCATCAGCGGTGCCAGCGATTTGCTGGAAGACGAGGGCTATCTTTTGTCGGTGCTTGACGCACGCGATGATGTGGTCCGCCAGCGAAAACAGCTTGAGGCCTTTATTCGGTCTTCCAGAGGGGGGCTGATTTGGGTTCCTGCTGCTGACACGCCGGAATCGACCTTTGACCTGCTAAGTACACATGGTTTGCCGAGCGTAACTTTTCTAAGGCGGCCGGAATTCGGCGAGCTCGATCATGTCGGCATCGAAAACGCGGCTGCGACGTTTACCGCGACCAACCATCTATTGGATCTGGGTCACTCAAAGATTGCCTATCTTGGGGGCGAGGCGAATGTGGATGTGCGTTCGGAACGTATCGACGGCTGCCGAAAGGCGCTGAATGCGCGCGGGATCGACGACATTCACATTGTTGACTGTCAGGACAGCCGTTCCGCCGGAATTGAAGCTATGCACGACCTTATGAAGCAGCATCCGGATGTGACGGCTGTTGTGTGCAATGGTGACATGGTTGCGATTGGAGCAAGCCTCGCCATCGGCCAAGTCGGCATGCGCCCGGGGCGCGAGATTTCTGTCGTCGGCTTTGACGACACCCCGGATGCGAAATATGCGACCTATCCGCTGACGACACTGGCTGTTTCGCCCTATGAACTCGGTCGAAAACTTGCGCGCGTTTTGTTGGAACGTATGCGCGAGCCGGATATGCCGACGTCAACAACCTTGGTCCCGGCAAAGCTGGTGGAGCGTGAGACCACAGGTGCGCCAGTGTCTAAGTAGGCATGGATATTGGGCTCAACCAGCGCTTCGACCACTAAAGAACCGCCACGCGTCTTTGACAATGGTTTCAAGGTCGCTGCGCGTCGCCTCCCAGTCGAGCAACTCTTTGGCGCGGCACGCGTCGGCGACCAATTTGGCAGGATCACCGGCGCGGCGTGGACAGAGTTCGACGCGAAAATCGCTGCCAGAAACCCGTTTGACCGTGTCCACAACTTCGCGAACACTGTGGCCCGTGCCGGTACCCAGATTCATACCCTCAAAACCGGGCTGACTCTGGCCAAGCGCGCGATTGACTGCGGCCACGTGACCCTGCGCCAGATCGCTGACGTGGATGTAGTCGCGAATGCAGGTGCCATCCGGCGTGTCGTAGTCGGTGCCAAAAATCTTGAAATGATCGCGCTGACCGAGGGCTGCTTGGATCAACAGAGGGATCAAATGGGTTTCCGGGTCGTGGCGCTCGCCGGTCCGTCCCTCTGGGTCGGCACCGGAGGCATTGAAATACCGCAGGGCGATTGATGTCAGCCCATAGGGCGCTGCAGCGGTCTGTAGCATGGTTTCAACCATAAGTTTGCTGTGCCCATAGGGGTTTACAGGCTCGTTGGGCAGACCCTCGGACAGAAGGTCCATATCCTGATTTCCATAGACCGCCGCTGTTGAGGAAAAGACGATCTTGGCCACATCGGCCGTGCGCATAGCCTGCAACAGAAACAGCGTTGCAGCCACGTTGTTTTCGTAAAACGCGAAGGGATCGATGACCGACTGGCCCGCCTCGATCAGGGCCGCGAAATGCACTACGCAGTCGATGTCATGCGTTTTCAGAACCTGCGTGAGTTTGGCTTGATCAGCGAGCTCGCCGGTAACCACCTCATGGCCGAAGCAAGCATCGCGATGACCGGTGGAAAAATTGTCATAGATGACGACATTAAATCCGGCCTCTTTCAGGGCAAGCGTCGTGTGGGACCCAATAAAGCCCGCACCCCCAATGACGAGAATATTCTTACCGTTTTGCATCCCGTGCTCGTCCTCAATCATTTTGTGCGACTTTTGGTATGTCGGTCGCTTATGCGCGTGTCTGCTCGGTTTTACCGGAAATCAGAGCCTAAGGCATCCAAGAAATCGTATTGTGGCTCCGAGCGCGTACATAATTTGGCTTTGGTGCACTCGGCGTTCACGAAGGCGGCAAATAAATTCTGTATGGCGCATAAACCTAAGGTCTAAACGGGCGGTTCTCTACTTTTAGTAGGTGTGCCATATCTTTAGACAACTTTTGTTGCTAAGTCGCAGGCGCGGCGTATGACTAACAGTTTCTGCAAGCACGGTTACTTGGACTTACGATGGGAAATGGAAATGCCTAACTCTAAACGATTGATCTACGCCATTGGGTCTGCTTTTGCCTTTGGCATGATGATGCTTGTGGAAGAGGCATTGGGTTTGCTCGGCATGGAAGACGCCGATGACACCTTCCTGTTTGAATTGATCGAGTTTGTTATCCTTCTGGCGCTCATCGTTTCGACCATTGTTGTGGCGATTGATACCTACCGGATGCGCAAATATCAGCAGACCTTGGAGTATAAAATCAATAATGCCTCGAGCGCCTTTGGGGAAATGCTGGATGCGCATTTCGAAGAGTGGCAGTTCTCGGAGGCGGAACGCGAGGTGACGAAGCTGATCCTAAAAGGTTGCAGCATCGCCGAGATCGCGGAAATTCGAGACTCAAAGCAAGGCACGATCAAAGCGCAGACGAATGCGATCTATCGAAAGTCGGGCTATGCTGGCAAAGCGCAACTGCTGAGTGCCTTTCTGGAAGAGCTTAGCGAGGGGGCGTCAGTCGCTTAAGCTCTCTTGAGGATCAGGTTTTGAGTGCGCCTCGCGGTGAGAACCCGGGTGACGGAACAGCCAATAGCCGCTGGCCACTAGGATCCCTCCGGCAGCGATAAACCCCAGAACATTGCCCAGAGCGGATGAAATCTGGCTTATGTTGCCCGCGAAAATATAGCCAAGATAGGCATAGGCGCTGGACCAGATCGCAGCGCCTATCATCGCGGCTCCGGTGAATTTAGCCCAGCTTAGACCGATCGCGCCGCTGATGTAGGTGATATAGGGCCCCAGCGGGCTGAGCACGGTGCGCGACAAAAGCACGGCTGCGATGCCATTGCGCGTCAAAAACCCTTCGGCTCGGTCTATGAGTTTCGCGCGCGTGGCGCTTGCTTTGAGTTTGCCCATGATCCAAGGACCTTTTGAGCGGGCAAGAAAGAACGCGCATTGATCGCCGATGCAGAAGCCGACGAAGGCACCCAGCCCGACCTGCCACAGCGCAAAGTCACCTGCCGCGGCCAACCCGCCCGCGGTTGCGACCAAAACCGAGGCGGGCAGGGTGATCGCCATGGCGCTTAGACCCACTATCAGCGCGATGATATAGGCCCCATAGAGCGGCAAAAGCCCGATCAGCGTATCACTCATCCCCACGCGCCTTTCGTGCGGCTTTCTCGATAGTGGCCTCTGCGCGCAGGGCTTCGGTGAGTTCGTCATAGGAGCGGCCTGAGGCCTCAACGATGTCGGACATGCGCATGCGTGCCGGGAAGGGGTGATCAATGCCCAGAATGTCTGCTACGGTTTTTGGCTTGAGCGCATAGGAATGCTGGACATAGCGCGGGGTCATCCATGGCTCGAGCGCCTGATTTCTGTGCCGAGGGTCGTTCCAGTAAATCACCTCGGCCACAAAATTTCCGGCAAACCAAAGAGCAACGGCTAGTGAACCAAAGAAGATCAGAAACGGCACTCTTCGTGTGGCCCATAGGTGTTTTAGTCGGGCAATCATGCAGACTCCTGCTCGTGAACGATTTTGGGGACTATAGGTGCGCAAGGCTTGCGCGCATAGAGGCAGGTAGGGTTGCTTCTGCGCGCTTAGCCAGTCACGGGCTTATAGAGACCCGGCACGATGTCCTCTGCGATAGACTGCAACTCAGCAGGAGGCGTGCCTGCGGCTACGGCAGGCCCGTAAAACAGATCGTATGTGCCGCCGAGTTTGGAGAGCAATTCGGAGGAATACCTCAAGGATGCAAACTCTCGACCGATATAGGCGTTGTTGAAGCTCAGAATGCGGGCGATTTTGCGGGTGCGGTAGTAGTGGATCGAGTTTCGCATGTCAGGCGAGGCCGGAATGATAGGCACGTCGCATTCTTTAGAAATGCGTGTGATCCCAGGCCGCCAGGGGGGTTCTTTCAGCAGCCCGTCTTTCATGTCTGGCACTTTACCGGATCCAAAAATCAACATCGCGCCGCCAGCGCTAAGGTGGTCGACCATACCGTTGCGGGTCTGCCGCGCGGTCAGGACTTTGTCGCTGCGATCAAAGTCGACCGGGATAATGCCGTCCTTGCCAAGAAACCGTTCCGCCTCGCGATTGGCGACCACCTTTAGGTCTGGCCGATGGTCTTTTAGCGCGCCAGCATGGGCTAGAAAATCAAAAGTGCCGATCGGGTGGGTTGAACCGATGATCACCGGGCCCTCGGTTGGAATATTCGCCAGCCCATGTGCGTTGAGGGTCGTCCCACCATTGCGCGCGAGCATGGCGCGCACAAGGTCGCCGCCGGTTTTGCCCTTCAGATCCCGCAGGACCTCTTCAGCTTCGCGCAGGGCAAAAAACGCCTGACCTGTTGTGCCGCGCAGGACCCAATCCACGGAATACATCAGCCCGCGCAACAGGGCCAAAGGCAGATCAGCACCTTCTGGGATGCGAAGGCGCGCGCGGAGCAATTCGTCCATTGGATGGTCTGTATCGCGCGTGGTCACTTAGGTCGTCTCTTATTGTCTGACAGTTTAGCTAGCACGGAACTTGCGTAATCCCATAGCGGTTTTCCATAGGTTCCCTTGCGCAAGGGTAGGGTTTGACAGACGTCGGTCGACACGCCAGCTTGTCCAGACGGGGTATTGAGTGCGCAGTTCTGGGGAGGATTGGGGAGTATGACAATAGCAATGGTGGCGGGCATCGATGATGTGGTGCTGAACTTTTCGCCTTTGGGTTTGCAGATCCTGAATGCGATATTGGCGGTGGTGATGTTTTCGATTGCCATCGATTTGACGGTCTCAGACTTCAAGCGGCTGTTCACGGCACCCAAGCCTTTGATCACGGGATTGGTGTCTCAGTTTCTGCTGCTGCCGGCGCTGACGTTTTGCATGATCTTAGCGGTGGAACCACAACCCTCGATCGCGCTGGGCCTTATGTTGGTTGCGGCCTGTCCTGGGGGCAATGTCAGCAACTTCATGACGCATCGGGCCAAGGGCAATGTGGCGCTTTCGGTGTCGATGACGGCTTTTGCGACCGTGGGGGCGATTATTCTGACGCCCTTCAATATCGCCTTTTGGGGTAGCCTCTATGGCCCCACGCGCGAGATCCTGAGGGCGACGTCGATTGATCCTGTCTCTGTCGCCATCACCGTGGGGTTGATGCTGGTTTTGCCGCTCTGTCTGGGCGTGCTTCTGAACGCGCGGCGACCTGATATCACCGCGCGCATCCGCGTGCCGATGCAGTATCTGTCCATGGGGATCTTCATGGCCTTTATTGTGATCGCTTTGGGCGCCAATTGGAGCCTGTTCCTGCAATATGCCGGGGTCGTTGCGGGGCTGGTGCTGCTGCACAACGCTTTGGCGCTGGCAGGCGGTTATGGGTTTGCGACGATCGCAGGTCTGTCTGCCTTTGACCGCCGAGCCATCACGATCGAGACAGGTATTCAGAACTCGGGCCTCGGACTGATCCTGATCTTTGGATTCTTTAGCGGGTTGGGGGGTATGGCCGTCGTCGCCGCCTTCTGGGGCATCTGGCACCTGTTGTCTGGTATCGCCATTGCGACATTGTTCGCACGCCGGGATCTCGTACCTGCATAAAAAAACGCGCGACAGAGATGCCGCGCGTTTAAAGCATTAGGGTCAGAGTTTAGGCCGCCTTACGTTTCCGGTCGCGCCCAAAGAAGGTCCAGTAGAACACCGGTGCTGCGATCAGCGTGAGGATCGAGGCAAAGGCCAGACCGCCCATGATGGTCACCGCCATCGACTGGAAGAACGCGTCCCAAATCAGCGGGGTCATCCCAAGGATCGTCGTCGCGGCAGCCAGGATCACCGGACGCAGACGCGAGGTGGAGGCCGAGACAATCGAGTCCATCAGTGACTGATCCGGCATCGCGCGACGTGTGATGTCGATCTCTTCAACCAGAACGATGCCGTTCTTGATCAGCATGCCCGAGAGCGACAGCAGACCCAGTAGAGCCGTAAAGGTAAACGGCAAACCGCTGCCCAGAAGGGCGAGGCTCACACCATTCACCGACATCGGCACCAAGAGCCAGATGATCAGCGGCTGACGTAGCGCGTTGAACAAGAGGACAGAGATCAGAACCATGATGATCAGGCTCAGCGGCAACTGCCCCGCAAGGCTCGCTTGCGCATCGCGAGAGCTTTCGTACTCGCCACCCCATTCCATCTTGTAACCCGATGGCAATGGCATCTCATCGATTGCGGCCTGCACTTCGGTTTGCACCTGTGCCGCCGTGATGCCTTTGGTCACATCCGCACCGACGGTGATCGTCAGCACGCGGTCGCGGCGCATCAGAAGCGTGTTTTGGCTTTCAAAGATCAGACCATCGGTGACCTGCTCAAACGGCACATTGGCATTCGCGCTTTGCGAATAGACCACGTGGTCGGTCAGCGAGAGACCCGCTGCCGGATCAGAGCGCAGCACGATTGGAATCTGACGTTCCCCTTCGCGGTAGACGCCGGAGTTTGTGCCAACCGTCGCATATTGAAGTACGCCCGTGATGTCATCACGCGTGATGCCCGCTTCTTGCGCGCGTTCGGTTGCATAGACCGGACGCAAGACCTGTTCCATTTCGCGCCAGTCGATGCGCGGGGCAACGATATTGGTCGAGGCCTCTTGCAGACGCGCCATGGCTTGGTTGGCCAGATCGCGCAGGACGACCGGATCAGAGCCAGAGAACCGAACCTGAATAGGATCGCCGCCGCCCGGACCAAAGGCCAGACGTTTCGCGCGCAGCTCGCCTTGCGGCAGGTTGGCCGCGGCAAATTCCTCTAGATCCGCGATCAGTGGCGCGATTTCTTCGAGGCTCTCGGTGCGCACGATGATGTGGCCATAGCTCGGGTTTGGATCCTCGGCCTGATACGTCAGCATAAAGCGCGCCGCACCCTGGCCCACATAGGCCGTGGACGAAACCACGTCTTCTTGCGTCGCAAGCCACTCTTCCATCACCTGAATGTCACGTGAGGTTTCGTGGATTGAAGCACCCTGAGCGAGCTTGTAGTGCACAAAGAACAGAGGCGTATTGCTGTCCGGGAAGAACTGCTGCTTGATCTGCCCAAAGAGCGCGAAACACACAACGGTCACGGCTAGAAGCCCCGGGATCACCAGCCACCACAGACGCAGCGACAGACGCAGAACGCTCGCATAGGCGCGGAACATGAGCCCGTCATAGGCATCACCATTGCCGCCGCCACCGCGTTTAAAGAAGTAGTGACCCAATAGCGGTGTGACGGTCAGCGCCAGAAGCCAAGAGAGCATCAGCGAGATCGCGATCACGGCAAAGAGCGAGAACAGGAATTCCCCTGTTGCGTCGGGGCTCAGACCAATGCCCGCAAAGGCCATGATCCCGATCACCGTTGCGCCAAGCAGTGGGATCTGCGTCTTATTCGCCGCGTCATCCGCTGCATCACGAGACGATAGCCCGCGTCGCATCGAGATCTGCATCCCTTCGGCGACAACGATGGCGTTATCCACCAGCATCCCCATCGCGATGATCAGGGCACCCAGCGAAATCCGCTCCATTTCAATCGAGAAGAACGCCATGAACATGAGCGTACCAACAACCGTCAACAGGAGCGTCGAGCCAACAACAATCGCCGCTCGTGGCCCCATAAAGAGCGCCAGAACGATGACCACGATGCCCACAGACATGGCGAGGTTTACGAGGAAGTCATTGGACGCCTCTTCGACCACGATATGCTGTTGATAAATCGGCTGCAGCTCGACTCCCAGTGGGATCTGGGGCGCGAGTTCTGCGAGCTTCGCGTCCACGCGGTGACCCACGTCAACGATGTTCTCGCTGGCCTGACCAGCCACACCAATGGTGAAGGCATCGGTCTGATTGTGGCGGATGATCAGGCTTGGGTTTTCATCGCGCTTGCGTTCTACAGAGGCAAAGTCAAAGAGGTTCAGAACTTCTCCGCCAATACCGACCGTAAGGCCTGCGATTTCCTGAACGGTGTCATTGCCCTCTGGACCTTGGATCAAGGTCCGGCCGTTCACGCTCTGTAGCGAGCCGCCGTCTTGGACCGAGTTGGCACTCGACAGCGCGCCTTGGATGGCCGAAGGAGGGATGTTCTGGTTTGCAGTAAGAACCGGATCAGGATGCACATAGATGATCTCATCGGGTACGCCCGACAGGTTCACATCAGCAACCCCGTCCACGGTCAACAACTCGCGACGCAGGAAGGTCGAGAGCTCATAGATCTCGGCATCTGTATAACCGGGTGCCGTAACCGCATAGTAAATCCCGAACACGTCCCCAAAGCCGTCGTTCACAAAGGGACGCATGGCCCCATCCGGCAGAGGCGCCGCGTTCACGCGGTTACGCAATTTGGTCCAGATCTCCGGCAATGCCTCGCCGTCAAACGTGTCCTTCATGTCCACGGTGATCCAGCTGAGACCGGGCTGGTTCATAGAGCGAACCTGATTGACCTCGCCCATTTTTTGGATCTCGGACTCAATCGGCTCCGAGACCTCTTTGGCGACCTGCATCGCATCGGCCCCAGGATATTGGGTGACGACAACAGCGGTTTTAATGGTGAAGGCCGGATCCTCGAGGCGGCCAAGGGTCGAAAACCCCCAGAGCCCGCCAAGGAAACAGCCCAGAATGATGATCCACGTCAGGATCGGGCGATCAATGGAAATACGCGCGATGTTCATGGGTCAGCTCAATTCGAAAAACCGGTGAACCGTTTGACGCGGTCCCCGTCGGACAAAAGGTTCACACCGCTGGCGACGATTTCCTGACCTGCGCTTAGGCCTTCGGTCACAGTGAAGAGACCGTTAGAGCTTGGCGCGATGGCGACAGGCACAACGGACACGGAGCCTTCATCTGCGCTTTCGCCGTTAAACAGCATGACTTGCGTGGAGCCGTCATTTGACGTGGTGACCGCAGATTGCGGGATAAAGATCGTTGCGGATTGCCCTTTGAGCGTTGCAAAGACCGTCACAGAAGAGCCCGGCAAGACAACCAAACCGGCAGGCGGGGCCATGCCCAGAGTGATGCGGAAGGTCTGGCCGACCTGAGAGGTCTCGGCGTTGAACTCGCGGACTTCCAGCGGGAACATCTCGTCGCTGGCCGGAAATTTCGCCAGCAGCTCGACGTCAGGGTTCTCGCCGGCCTGCTGGAACAGAACCTCGGGCACGTTGATTTCAACGCGCAGTTCCGAGAGGTCGTGCAGGCGCGCCACCGGAGTACCTGCGCCAATGGTTGAGAAGTTCGCGACAAAGCGCGAGGCCACGATGGCGTTGAATGGCGAGGAGAGTTGCGCATCGCGCAGGGACCGCTCTGCGTTGCGGACTGCGATTTCCGCCAGCTTTGCCTGTGTTTCCGCATCATCCACGGACACGCGGCTCACTGCGCCGCCTTGCAGTTGTTTCAGGCGGGCCAGCGTACGGTCGGCTTGATCTTTTTGCACACGTGCCTGATCCAGCGCCAGTTGGAAAGGCTCCACATCCAAAGTTGCAATCGGAGCCCCTTCGGCGACGGGCTGGCCTTCGACAATAGGAATGTCGACCACTTGGCCGCCCACCTGGAAGGCAAGATCCACAGTTTCTTTCGCGGCCACATGGCCAAAGAACTGGCGCTGGACGCTGGATTGATTTTCAACAACCTCAAAAAGTTTGACCAGCTTGGGCGCGTCCTGCGCCTGGGCCGAGGTTGCGATCAGAAGAGAAAAGAGTGCCAAAATTCGAAACATAGGGAGCTCATTTTGCAGGTGCTAGGCAATGCGGGGGTGCAGGACGATTCCGCGCCTCCATCATAGCGCTTTGTGGCCAAAAGTCAGAGGTAAGTCCATCCTATCGTATAGGTGAGCGCTTTGCTCGCAGGGCTTGCCGCGATTCAGTTGAGGGGGTGATATACAAAATTCAAATTTTGTCCAGTTTGTTTTGTGCAATTTGGTACAGTTGCCTAAATAAACCGCGTTCTAGGCGACGGAATGGCTGTGGAGCCTCGTATTACTTCTGCCAACTAGGGAGGAACACATGCGAATACTATGTCTGTGCGCTGCGATTTTTGCGGGATTGTTGATATCGCAAGAGGGGCAGGCCGTGGAGGCGGCGACGACCGAGGCGTTTGCGATCGAATGCGATTTTAAGGATGCGCGGAGCCTAGCTGGGTAGAGCCATTTAGAACTTCCCCGCCAGGCCGAGATCACGTGTCCCAGCCGTGTGACACTCCGATCGCCTTCTGGACTCATCATTGTCGTTAACTGGTGCGATCCTTTGCGCGCTTTTCCTGTCTAGCTGCGTCTTCGTGGCAGGGCTTGCGAACAGCGTCGAAGCTGGGCAAGACTTCGTCCTAAATGCTGCCCATTTTAATCGTCGGAGAATACGGGATGTCAGTTTTGCAGTTAAATGACCCAAGCTTGTTGGTAGAGGCCGCCTATGTTGCCGGAGAGTGGGTTGCGGCCACGGACAGCAACGCAATCGATGTGACCAACCCGGCCACCGGCGAGATGATTGGTCGCGTTCCAAACCTTGGGGCAGCAGAGACAGATGCGGCGATTGCCGCAGCGGCGGAGGCGCAGAAGGACTGGGCCAAACGCACCGCGAAGGAGCGGTCGTCGGTGCTGCGTCGCTGGCATGACCTGATGATGGAGAACCAAGAGGATCTGGGCACCATTCTGACCGCGGAGCAGGGCAAACCCTTGGCCGAAGCAAAGGGCGAGATCGCCTATTCTGCGTCATTCCTTGAGTGGTTCTCCGAGGAGGCGCGTCGTGCCTACGGCGATGTCACACCGGGCCACGCACCAGACAAACGCCTGCTAACATTGAAACAGCCGATTGGCGTCGTGGCCGCGATCACGCCTTGGAACTTCCCAAGCGCGATGATCACACGCAAGGCAGGTCCGGCTTTCGCCGCGGGCTGCGCGATGGTGTTGAAACCTGCAAGCCAGACGCCGCTCTCTGCGACCGCGCTTGCGGTCCTTGGCGAACGTGCGGGATTGCCAAAGGGGCTCTTCTCTGTGGTCACAGGCAGCGCGCGCGCTATCGGCGGTGCTCTGACAGGCTCCAAGACCGTGCGCAAGCTGACCTTCACAGGCTCCACGGAAATCGGTGCGTTGCTTTATGAGCAATGTGCCTCGACCATCAAGAAACTGGGTCTGGAACTGGGCGGCAACGCGCCGTTCATCGTTTTTGACGACGCGGATGTGGATGCGGCCGTTGAGGGCGCGGTCATCGCCAAGTTCCGCAACAACGGACAGACCTGTGTCTGTGCCAACCGGATCTATGTGCAAGCCGGCGTCTACGATGAATTCGCCGAGAAACTCGCCGCCAAAGTCGCGACTTTTGCCACCGGGAACGGCTTTGACGAAGGCATCACCTTTGGGCCGCTGATCGACGAGGCGGCGGTGGCGAAAGTACAGGAACATGTGGGTGATGCCACGTCCAAGGGAGCTGAGATCGCGTTGGGCGGCAAGGCGCACGCGCTGGGCGGGCTGTTTTACGAGCCAACCATCCTGACCAATGTGACCAGCGATATGTTGGTGACCAATGAGGAAACCTTTGGCCCTGTCGCGCCTTTGTTCAAGTTTGACAAGGAAAGCGAAGCGGTCACCGCCGCCAATGACACGGACTTTGGTCTGGCGTCCTATTTCTATTCCCGCGATCTGGCGCGGGTCTGGCGCGTTTCCGAGGCGCTAGATTTCGGCATGGTGGGCGTCAACACAGGCCTGATTTCAACCGCCGAAGCGCCCTTTGGCGGCGTGAAGATGTCGGGCCTCGGGAGAGAAGGGTCGCGCTATGGTCTGGAGGACTTCATGGAGACGAAATACGTCTGCATGGGCGGGATCGACGAGGCCTAAGATAAATGGATTGGGACGAGTTTTCGGGCTGGGGCGAGCAAATTTCGCGCTGGGCGGCGGAGTATCACACAACCCTGCGCGATCGCCCGGTACGCGCGCAAACCGCGCCCGGGGAGATCGCCGCGCAATTGCCTGAAACCCCGCCTGAACTGGGCGAGGACATGGCCGCAATCATTGGGGATTTCGAGCGCATCGTGATGCCCGGCATGACCCATTGGCAGCACCCACGCTTTTTCGCCTATTTCCCTGCAAACGCAGCACCACCCTCGATGCTGGCCGAAATGCTGGTGACCACTGTGGCCGCGCAATGCATGTTGTGGCAGACGTCGCCCGCCGCGACCGAGATGGAAGGTGTGATGGTGGACTGGCTGCGTCAGGCAATGGGGCTGCCCGATGGGATGACAGGCGTCATTCAGGACAGCGCGTCGTCGGCCACCTTGTCAGCAGTTCTAACCATGCGCGAACGGGCAACCGGATACACCGGCAACCGCGAAGGCCTTGCGGGCAAGGGCAACCTCAGGATCTATTGTTCCGATCAGGTGCATTCCTCGATTGACCGTGCCTGTTGGGTGGCTGGGATCGGTCAGGACAATCTGGTAAAGCTGCCGACCTCTGGTCCGCGTTATTCCATTGATGCAGATGCCCTGCGTGCGGCCATTCAAGCGGACCGGGCGGCGGGGCATGTCCCTGCGGGCATCATCGCCATCACCGGCGGCACCGGGATTGGGGCCTGTGACATTCTAGGCCCGGTTTTGCAGGTCGCGCGAGACGAGGATCTTTACACCCACCTGGATGCGGCCTGGGCCGGAGCCGCAATGATCTGTCCAGAGTTTCGCGCGGATTATTGGGCAGATGTTGAGGGGTTCGACAGTATCGTCTTTAACCCCCACAAATGGCTCGGGGCGCAGTTTGATTGTTCGATCCAATTCCTCAAGGATGCGGGGCCTCAGCTGAACACGCTCAAGATCGAGCCGGAATATCTAAAGACCACGGGCGCCGATGTGACGAATTACTCCGAATGGACCGTACCTTTGGGGCGCCGGTTCCGCGCACTGAAGCTGTGGTTCCTTATCCGTTCCTACGGCCTGGAAGGCCTGCGGAGGCGTCTGCGCAACCATGTCACCTGGGCAGGAGAGGTCTGTGAGGCGATCCGCGCGATGGACGGCTTTGAGATCGTGACCGAGCCGATCCTCAGCCTGTTTTCTTTTCGCTGCCCCGGCGATGATGCCATGCAACAGGCGTTGGTTGATGCCCTCAACGATGACGGGCGGATCTATGTGACGCAGGGATCCTTTGGTGGCCGAAAGATCATCCGCTTTCAGGTCGGCCAGTTTGATACCACCCGCGAGGATGTGTTGTTTGCGATGGATGTGATCGACGAGGTCCATCGCCGGATCAGCTAAAATTTCCAGCTTGACCTGCTGCTCGATTTATTTATTTTTGTAAATAAAATAAATTGGGAGGATCGCGATGTATCTGGGATTGGATCTCGGCACATCTGGCTTGCGTGCGCTTTTGACGGACCCTGAGGGGAAGGTGCTGGACAGCGCTGAGGCCGGCTATGAGAACCCGCATCCTCATGCAGGCTGGTCGGAACAGGATTCCGCGGATTGGATTGCGGCCTGTGAAACTGCCATTGCAAAGATCAAATCCCGCAATGGCGCGGCGCTCGCGGCCCTTAAGGGTATTGGCCTCAGCGGCCAGATGCACGGCGCGACCTTAATTGATCGCGATGGGCGGGTTCTGCGTCCCTGTATCCTGTGGAACGATACGCGGTCCGCGAGCGAAGCCGCCGCGCTTGACGCAATGCCCGAGATGCGCGCGATCACCGGCAATATTGTCTTTCCCGGTTTCACCGCGCCCAAGCTCATGTGGGTGGCAAAACACGAGCCTGAGGTCTTTGCCAAAGTGGCAAAAGTCCTGTTGCCAAAGGATTACCTGCGGCTTTGGCTAACTGGCGACACCGTCGCAGACCTGTCTGACGCAGCAGGCACAAGCTGGCTCAACACAGGTAAACGCGACTGGTCGGGCGACGCTTTGGCCCGCAGCGGCCTCAGCGCGGATCACATGCCGTCTTTGGTCGAAGGCTCCGAGGTCTCCGGCATGCTGCGCGACACGCTTGCGGCGAGCTGGGGCATCAAGACGCCGGTGGTCGTGGCCGGAGGCGCTGCGGATAATGCGGCGGCGGCCTGCGGGGCAGGGTGCTTTGCCGAAGGGCAGGGGTTTGTATCGCTGGGTACGTCAGGCGTCTTGCTGGCGGCCAAGGACAGATACGCGCCAGCGCCGGAAACGGCGGTGCATACTTTCTGTCACGCGGTGCCTGCGAGGTGGTATCAAATGGGCGTGATCCTTGCGGCCACGGACAGTCTGAATTGGCTGGCGCGCAACCTGGGACAATCGCCGGGCGATCTGGCGCGGGCTTTGCCAGAGCAGATTAGTGGGCCCAATCGGGCGATGTTCCTGCCCTATCTCTCGGGTGAACGCACGCCGCATAATAATGCCGCACTGCGCGGCTCTTTCGTGGGTCTTGATATCGCCAGCGATCCAAAGGCATTGACCGCCGCCGTTATGGAAGGCGTCGCCTATGCGCTGCGCGACAACTTGGAAGCGTTGAAAGCAACGGGTACCGAGCTATCCTCAGTCCTAGCCCTCGGCGGAGGCGCGCGGTCGCGCTATTGGCTTGAGACCATTGCGACCCTCTTTGATACGCCGCTCCAATTGCCTGCCGATGGAGAGTTCGGCGCGGCGATGGGCGCTGTGCGTTTGGCTATGGCAGCCGCCGAGAAGGCCTCGTTGGAAGAGATCATGACCCAGCCCGAGATCGCAGGAACCATAGAGCCGCGTGCAGATCTGACCTCAGCCTATGAGGCCGGGTATCAGCGCTATGCGGCCCTTGCGCCGGCCTTGATTGCGGATGCAGAACGGGTGGGCGCATGAGAGCTGCTTGGGTAGGTCTGATCCTGGCATCAGGGGCTTCGGCACAGGATCTTGGGCCGCTGCCTGACTTCGCGCCGGTCGATCCGCTGCGTGCCAAACTGGGTCAGTTGCTGTTTTACGATCCGATTCTCTCGGGCAACAAAAACATCAGCTGCGGCACCTGTCATCACCCGGATCTTGGTACTGGTGACGGGGTCTCCTTGTCGATTGGCGAGGGCGGCATTGGCCTTGGACCAAAGCGGATCATTGATGCGGCTAATGTGCCCGAACAGCGTATTCCGCGTAACGCGCCCGCCATGTGGAACCTTGGCGCGCTTGAGTTTCAGGTCATGTTCCATGATGGCCGCCTTGAGGCGGATCCGAATGAGCCGGATGGCATTCGCACGCCGCTAGGCTCTGAGATGACGAGTGGGTTTGACTCGGTCCTTTCCGCGCAGGCGATGTTCCCGGTGTTGTCGCCTGACGAAATGGCGGGGCATTATTCGGAGAACGAGATCAGCCAGGCGGTGCGTCTTGGGTTCCTCTCCTCCGAGGGTGGGGCCTGGGATCTGATCGCCGCGCGGGTTGCGGATATCCCGGCCTATCAAGACGAATTCGCCAAAGTCGTGCCGGGCGAAGAGATCACGTTCCCTTTGATCGCGAACTTGGTCGCCGACTTCATCCGTTTTGAATGGCGCGCGGATAACAGTCTGTTTGATCAGGCGATGAAGGGCGAGGCCGAACTGCCTGAGGATGCGGCGCGCGGTATGGCGTTGTTTTATGGCGACGCGGGCTGTGCGTCCTGTCACTCGGGTTGGTTCCAAACGGATCACGATTTTCACGCCATCGGCCTGCCTCAGATTGGGCCCGGCAAGGCGGCGCGGTTTGAAAGTCATGCGCAAGACACCGGCCGGATGCGCGTCACCGGAGACCCTGCCGACGCCTATGCTTTTCGCACGCCCAGCCTGAGAAATGTAACGATTACAGCGCCCTATGGTCACAATGGGTCCTATGCAGACTTGGGCGATATGATCCGACATCACGCCAATGTCGAAGAGGCCTTCGCGAGCTATGATTTGGCGAAAGCCCATTTGCCAAGTTTTCCAGGCGCGAATGACCTGCGGGCCATGTCGCCTGATGAAACTTCTGCGATCCTTGCCGCGAATGTCCTTGCACCAAGCGCTCTGTCCGACGCTGACATCAGCGATCTCATCAGCTTTCTGGAATCGCTCGAAGATCCCGCGAAACGTTTCGGAGTGCCGGGGACTGTGCCCAGTGGATTGCCTCTGGATTAGCGGGTGATCGTGACTCGCGTGTTGGCAGTCACGTCCTGCCACGCGCCTGTCGAGCCGTCGGGCCAAATGACGCGCAGCTTTGCCGCCTCCGCTTGCCCAAGGCCAAAATGCTCAGGCGCAAGTACGCCGCTAGCATGACCGCCGCCCAAGGTGATTTCACGAGTTTGCACGCGCATGTTGGTTGCAATCTCAATGAACGCGCCAACGGCGTTTCTGTTCGCGCCGTCTTGGGTCAATGAAACCGACAGCCAATGCCCATCCGAACCTGCGTTGCGATAGACCTCAAGGTCTGCGCGGCGGTTCACGACAACCAGATCCAGATTGCCGTCCAAATCCAGATCAACAAGCGCGCCGCCGCGGCTACGGTCGTAAGTGGCGATGCCTGCGGCCTCTCCCATTTCGACAAAATCACCGTCGGAGGTTTGAAGCAGCAAGTTGTTGGGGTCTTTCATCGCGGCCACGGGCATTTGTTCCACATTGCCCTTGGCTACGAAAATATCGTCTAGCCCGTCGTTGTTGAAATCCCCAAAACCTGCGTGCCATCCGGTTGAAGGCCGTCCGTCGCCGCCCGTGTAGGGGCGATGCGCTGTGGTGCCACGCTGGAAAGTCGCGTCTTTGTATGCGGGGCCGCTGCCTGCTTCAAAGAACTGCAGTTTCTGATCGCCCATCGAGGTTAGATAGACATCCGCAAACCCATCGCCCGTGATGTCGCGCGAGGCGATGCCCATGCCCCAGAGCTGATAGGGCCGCCAACCGTCTTCTTCGCCATAAAGGCGCGGTGTGTCTTCCATTGCCCAGAGCTGCTCTTGCCCGCCTTTCACATAGTAATGACGGTCGTTGCTCACGCGCAGATCCGCGCGGCCGGTGCGGGCCCAGTCCGTGAACAGCATCGAAAGCGTGCAAAATCCCGGCTCTAGTTTGATCGGGTCGCCATAGCGGCCGCCCTCAGGGCGATAAAGCAGGCTCGCGTCACAGGTTTCAAACGGACCCTTCGGATCGGCGCGATCCACATAGGTGCCGAAAACCATGGTGGGCAGCGCGTTGTCGCCTTCCCAAGTGGCTGAAAAGGCGGTCGTCCAATGATCGCTCGACGTGAAGCCAAGATCGGCAAAAAGTTCGAACTGGCAGTTTCCTTTGCCCTTCAGGATCATGTCCTCTCCGACACGCAGGATCGCGAGGTCGGTGATGCCGTCGGAATCAATATCGATTGGGTAGGCGCCTGTGAGGCCGTCGAGTGAAAGCTCTGCGGGTGTCTGCGCCGTGAACCCAAAGGCCCCATTATTGATCATCAACTTGGCAGGGTTTTCTCCGCCAGCGACATAGAGATCCGGGTAGCTGTCCGAGTTACAATCAAAACTCGCAACACCGCCGCCGACGAAGTGTTCCCAGCCGCCTGCATAGACATGTGTGGGTACGTTGATGCGGGTCATCTCTGGCACAAATGGATCCGCCCAGGCCAATGTGCTGACACCACAGAGGCCAACTGCCAAAACCTTAGTCACCATTGCGCGAAAGTTCCCGAACTTTGAGAGCCGACACCTGATCGATGGCGTAGGCTGCGGCGCCTTTTGCCCACATAAGATCGCCCCAAGCGTGGACGCGGATGGGCGGCATTTCCGCGTCGATCTGAACGACCTGCTGTTTGGCCGCATCGATGATCTTGTCTTCATAAAGATGCCGATAGGACATCTGCGCTCCGGCCAGAATGATCAGCTCGGGATCAAAAATGTTCACAACATTCGCCAACCCCAGCGCCAACATCCGCGCCGCCCGATCAAGGACCGAGAGCGCCAGTTGGTCGCCATTGTTCGCTGCGTCATAAAGAGAGCCGACGTCCTCGTGGATCTCTTCGCCCAAAACGCTATGCGCTTCACGCAGGATCGCGTAGTCCCCGACATAGGCCTCAAGGCAGCCGCGTTGGCCGCACTGACAGAGTGCGCCTTCAAGTTGCACCTTGGTGTGACCCAATTCCGCGCCGCACCCGCGTGTGCCGCGATAAATCTTGCCGTCAATGATAATACCCATGCCAACACCATGCTCGATGGTGATGACGATGAAATTGTCGATGTTGCGCGCAACACCAAAGAGGTGCTCTGCCTTGGCGACCAAATTCGCGTCATTGTCGATAAAGACAGGGCAGGGTGAAGCCCTGTCCATCAAGATACCCATATCGACATTGCGCTCTGTCAGAGAGCTGGACCAATGCACGAAACTGTCTGTGGCGTGGATCAGACCCGCCATACTCAGGCCGATGCCCGAAAGGTCGTCAATGGAAAATCCACCGCTCTCGCAGGTCTTGGATACGGCCTCGAGCATGACTTTGACAAACTCATCCGGGTCCATACGGGGATTAGAGATGGGGAACTCTTGGCTCACCACATCTTGGCCTTCGAAATCCAGAACAAGGACCGAGATAACTTTGTGACCCAGTTTCACGCCAGCGATCAGATGAGACCGGCCCGCCAGTTTAATGGCAACGCGGGGACGGCCGCGGCGGCTTTGGGATTGCTTGTTCTCGGGAATGATCTCTTCAATCAAGCCGGCGTTCAAAAGTTCAGATGTAATGGCCGTTACAGTCGCCGGGCTAAAGCCGGTGGCCTCGGCAATATCGATTCGCGCGATTTCCCCGGCGGACCGGATCGAATCCAATACAGTGAGTCGCCCCGTGTCACGTTGGTCGCCAATTGAGTTCGCGCGTTCGATAATGACCTCCCACCCCGCAATTTAAAGATTATTCCTCTTAATCTTTCGCGAGTTTCATTGGCGTACCATAAATATTTTGACAAGTAAAATAAATTGAATTACGAACGTTGTTAGCGCCGAAACACGAGGTTTGTGTTCGGCCTTAATGGGAGGAAAGTTATGAAAGTACTTGGTACTGTTTCCGTCGCAGCGATGCTTATGAGCACTGCGGCTTTTGCGGATGTTACTGTTGGTGTGAGCTGGTCCAACTTCCAAGAGGAGCGTTGGAAAACAGATGAGGCGGCCATCGTTGGCGCGCTGGACGCAGCAGGCGCATCTTATGTTTCTGCAGACGCGCAGTCGTCTTCTTCTAAGCAGCTCTCTGACATCGAAAGCCTGATTGCTCAGGGTGTTGATGCTCTGATCATTCTGGCACAAGACGCGCAAGCGATTGGCCCAGCGGTTCAAGCAGCAGCGGATGAAGGTATCCCTGTGATTGCCTATGACCGTCTGATCGAAGACAGCCGCGCCTACTACCTGACATTCGACAACGTCGAGGTTGGCCGCATGCAGGCACGCGCTGTTTTCGCAGCACAGCCATCCGGCAACTACGTCATGATCAAAGGCTCTCCAACTGACCCGAACGCAGACTTCCTGCGCGGCGGCCAGCAAGAGATCATCCAAGCGGCAGTTGACAGCGGCGCAATCACCATCGTGGGCGAAGCTTACACCGATGGCTGGCTGCCAGCGAACGCGCAACGCAACATGGAGCAGATCCTGACTGCAAACGACAACAACGTTGATGCAGTCGTTGCGTCCAACGACGGTACCGCAGGTGGTGTTGTTGCAGCTCTGACTGCGCAAGGCATGGAAGGTATTCCTGTGTCTGGTCAGGACGGCGACCACGCAGCTCTGAACCGCGTTGCAAAAGGCACTCAGACAGTCTCCGTCTGGAAAGACGCACGTGACCTGGGTCGCGCAGCGGGCGAGATCGCTGTCGCTCTGGCCGGTGGCGGCATGATGAAAGACGTGGACGGTGCACAGTCCTGGACGTCCCCATCAGGCACCACCATGACCGCAACCTTCTTGGCTCCTGTTCCAATTACCGCGGACAACCTGTCCCTGGTCGTTGATGCTGGCTGGATCACTCAAGAAGCGCTGTGCCAAGGCGTTTCCGGTGGCCCTGCTCCTTGTAACTAAGGCCATTTTGTAAATCGGGGCGCCGCTGCTACGGTGGCGGTGCCCTAAGTTAAAGACTGCTGATCCCTGGAGTTCGGATATGACCGACACCACGTCTCAGCCAATCCCCAAGAAAGAAGCCAAGGGCCTGTTCCAACAGTTGGAACTGGACGCTCGGCTTTTGGGTATGATTGGCGCGTTTGTAATTCTGTGTATTGGATTCAACATCTTCACCGATGGAAGATTCCTGACACCCCGCAACATATTTAACCTGTCGATCCAGACAGTGTCGGTGGCCATCATGGCCTCGGGCATGGTCTTTGTGATCGTCAATCGCCACATCGACCTTTCGGTTGGTGCTTTGCTGGCGACCTGTTCCGCCGTGATGGCGATGATCCAGACTGAATGGCTGCCTGGAACGCTTGGCTTTGGTTTAGACCATCCAATGACTTGGGCGATAACTATCGTCGTGGGTCTGGCCGTGGGTACTTTGATCGGAGCCTTCCAGGGTTGGATGGTTGGCTATCTCGCGATCCCGGCCTTTATCGTGACGCTAGGCGGCTTCCTCGTGTGGCGCAACGTGGCGTGGTATCTGACCAGTGGTCAGACCAAAGGCCCGCTGGACAGCACCTTCCTGATCTTTGGCGGCACGAATGGCACGCTCGGCACCACCTGGAGCTGGATCATCGGTCTGATTGCTGCCGCTGCCGCCGTCTGGACCCTCTGGAGCAGCCGCCGTGCGAAAGCCGCACATGGGTTTGGCGTCAAGCCGGTCTGGGCGGAAGCCACGATCTCTGGGATCATTACGGCTGCTATCCTTGGCTTTGTCTGGATCCTGAACAGCTACAACATCCCGACCCGCCGTTTGGAGCGTATGTTTGAAGCACGCGGCGAGGTTATGCCGGAAGGTCTGACTGTAGGATACGGCCTGCCGATCTCGGTTCTGATCCTGATCGCCGTGGCGATTGTCATGACGATGGTGGCGAAACGCACCCGTCTGGGACGCTATATCTATGCAACCGGCGGCAACCCGGATGCGGCAGAGCTGTCGGGCATCAACACCCGCTTTCTGACTGTGAAGATCTTTGCGCTAATGGGCTTCCTTTGTGCCTTGTCTGCCGTGGTCGCGTCGGCCCGTCTGGCGAACCACTCAAATGACATCGGCACACTTGATGAGCTGCGCGTTATTGCGGCGGCGGTCATCGGGGGCACGGCGCTCGCTGGTGGGGCAGGGACGATCTATGGCGCGATCCTTGGGGCCCTTATCATGCAGGCGCTGCAGTCTGGCATGGCGATGGTTGGCGTGGATGCGCCGTTTCAGAACATTGTCGTGGGCACGGTCCTTGTCCTCGCTGTCTTCATCGACATCGTCTATCGTAAACGTGTGGGAGCGAAATAATGGCGACTGCAAAAGAACTCCGCGCCCAGGGCGCAACCCCACTGGTCGAGATGAAAGACATCTCGATTGCCTTCGGCGGCATCAAGGCGGTCGACCATGTGAGCGTCGATCTGCATCCGGGCGAAGTTGTGGGCCTGTTGGGCCACAACGGGGCCGGGAAATCCACACTGATCAAAGTGCTTTCGGGCGCCTATCAGATGGACAGCGGCGAAATCCGCATCAATGGCGATAAGGTGGAAATCACCAACCCCCGCGATGCGCGCGACCATAATATCGAGACGATCTATCAGACGCTGGCGCTGGCAGATAACTTGGATGCAGCCTCAAACCTCTTTTTGGGGCGCGAGTTGGTCACGCCGCTGGGCTTGGTGGATGATCAGGCGATGGAAGCGGAATGTCGCAAGATTATGGGGCGCCTTAACCCGAACTTCCAGAAGTTCAGCGATCCGGTCTCGGCCTTGTCGGGTGGTCAACGTCAGTCGGTTGCGATTGCACGGGCGGTCTACTTCAACGCCAAGATCCTGATCATGGACGAGCCGACCGCCGCGCTTGGTCCGCATGAAACCCAAATGGTTGCGGATCTGATTAAGCAACTCAAAGCCCAAGGCATCGGGATCTTCTTGATCGACCACGATGTCCACGCGGTGATGGAACTTTGTGACCGGGCTTCGGTCATGAAAAACGGTCAATTGGTAGGAACTGTCGACGTGGAAGACGTCACGGATGACGATCTGTTGGGTATGATTATTCTCGGCAAAAAGCCGGGTGAAAAATAATCTAACGCACTAAAAAGGAAAAAGAAAATGAGCACCGGGTTCTTTGACGGTATCGAAAAGCTCGCCTATGAGGGCGTTGATAGCACCAGCTATCTGGCCTTTCGGCACTATAACCCCGACGAGATCGTCATGGGCAAACGGATGGAAGAGCACCTGCGCTTTGCCATCGCCTATTGGCACAGCTTCGCGTGGGAAGGGGGCGACCCCTTCGGTGGTCAGACGCTTGTTCGGCCCTGGCATCCTCAGGACGACATGGGCCGCGCCAAGATGAAAGCAGATGTGGCATTTGAGATGTTTGACATCCTGAATTCGCCCTACCTCTGCTGGCATGACGCGGACATTCGTCCCGAACAGGGCAACTTTGCCGACAACCTGTCCACCTTGAACGAAATCACCGACTACATCGGTGAAAAGATGCAAGAGACAGGCACGAAACTCCTCTGGGGCACCGCCAATATGTTCTCGCATATGCGCTGGATGGGCGGTGCCTCAACAAACCCGGATCCTGATGTCTTTGCTTTTGCCGCTGCGACAGTAAAGGGCTGCATGGACGCAACCCATAAGCTGGGTGGCGAGAACTACGTGCTTTGGGGTGGTCGTGAGGGCTATGAGACGCTCCTCAACACCGACATGGGCCAAGAGCTGGACCACATGGGCCGCTTCCTGTCGATGGTGGTCGACTACAAACATAAAATTGGCTTCAAGGGACAGATCCTGGTCGAACCAAAGCCGCAAGAGCCGTCCAAGCATCAGTATGACTATGATGCGGCGACCTGCATTGGCTTCTTGCGCAAGTATGGCTTGGAAAACGAAGTAAAGCTGAATCTTGAACAGGGTCACGCGATCCTTGCCGGTCACAGCTTTGAGCATGAGATCGCGGTCGCTGCCTCTGAGGGCATGCTGGGGTCGATTGATATGAACCGCAATGACTATCAGTCTGGCTGGGACACTGACCAGTTCCCTAACAACGTGCCCGAAGTTGCGCTGACCTATTACCATATCATCCAAGCCGGAGGTCTGGGCGCGGGCGGGACGAATTTTGACGCTAAAATTCGTCGTCAGTCGATTGATCCGATTGACCTGATTGCCAGCCACGCGGGTGGCATGGATGTCTGTGCGCGTGGCTTTAAAGCGGCGGCGGCGATGGTCGAAGATGGCGGATTGCAGAAGGCGCTTGATGACCGCTATGCGGGTTGGAAAACGCCAGAGGCTGAAGCGATGCTGAACAGCGATCTCGCTTCGATTTCAGAGCGCGTTTTGTCTGACGACATCAACCCGGCGCCACGCTCGGGTCGTCAGGAAATCCTGGAGAACTACGTCAATCGCTTCGTCTAAAACTAGGGTTAGATGAAGCACAGGCCCCTTCGCGTTCCGGCGCGGAGGGGTCTTTTACGTGATGACGTCCGGTGCTGCGCGACCGGTGTGGGCTTTGATCTCAGCCAGAGTCTCTGCGGAGGCAATCACATTGGCCAAAGCTTTTTGCGGATCCGCTTTAAGCTTGTTCTTCGCGGTTTCCAGTCTTTCCAGATAAACGCGTAGCGTCGCCCCTTCGGTGTCCGTGCCTGACAGTCGGAAAATGGCCCGCGCGCCGCCCTCAAACAGAATGCGCAGGCCTTGGCGCTCGGATCGGGACCCATCCACGGGGTCGTCATAGGCAAACTCATCGGCGGCTTGCACCCTGAGCCCGTTGACCTCCTGGCCCGCCAGATCCGGCAATTTGGCGCGCAGTGCATCCATCAACGCATTGGCATTCTCAGTCTCTACCGCCTCAAAATCGTGGCGCGAATAATAGGTCCGGCCGTAGGTGGCATAGTGATCGGCAAGGATCTGATCCATCGATTTGCCCGTGGCCGCAAAGATGTTCAGCCAAAGCAGAACCGCCCAAAGCCCGTCTTTCTCGCGCACATGATCTGACCCGGTCCCGGCACTTTCCTCACCGCAAAGCGTCACGCGGCCTGCGTCCAGCAGATTGCCAAAGAACTTCCAGCCGGTCGGCGTTTCAAAGCTCTCCATCCCCTTCGCGGCCGCCACACGATCCACCGCACAAGAGGTCGGCATGGAACGCGCAACGCCTGCCAGCCCGCCTTTATAGGCAGGGGCCAAATGCGCGAGATCTGCGAGAATGGCCAGACTGTCTGACGGAGACACATAGCGATGCGGTCCGGTGATCATATTGCGATCCCCGTCGCCGTCGGACGCCGCTCCGAAATCCGGAGGCGTGTCAGATTGCATGATTGCCATCAGCTCGCGCGCCCAGATTGGGTTGGGGTCGGGATGGCCTCCGCCAAAATCATGGCTGGGCTCGCCATTGATCACCGTGCCATGTTTCGCACCAAGGCGCGTTTCAAAGATTTCCTTCGCGTAGGGACCCGTAACTGCGAGCATTGAGTCAAAGACCATGCGAAATCCGCCCTCAAACATCGCGCGAATGGCGTCGAAATCAAACAGGCTTTCCATCAACTCGGCATAGTCGCTGACCGGATCGATCACGGTGACTGTCATGTCGCCCAGCGTCGTCGTGGCCTCGACCGAAAGGTCGACGGTAGGGGCCTCCAGGATCTTATAGGCCTCAATGTTTTGGGTGCAGGCGTAAATCTCTTCGGTCACGGCCTCTGATGCAGGCCCGCCGTTTGCGCCGTTGAATTTCAGTCCGAAATCCGCGTTTGGGCCGCCGGGATTGTGGCTAGCCGACAGGATCAGCCCTCCGTTGGTGCCATTCAGCCGAATAAGATGCGAGGCAGCGGGTGTGGACAAAAGCCCATCGCGGCCAACGATACATTCCGCCACGCCATTGGCTGCGGCCATGCGCAGGATCACATCGATGGCCTGACGATTGAAAAACCGCCCATCTCCGCCGATGACAAAGCGTTTCCCCGCAACGCCGCCAATCCCGTCAAAAATCGACTGAACATAGTTTTCCAGGAAGTGCGGGCTTTGAAAAACAGCGGTCTTTTTGCGCAGCCCGCTGGTGCCGGGTTTCTGTCCAGCAATCGGAGCCGTCACGAGGTTCTTAATCGTCATGTGGTAGTCTTAATCGTATAGAAATGATCGGGGCCTGTGGCGCATGTTTGATAATCATAGTCTAGGGGCATAGCGCACTGGAATAAACAATTTGTATCAAAGCGGGATTTTTCGGGTAGTGCTGCATAACAGATGGGGCTGATTGTTGGCTTTGCAATGAGACCTCCCTATAAAGCGCGCAGACTTTAGAATGAAAAGGGGGTCTCATGGCCAACCCGCTTTATGACGCCCTCTTTGGCTGTCATGCAAACAACGCTGAGACATTTCTGATCCTGCCGGATGGCCAAGAGATGTCGTACCGGGCTTTCGTCGCCCAGGCCGCGGGCTTTGCGCAGGCGATCACAGATCTGGGCCTTGTGGCCGGAGATAGGCTGGCCATTCAGGTCGAGAAATCACCTCAGGCGCTGGCCCTGATTGCAGGATGTATTCAGGCAGGCGTTGTCTTTTTGCCTTTGAATACAGGCTACACCGTCGATGAGCTGCGCTATTTCATCGAAAACAGTGGCGCGAAACTGGTGGTTTGTGATGCCGCCAAATCGGGCCAGATCGAAACCATCGGCGTGCCTGTTGCAACTCTGAATGCGGATGGAACGGGCAGCCTGTCTGAGCAGGCCAAAGACATTGATCACTTTGAAACCGTAGCGAGATCCGGCAGTGATCTGGCGGCCTTCCTCTATACCTCCGGCACCACGGGGCGCTCTAAAGGGGCGATGTTGTCTCAAGACAATCTGCTGTCCAACGCCCAAACGCTCGTGCGGGAATGGCGGTTTGATGGATCTGACGTGCTCTTGCATGCCTTGCCGATCTTTCACACCCACGGTCTTTTTGTGGCGACAAATGTGGTGCTTTTGGTGGGCGGCAAGATGATCTTCATGCCCAAGTTCGATCTTGATCAGATGATCGACCTGATGCCTAAGGCCACGAGCCTTATGGGCGTACCGACCTTCTATACACGGCTTCTTGGGGACACACGGTTTGACCGGGACCTCACCGGTCATATGCGGCTCTTTGTTTCTGGTTCCGCGCCGCTTTTGGCCGAAACCCATGTCCAGTTCCAAGACCGCACAGGTCACCGGATCCTTGAGCGGTATGGCATGACGGAAACGAATATGAACACATCAAACCCCTATGACGGCGACCGCCGCGCGGGCACTGTTGGGTTTCCTCTGCCGGATGTTGAATTGAAGATCACAGACCCCGAAACGGGCGAGACACTGCCTGATGGCGAGATCGGTGTTCTGGAAGTACGTGGCCCCAACGTCTTTCAGGGCTATTGGCAGATGCCTGACAAAACCGCCGCAGAGCTGCGCGACGATGGGTTCTTTATCACCGGCGATTTGGGCAAGGTGGATGAGGACGGCTACGTCCATATTCTGGGGCGCAACAAAGACCTGATCATCTCGGGCGGGTTCAATATTTACCCCAAAGAGCTTGAAGTCTTGCTGGATGATCAGCCCGGCGTNTTGGAAAGCGCCNTGATCGGCGTGCCGCATCCCGATTTTGGCGAGAGCCCAGTCGGCGTGCTTGTTCCATTGCCTGATCAATCGCCCGACCTAGAGGCCATCATGGCGGCGGTCACAGCGTCATTGGCCAAGTTCAAACACCCAAAGAAGCTCGTGGTGATGGAGGCTTTGCCGCGCAACACAATGGGGAAGGTGCAAAAGAACCTGCTGCGCGATCAGTTCAAAGGTCTGTTTGTTTAGCGGCTTTCCGGGCCGCGCGTCGGATCTTTCGGTCTGTCCACCAAGCGGGCAGGGTCGCCAGCCACCAAGTGCGCAGCGAAAAGCCTGATGGAAACGACAGGCGGGCGTGGTTCTTGTACAGCGCTTTTACGATTTTGCGTGCAGCCAGATCGGCGGGCATAAGCGCTTCTGACATGTGCTCTCTGGTGCGCGCGTCGACCATAGGCGTGTCCACGAAACCGAGGCAAATTACCGTTACTCCGACACCTTTCTTGGCCATGCGTCCGCGCAGAGCCTCTCCGAACAGGCGCACCCAGGCCTTGCTGGCGGCATAGGCGGCAGGGCCTCCGAGGGTACGGAACGCGGCCAACGAGCTGATCAACCCGATCTGGGCTTTTCCACGCGCGACCATTCCGGGTTCAACCGCTTGGATCGTGCTGAGAACGCCTAGCACATTTGTCGCTGTCGTGGTGCGTGCCAATTCAGGTGTTTCCCGCCCGTAGGCAACGCCGGCATTGGCGATAGCGAGATCAAACTTGTGCTGAGTGTCGGCTTGCGTGAGTGCGATTAGGGCTGCGTCTTGATCGCTGATGTCGAGCACAAGCGGATGCGCAGACGCGCCTTTCGCCGCGCAAGTTTGCACGACCGCGTTGAGCCGGTCCTCATTGCGGCCAACCAAAACCAGAGACACACCGGGTCCGGCAAGTTCCTGGGCCAAAGCTGCACCTAGCCCGCTGCTGGCGCCCGTAATCAAAATAGATGTGAACCTCATGACACCGGCTTATAGCGGAAGGCCGCAGTCAGGCCCATACCGCCGCCAATGCCCATCATCGCTAAGCCCAAAGCGTCTGGCTTAGCGCTCGTTTTCGCCGTGCGGAACTGATGGAAGAGCCGTGTCACCAAAATGGCTCCAGAGGCGCCAAAAGGGTGCCCCAGCGCCAAAGCGCCGCCTTGTTGGTTAACCTTCGTTTCGTCAATTCCAAGCGCGTCCAATGAGGCGAGGACCTGAGCGGCGAAGGCTTCGTTAAATTCAATGAACTGCGCGGCGTTTGGGTCTAGCTCCGGCTGTCTTGCAAGCAGTTTTCGGGTTGAGGCCACTGGTCCGATGCCAAGAATATTTGGGTCAACACCGGCTGACGCGCCACCTGCGTAAGCCAAGACGTCAGGGGCTTGCAAGCGGCGGGCCATCGCAAGGCTTGTCACCAGGACGGCAGAGGCTCCGTCGTTGAGAGGGCAGGCGTTGCCAGCGGTCACTGTTCCACCGTCCAAAAAGACCGGTGGAAGAGCTGCGAGTTTTTCCCGGGATGTATCGCTGCGGGGGCCTTCGTCGCGGTTAAAGATGTCTCCGTCACCAATGTCGATCGGACAGATTTCCTGATCAAAGAGCCCCGCGTTCTGGGACTGGCAAGCGCGCCGATGGCTTTGCAGCGCAAACCCATCGGCGCGCGCCCGCGTGATGTTGAACTGTCGCGCGACATTTTCGGCGGCGATGCCCATGTCCGGGTCGCCGATCTCATCCGTCGAGAAACGCGCCCGAGCATAGGGTGTAGGTTCGCCACCCTCCACGTCGGGCCGTCGCATTCGTATCGGCGCGCGGCTCGTGCTTTCGACACCCCCAGCCAAATAGACCTGACCAGCGCCTGCAGCCACCAGATTGCAGGCCATCATGATCGCCTCAAGGCCCGAGCCGCATTGACGGTCCACAGAGACGCCCGCAACGTCCACCGGAAACCCCGCGCGCAAAGCCGCCAGCCGCGCGATATTGCCACCTCCGCCGGTTGCATTGCCAAGGATCACGTCATCCACATCCTGTGGCGCAACACCGCCGTCTGAAATCAAAGCCTTCAAAACCGGCGCGGCGAGGTCTTCTAGTTCGACACGCCTCAGGGCACCGCCCGCCCGCGCAATCGGCGTACGCCGCGCGGCGATTACGACGGGCTGATGGGTGTCTGGCATTTCAAAGCGGGGCAAGCCTGTCGTCCTCCTCTAAAATCCAGTTATTGAGCTGCCCGGTCGCGATTTTACCGCTCGTGGTCATTGGCCACTTGGCCAGCCTATAAAACGCGCGTGGGATCTTGTATTTTTGTAGTCCGCTCTGGCAATGGGCCACAAGTGCGCCTTGCGTGATCCCGCTGTCTGTTGGTTCTACGACCGCAACAAGACGGGTGCCCAGATAGCGATCTTCTATTCCTAAGACGGCCGCATCCTTGATCATTGGATGGGCGCGTAAATGGGTGGAGACTTCGTCCAGATAGATATTATTTCCACCCGAAGTCACCATCCCCCCCGCACGGCTGATCAGATGCAGATTGCCCCCCTCGATACGCCCAATATCGCCAACCGAACTCCACGCGCCGTCGCGACGAAACCCGCTGTCATCGTCGCGCCAGAGGTAGTCCTGAATGACAAGATCGCTTTTGACCCAAATCTCCCCATGGCCCTCGGCATCGGGATGTCGAATGTCGAGCGTGACCTCGCGAAAAGCGGTGCCGACACTCTGGGCCACCGTGCCACCTGCGCGATGGGTGATCGTTGTCACAAAGCCAAGCTCGGACGCGCCATAGTATTCCGTGATCTTAGCATTACGGGCAAAATCCTGAGTTTTTGCCAAAAGGTCAGGGGGGAGTTTTGCCCCCGCAGTGGTGATCTGCGCGAGGTCTGGCAAATCCGGCTGCGTCTGGCTGAGCGCCTCAAGCATTGTGGGCACACAGACCAGACGTCTCACCTTTTGCCGGGCAATAATGTCAGCGGCGCCTTCTGCCGTGAACTTGTCCATCGCGTGGAAACTGGCGCCAGCCTCCAGGGTTTCGGCAAAGGCATAGAGCGATAACCCATGCACAAGCGGCCCCGGCGCGAGCGTGCTAAGGCCCGCATGCATGCCGAAATGCGACCGCCCACGACCAAGGGATCTTTGCCAGCTGGCGCGGTCTCGGGCAAAGGCCTTGGGGGTCGACGTGGTGCCAGAGGTAAATGCCACCATGAAAGGATCTGAAGGGGTGGGCGACGTTGCCTGAGCAGGCGAGGCCGCGATCAAAGGATCGAGGCTCTCATGCGATGTCACCGAATAGACCGGCGCTTTGATATGAAAGTTGTCGCCGTCGGCCGCCGTGAACAAGGCATCTGGCGGAAGGCGATCAAGGATGTCCTGAATGCGCGCCGCGGGTAGCAAGGGATCCAGCAACATAATGCAGCAAGATCCCGCAAGGGCTGCCGCCAAAAGTTCAGGCAGCGCTGTGTGATTGCCCATGTGCACAGCGACCAGCGGCACCTCTTGAGCCTGATCACGGTGCTGGCGCGGTAGCGTTGAGAAAAACCCGTCCAGCGCCTGGCTGCGTCTATGGAGCTCTCCAAAGCTAAGGCTTCGCGCGCCAAGCGACACCGCGAGCTGATCAGGCCGCGTTTCGGCGTGATGGGCCAGAGCTTTGTGTAGGGGCATCCAGGGTCCTATTGCTGTCAGTTGGGCTTCCTTAGCCTGCTTTTGCGCAAGAGGGAATTTGATGTTGCGCTAAGGCGCAGAGCTTGAAGACCCATGTGGCTGCCCCTAGAGATAAATCATCGCAACGAAAGAGCGCACCCATGGACGCCACCTATCGCATCAGACTGCCGTTTCGGGACATTGATATGCACGGTCACATGCATAATGCGGCCTATGTCAGCCATTTCGAAGCCGCGCTCAGTCATGCCCTCAGGGCGCATGGTCTGGGTCAGGCCTTCGCGCCGGGTGGCAGCTATATGTTCCTCGTACGCAAGATCGAAGTCACCTTCGCGGCGCCTTGCTATTATGACGAAGAGATCTCGGTGAGGACGCAAGTGGCGCGCATTGGCGGATCAAGTCTGACATTCACGCTCAAGATGTCTGTTGAGACAAAGCTAAAGGCTTCGGCCGAAATCATTTGGATCTGCGTGGATAAGGCGACAGGCCGCTCACAGGAGATCCCCGACGAGCTGTGCCTTGATCTGGAGCAGATGACATAAAAAACGCGGCAATCTCTTGCCGCGTTCTCATAGTCGACAATCGCCGGATCAGAGGCCCGGATAGGCCCGGCGCACACCGCGTGCGATCAAGGCGGCCAGCACAACTTTGATCGCGTCACCCGGCAGGAAGACGGTGCATTTGCCAGCAACCACAGCGATGCTTTGGTTTGCCGTATAGGCCCACCAAGGAATGCCAAAGAGGTACACGACGCCAATGCCACCAATGGCAATGTAGATGATCGAGGTCACCAAAGGCACTTCGCCCGAGTGACGTGCAAAGAGCCAGCCGATCACAAAGGCTGCTGCCGCAAAGCCGATGATGAAACCACCGGATGGGGTCAGGAACAGGCCGAAACCGCCGCGGCCACCGGCCATCAGAGGCAGGCCAATCGCAACCAGCAGAGCAAAGAGCGCCAGCGCCAGGCCGCCGCGTTTCGCGCCGGCCAGAGCGCCAGCGAGCATGCAGCCCATGGATTGGGCCGTGATCGGAACACCGCCGGCGATGGGCAGGGTGATCGGTGGGAACAGGCCAAGCGCGGCGGTTAGGGCCGCGAAGAGTGCGATCATGACGATGTCGCGGGTGTTAAGGGTCATCATTGTGTCCTTCGTTTTTCAATCGTTAAGGTCGGTAGCCGCGTGCCTCGATGGCGTCGGCAATATCGTCAGACATGCGCAGGGTGCGCACGAAAAGAGGGATGGCGAGGGCGATCACGCTGTTTTCTAGCCCGCGCACGCGCTGGGCTTCGCGGACCTCTCGGGTAATTTGGGCCAGCACGGGAATGAACCGCAGCGCCAGGGAAAGCGCGAGGCTGACTTTGGCCGGGTTCACGCCGAGCGGTCGCAGGAACGGCAGTCCGCGTTCGATGCCGTCGATCATGTCAGAGGCGCGGGTCGTCAGGGTCAGGAGGCCTGCGAGCAAGAGCAACAGGCCAAAGCGCGCGATCACAAAGACGCCCAGCTGCCATGTGTTGAAAATCGCCTGAGCGATGAAGATCGCGATCAGGATCCATAGCGTCGGGCGGATTTGCGCCCACGCGTTTTTCAGCGTCAATCCACAGACGGGATAGAGCAGGAGGGTTAAGGCAAGACCTGCGAAAATGAGGCGGATGTCATCGACAATAAAGGCCAGCGTGCCGAGAACGAACAACGCCAAAACCTTTCCACCCGCGGGCGCGCGGTGCAAAAAGGACGTGCCGGGGCGATAGAGATCAAACATCGCCCATCGCCTTGCGGTATTTCCCGATCGCCACCTCTGGCACATCATCGGCCATCACGCGGTTGTCGGCGAATACGATGACGCGGTCGAAATCGGCGATCAGATCGAGGTCGTGGGTCACAACGATGGCGGTCTGCTCCAACTCGCGAATGGCGCCGGTCACGGTGAGCTTGTTGCGTAGATCCAAAAGCGTCGTTGGTTCGTCAAAGACGATATAGCTCGGTTCCATCACCAGAACGCCCGAGATCGCCAAGAGTTGTTTCTGCCCGCCACTCAGGAATTGCGCCGCATGGGTGCGGTGATCCCAGAGGTCGTAGCGTTTCAGGGCTTCTTCGGTTTTGGCCGCGATGGTCGCTTTGTCAAAGCCGAGGTTCTTCATGCCGAAAGCGATGTCTTCTTCGACTAGGGGAAAGACGATCTGGTAGTCGGGGTTCTGAAACACAAAGCCGACTTTTTGGCGGACTTCCTTGGCTTTGGTCTTGGTGTCCAGCCCATCCACGGTGACTGTGCCGCGATCCGGCAGAAGCAACCCGTTCAAAAGCCGCGCAAAGGTGCTCTTGCCACTGCCATTGCTGCCAATGACGCCAATGCGGCGTTCTGTGAGGCGCAAAGAGACCTCAGAGAGCACAACCTTGTCGTTGTAGGAGACAGAGACGTCAGTTAATTCGATCAAAACGCGACTTACACAGACTGGCGGGGTTCCCGCGGGTTAGGCAGGGCGGATAAAGAGTGCGGGGCGGTGAGTCAATGCTTGTGAGGTGTCGGTTTTGGTCTTGCATTGCCACGTTTTCGCTAACAGGTCGCTATCCAGGTGTTTTAATTTAACTATTTTATTTCAGATATTTAAGTTGCATTTGCAACGTTGCGATTTCAACGATTGTCTGCGCGGTCTGTGTGCTCGCGACGTGGCGTAGAATGCCTCATGCGCCAGACTTTTGACTTGTGTGCTTGGGCCGCATAGGGCTTAACAACGCGCAGTTTTTGGATTGAGACGGGCTCATGTACACCTCAAAGCAAACCCACCTCGCTTTGCGCTACGCCGAGTTCGGCCGTCCCAAGGATGTTCTGTCCTATGAGCGCGTTGCGACTGCGGATCGGGTCCCGAACAAACTGCGAGTAAAGATGCTGGCCGCGCCGATAAACCCGTCTGATCTGATCCCGATCACGGGGGCTTATAAGCATCTGATCACTCCGCCTATGATCGCAGGATATGAGGGGGTCGGCGAGGTGGTTGAAGCGCCTGAAGCCTATCAGCACCTTATCGGTCGTTTGGCGCTCCCTCTGCGTGGGGATGGGACGTGGCAGGAAATTGTGGATTGTGATCCGAGCATTGCTGTGCCGGTGCCTGTGGATGTGTCGCTGGAGTTGGCCGCGCGGGGGTATATTAACCCTCTGACGGCGCAGTATCTTTTGCGGGAATGGCCCGTGCGGGGCAAACGTGTCGTCCTGACAGGTGCGGGGTCATTCATCGCCTCAATTCTTGCGCAATGGGCGCGTGAGGATGGGGCCAGTGAGGTAATTGGGATCTACCGCTCGCCCGAGCGGCGCGCGGGGCTCGAGGCCAAAGGCGTTGTGCCGGTGCATGAGAGCGATACGTCGCTGATCCAATCCATTGCGGCCTCAACGCGACTGGTGTTTGATGCGGTTGGCGGGCCCTTGGGGATGTCGATCCTGAACGCCATGCCAGACGGAGAGTTCGTGGGCTATGGCCTCTTGTCCGGCCAAAGCGTCTTTCCAAATGCGCAAACGCGCGCGAATTTGCGGCGTTTTCATCTGCGGGATCGGTTGAAAGATTTGTCGCCCGAGGCATGGCAGGCGGGCTTTCAGTCCCTTTGGCCGCGATTGCGAGATACTGATCTGCCAGGTGTCGAAGGGTTTGCGGCCGTGCATTGGCAGGAGGCGCTGCGGGCCTTTGGCCGCCCTGGGCGTTTGCACAAGCCACTCCTGCGATTTGTTGAGCCTTAGTCCTGCGGCGGGATCAGGACGAAGTTGCCGAGGTGTTTCTTTTCGAGAAACTCAGCCTGCGCCTGTGCGATGTCTTTGAGGGGGAAGGTCTTGGCCAACAGGGGCCGGATTTCGCCACGTTCGATATAGCCGACAAGGTTCGGAAACACTGGCTCGTCCCAAGCGGTGCTGCCAATCAGGGTGATATCCTTCAGATACATATCGCGCATATCTAGCGCTACAATCGGGCCAGCGATAGCACCGCTCGACACCAGTCGCCCGCCGCGTTTGAGAACTTTTAGCATCTGAGGGAATTGATCACCGGCTACGTTGTCGACCACGACGTCGACGCTTTCATCTCCCAGAACGTCGACCAAGTCGGCACCGCGCGATACCACTTGATCCGCGCCAAGCGCTTTCAGGTCGTCGACTTTCGAAGGGCTGGTGATTGCGATCACCGTCGCGCCGCGTCTCTTAGCCAATTGAACTGTCGCAGAACCTACGCCGCCCGAGGCACCGGCCACAAGAACGGTTTCACCAGATGACACCCGTGCACGGTGCAGCATGTTTTCCGATGTGC
>JABSOU010000284.1 GCA_013215215.1 Cognatishimia sp. | reverse complement strand
TAGCGGCCTCGAGCTCGGCTTCAGGCAGGATCATCAAAAGCTTGGGCGAGGTCACCGAGATCTCGATCTCGCCCTCGACTTCGTTGGAGGTTCCAACCATCCCATCAGGCGCAAAGCTAAGACCCGAGATCGGCCATTTCAGACCGTCAGATGTGCCCTCAACCAATCCCATGGGAAACAAGGACACGCGTGTCCCTGCCGCCAGGTCCATTTGGAAGTGCGGCGGAAGCAAAAAGGCTATATCGGTATCGCCCAACAGGATACAACGCCGATCCGGCCGCCGTACCAAAGTATTTAGGCACGCCAAATAGTGATCCACCCGCAGCCCCGTGAAGCCAGCACCCAAAACAAGCGGCGCATCGATAGAGCGCAGGGCTTTGTCAAAATCCGTTGAGTCTTGTTCCTGGATCCGATGAACACGCTCTTTTGGAAGGTCCGAAATATTGGAATGACTGTCCAAATCGCCAAAAACCGCTTCGGGCATCAGCCCCGCGTCCAAACAGTGCCGCGCGCCACCATCTGCTGCAATCAACTTAGGTGCGAGCGCTAGACAACGTCGGATTGCGTCAGCCGTTGCCAATCCAGCCCCCACGAGGGTCACTGTTTCACGACTGTGGACAATGGCTGCCATATGCCTATTTCACCTATCCTTATTAACCAGTTGCCCCATTTTAGCCTCAAAATGATACGCTGAAAGGCACAGAATCGGTCACGTTTGGCCACCCTCGGTGTGGTAAACAAGTTTCTGAGTAGTGCAAAGGAACCGGGAACATGGTTACCAATAATAAAGTACTGACAGTATCGTATGGGACATTCTCCTGCACGCTAGAGGGTTTCGAAGACAACTTCGACACCATGAAAGCGATTGCGGAATATTTCCGGGATTTGGCTGCGGACGACCGTTATTTCGGTGCAGAGCCCCCAACCCCTGATGCTGAAATGCTGGCGCGGATCGCAGAACGCGAGATCGAACGCCGCGTGCAAGCCCGCACCGACCAGGGCACTTTGGTTCTGACCGCGGGTGACGCGATTGCAGACCGCGCGCCAGAGGTCGAAGACGAGATTGTTAAAGCCCCAGACGCTGACCTCGAAGATCAGATCGCAGAGGGCGAAGAGACCGTCGCCATCGACGAAGATCAGCTGGCACAAGAACGCGAGGCGTTTTTTGCTGAGGTCGACAATGAGGCCGAAGTCCATGCGGCAGATGTCGCAGACGATGTGGCCGCACATGAAGCCGAAGCCGAGAGTGCTGAGGCTGACGTGGTCGAAGAGACGCCTGTCGAGGACACTCCAGACGTCGCCGAAGAGCACATCGAAGAACAGATGGTCGAGACCGAAGAGAGCATCGAAGAGCTCGATGAGGAACCCGAATCTGACGTTTCTACTCACGCCGAAGACCTCGCCGCCTATGAAGACGAGGCAGAAGATGTAGACGACGCGGATAACTTCTTTGCCGACAGCAAGGCAACAAAGGACGCGGGCGTCAGCAGCATTGCAGCCAAACT
>JABSOU010000283.1 GCA_013215215.1 Cognatishimia sp. | reverse complement strand
CGGACGGCGGGGCGTTCTTCCTGACCGCGGTCAAAAGCGCCGCGACGCCAAGTAAACCTCAGCCAGCCAAACCCACTCCCGCCAAACCCGACACCAAATGGCGCACATGGCTGGGACTGGGCGTCGTCTACCTCGCGCTCTTCACTAACTTGAATTGGATCAGGGGCATCTTGTTCCTAATGTGGACGATCCCAGCCCTGCGCAGTGGAGAGACCTTTTTCGTCGAACCCATCAGTCGCCGCGACACGCCGGGGCTCTATTGGGTGCTGATCATCACGTGGATCGGCCTCAGCCTTTTGTTGTTCTGGTACGGGTGGGGCGTCTAGTTCGGGCTAAGAGCGTCCCTCAAAATATGCGTCAACTGTTCTAGCTGACCCGCCAAGGAACTGGATTTCCGCCACGCCAGACCAATAGAGCGCGTCGGCTGCGGCCTGCCAAACCGTGCCACCGCCACCTGCGCGGATTGGGTTTCTACAGGCACTGCCATCTCAGGGATCAAGGTGACACCAACGCCTGACCCCACCAACTGTACCAAAGTCGAAAGGGACGAAGCATCAAGCAATTCACGAGACGAGCTAGGATTGTAACTACAAAACGCCAAGGCCTGATCGCGAAAACAGTGCCCCTCTTCCAAGAGCAAGAGCTTCATCTCCCGCAGCTGATCCGGCGCAGGCACCGGCATGTCGCCCTCATCAGACGGTCGGATCAATACGAACTCTTCATCAAACAGCGCGAATTCGTCCAACCCGGCTTCGGCGAGAGGCAAGGCCACAATCGCCGCATCCAGACGACCTTCGGACAACTCTGCGATCAGAGTCTGGGTCAAGGTTTCACGGATCTTCAGCTCCAGCCCCGGGTAAGCCTCATCCAAAACCCTCAGCACGCGCGGCAATAGATAGGGCGCGACCGTAGGAATCACCCCAAGCCGCAATTGCCCCGCCATGCCTCCACGTGAGGCCCGCGCCAGATCGCCCAGCTCATCCACCGAGCGAAGAATATCCCGCGCGCGCCGCGCAAATTCTTCGCCAAAGCCGGTCAAACGCACCTGCCGCGTGCTGCGTTCAAACAGAGCCATGCCGAGCGATTGCTCTAACTCTCTGATTTGCACAGACAAAGCGGGTTGCGACACGGCACAGGCCTCAGCCGCTCGGCCAAAATGCGCGTGTTTGGCGACGGCCGCGAAATAACGCAGCTGTTTCAATGTCAGATTATTCATAAGAAAATCATATCAATTGAATTCAAAAATACAATTTCTTCAAATGAAAATTTAGATCTATTCTAAACACGAGATACGCCGATTTCATTGGCAGGCATCAGACCCACCTCGACTTCAGGAAAAGGATTTCACATGAACGTACATGACAAAAGCGCTGGCAAATGCCCGGTGATGCATGGGGGCAATACCTCTCAGGCACAGCCGACCACCGATTGGTGGCCCAAGACGCTGAACCTGGACATTCTGCACCAGCATGATGTGAAAACCGATCCGATGGGTCCCGATTTTGACTATCAGTCCGA
>JABSOU010000282.1 GCA_013215215.1 Cognatishimia sp. | reverse complement strand
TCGCTCCGCAGTTCCAATCTCCATAGACCAGTGGCCCGTCTCCGACGGCCTCGCGCACTTTGGTCAGACGCTCGACGTCGGTGGTCCAATCACCCGATGCGCCAAGCTTGACTTGGAATTGTCGGATCCCGGTCGCATAGGCCTCACGCGCAATCCGCGCCATCTCATCGGGCGCGATGCAGGTGATCGAATGATAGAGCGGCATATCCGCAGCCCTGCGCCCGCCAAGCAACGCATAGGCCGGAAGCCCCGCGACCTGACCAGTGATGTCCCACAGGGCGATATCCAAAGCGGACTTCGCATAGCGGTGATCTTGCAGATAGGCATCGGCCTTCGCGATGACGGCCTCGGGCCCAACCGGATCGGCGCCGATGAGAACCGGCGCGAGTTCGGTAATCGCCGAGGCAACACCCCGCGCATAAGCAGGCAGGTAATGCGGGATCGGGCAGACTTCGCCCCAGCCAATGAGGCCGGTGTCGGTCTCAACCGCCAGAACGACAGTCTCGACCGTGTCACAGGTTTTGCCCTCAGCCATGTAATAGGCCTCATGACTGGTCAGCGGCACATGCCAGAGACTAATCCGCCTGATTTTATGTACCGAGCCGGTCATGCCGCATCCGTCCGTGGCAGTGTGCTGGCCGGATCATAGGCCGGTTCACCCAAGACTTTAGCTGCGCGTGGTGCGCCATGGACAATCACCGTCAAGTCCGTGCCAGGTGCTGCGGCCTCTGGTTTGATATAGGCGAAGGCCAGGATCTTGCCGACCGTTGGTCCATAGACGACCGAAGCCGTGGACCCGACCACGCGATCGCCCAGCATCACCGCTTCGCCGCCATGACCGTCCGTTTCTCCATCTTCGTCGATGGCAAGATAGGCGCAAACCCAAGGCATATCTCCCGCCTCGGCCTCTGCGGCACTGGCACGCGTTGCTTCGACGCCCAGATAGTCTTTGTCGAGCTTGGCGAACCGCATGACGTCGGCTTCCGACAGGGTCACTTCATTGGTCAACTCGCCAGCGCCCTTAAAGCCTTTCTCCATTCGCAAAGCGTTCATCGCAAAGCTGCCATAGTCCTTTATGCCATGCGCCTCACCGGCGGCCCAAAGCGCGTCATAGACCTGAAGCGCACCGTCGCGCGGGATGTGGAATTCCCAACCAAGTTCGCCGGCATACGACATGCGGAACGCCCAGAGCGTCACGCCCGCCACCGTGATTTCCCGCGCCTTAAGCCATGGGAAACCTGCGTTGCTCAGATCCGCATCGGTGCAGGCCGCCAGCACATCGCGCGCCTTGGGGCCGTTTAGCGTCAGCGCCGCCCAGTCGTTCGAGCGCAGAATGATTTCCGCATCCTCACCGTTCTGATGGGTGCGCAGATGATCCATCAATCGCTGTTCAAAGAAGGCCGCGCAAACAAGGTAATATCGTCCCTCTTCCAGCTTTACGACGGTGGTTTCCAACTCGATCCGACCGCGTTTGTTGAGCATATGAGTGAGCGTGATGCCCCCCGCTTTCTGCGGCAGC
>JABSOU010000281.1 GCA_013215215.1 Cognatishimia sp. | reverse complement strand
GCGCAACGAGCCCAAGATGCGCGAGTGTCTTGTTTGAATCTGATAATTTTTTTGTTGCAACGTCGAGTTTGGTTCGGGTTAATTTTTTTCATTTGGTAAAAAAACGTAGAAGTTGTCAAAATTCTAGCTATATCAACCGAAAGGATTGCGCTTTTGGTTCTGAATTACCGGGTTTCCTAGGTAGGGGCATATGAAAAACCTAAATACGGCGGCTGACCAAATGGCCGCAGATCTCAAGAAAAAGCTGAACTGTGATGGATGCTACATCAGCGTTAAAACGCACGATAACCTGTACTATTTCGGCAACTCTGAAAAAACACTAGTTCACAGCACCCATCGAGTTGATAAGTTAGATGAAACTGTTTGCAAAGTTCCGATTGCACGCAACGCTCTTTTTAAAGCAACAAATTTGTCGGATGAAAACGGATTTTCAAACCTACCGTACATTCAATCAGGACGCATCAAAGGGTATGTGGGTTTTCCTATCAGAAACTATGATTTAGAACCTGTAGGAGCAGTTTGCTTGATCAGTTCGTCAGAGAGGAATTGGTCCCACGAAGATATTACGACATTAAAAGAAAGTGCAGAAAAGCTCGGTGACTGGCTATCTCTAAGGCAAAAGAGCTTCGAAAGTAGAAAGCTATCTGAAGCTTTGTTGAGCCATGACAATACTCTTTTGGCACTCGCAAATAACTTGGACATTTTGGTTTCGGTGCACGATCACACAGGTGGGCTGTTATTCGGCACCAACAAACTCACGCAAAGCCTCAGCATTGAACAGATTGAAGCGACGGTCAAACGAGGTATAAAAAAACGAGAGGATTTCTTAGTGAGAAGCCGCAAAATAGATTCTTCATTAGAGCAGCCTGTTGGATCATTTGACGAAAATTCTTCCGTCAACCTGGATAAGGAACACGAATTAGACTTTGTCTGGACATGCAGAATTGTTAGTGGAGAAAATGGTCTCTTCTATGGGAAATGGTCTAAACAGCCCAAAAAACCTAATTCGAACCTAGTCTGGTTTCGGGAGTGACTTTTGTTATCCCGTTGCTGCCAAATAAAATTAGTTGGACGGGCATTATATTCTAGCAGCAGACGAGTTGCAGACGGCTTGCCATTTTTCAAATTTGGTGAGCCACAAGTTACAGTTTTAAAGGCGAACGCTTTAGGGAACTACTGCCCTTTCCACCAAAATGTCTTTCCTATGCTAGCCTACTTCTTTGACTAGAGCCTTCCTCCGTTTTGAAAGGTAGCCCGCGAACTCTTGGCCCGACCGCTGGACGGTTTTGAGCCGTTGCCGGATATTCTGTGCGTTTCGTTCTGAGCTGAAAATGGGCTTATCCTCCCGATGCCAAGTGCTTGCATTCGGTTTCCCGAAGTGCTGACCAAAGTCGCTTTCTTGGCAACTTACGCATCAAGAGGATACAACACCCACCCGCCCAATCTCAGACTATCTGTGCAGCAGTCAGCCAGCAAACGGCTGCTAGTATCGAACCGGCGGTTCTTGCATGGTTCAGGCGGGTCCATCTTTGCGCATA
>JABSOU010000280.1 GCA_013215215.1 Cognatishimia sp. | reverse complement strand
TGATAAGCACACCGCTCTGATGGGACGTGCAATTAAAGAAAATGTTTTTCCGGACGGCTGGTACTGGAAAATCAAGGACTTTTGCCTTGCTGCGGGAGTCGAAGCCCCTGTTAACCTTTTCAGAAGTCATCCAGACAATCGCGCGGTAGTGGATGTGAAGTCTGCACCACCGCGTGAGGTTATATCCGAGGCGGCGCGGCCGAGGCCATGAAGTGTGTCGCTCCCGATGCCGAAAGCTGGAGGGGGCCCGTTAATCGGCACCCCCTCCCGCATTCCAGACCTCGCGAGCGCTGAGCGTCTGGCTTCAAAATCGATTTCTTTCAAATTCGTCATGAGCAGAGGTTCGCACCTTTGGTCAGGCATTTAACCGCAAAAAAGACGGAACACGTTGTCATGAGAAAACTTCGGCCGGGTTCAATTCATCACGTGATGCAAAAGGTTGTGGAAGCAGGCGGGGGGCTTGAGGCCGTCGGTGCTGAGATCGGCGTCAGCCCTTCAACCGTATCCCGCGCAGTCGGCGAGCCGGAAACGCGCCCAGGTGGGCTGGGCGTCGTGTATCTCGACACTCTAGGCCGGATCGTGCCCGAGACAGCGGAGCCGGTGGCCAATCACTTCGCCAGCCTCGCCGGTGGCAGCTTCCAGCCATTCCCAAAGGGCAATAACGCGCCGGTCGGCTTCCACAACGTGGCCAAAAAATTTGGCGACGTCGCGACTTCCTACGGGATCGCGCACAGCCAAGAGAGTTTGGACCCTAGCCGGTTGACCCACGAAGAGGCCGTCAAGCTCCGCCAAGAGGTCCGCGAGCTCCTACAGGTAGGCGCGCTTTTCCTCGCATCGCTTGATCAGATTATCGAAAACTAAACACGGAGCAGGGCAGTGAAAACAGGCGCAGTTCAATCAGCTTGTACGCCTAGCTCAGGTGTACAGATAGGTCACAATGGTGGCCCCGATATGGAGGCCGAACGCCTGTTCGCGTTGATCGGACCTAAGTCGCCGGACGAGCCTGTTGTTTTTGACTGCGGTGTCGACTGGACGCTTGCGGCCAACGATGACGAGCTCCTTCACGTCGCCAAGATTGCCGGACGGATTCAGCGTCGTGAGGCCGCGATCAAAGAAATGCGTAAGGACATCAAGCGCGTTCGTGATCGATGTATCCGACGACGTAGACGGCAGAAGGGGAAAGATTGAACATGCGCCAAAAACCCATCGAGCTTACTCTCCCATGGCCGCCGCGCGCGCTCAACGGCCACGCCAAGGGCCACTGGCGGCCGAAGGCCACCGCGACCGCGAAGTATCGCGCAGTCGCGCACCAGTGGGCGAACGTCAAGCGCGTGCCCAAGATCCCAGACGCGGTTCTCGAGTTCAAATTCTATCCGCCCGATCGCCGTCACCGCGACATTCAAAACATGCCGGGGATGATGAAAGCAGGCATCGACGGCATCGCCGATGCTATGGGCTGCGACGACAACGGATTCCGCCCGCGGTTCCCAGATCACTTCGAAGAGCCAGTCAAGGGCGGAAAGGTCGTGATCGTGATTTCAAAGTTATTGGAGGGTGCATCATGAGGAAGCAATCAAGCGGGATCGACGCGGGA
>JABSOU010000279.1 GCA_013215215.1 Cognatishimia sp. | reverse complement strand
GGGCACCATTTCCTTACGCCAACATACTGATATCGCTCAGCTTCTGTAGATTCTAGCGCGGGTGTAGGACATGGCGTGGCCTTATGGTGTGCTGTCGTCCCAAAAAAGTAAGGGTGACGTAATTGGGAATAACTTGGAATGCCCCCGAGGGCGAAACAACGACCTGTCCAAACTGCGGTGCGCGCTACTCAGTGACTTTTAAACGTTACCCAAGCAAAGACACTGATTACGAGAACTGCAGCAATTGTGGAACTCTCCTCGCAGAATGGAAAGACACAAGGGTGCCGAGTTTCTGTCGTATAGAAGAGTGAAACATCCCCACAATCAACTATTGCCTCTTCTCAGCTGATGACCTTCTCCATCCACCGGTACAGTACATCCAGCGGATACCCCGACCCGTAACTATGACCAACGCCTTCGGTCTGCCATCCGCCGATCTGGTCGACTATGTCTGACGGGCATTCAACTGCCCGCAACCTATCGCGCAAGGAGTGACGGAAGCTGTGCATGGTACATCGCTCAGTGACCATTGGTTTCAACCACTTGTTGAGCGACGCACTGGCTGCATTGGCGTTGGTCATGTCTGTTCGGTTGTAGCGTGGAAAAGCAAAGTCGCTGCCATGAGTCGCGCTCTTTAGGCGCTTTGCGGCCCAAAGAGACTCACCTACCAGTGGGACAATCCGTGTACTGGTCCTGGTCTTCAAGCGCCGCCAGGAGTGCTCTTGGATGACGACATGGGGGATGTCCGCATCTAGTATGATGTCTTCCCGCGCCAGCCCTGCTGCCTCTGCCAGACGCATCCCAGTATCTGAGACCAGCGACACCAGCCATCGCAGATCGTCATCCAAGCGGCGACACTCGATTTGGACGGCCTTGAGGTCCTCGAAGGGTAGCGGTTCGCGCTTTCGGACGCCTTTTTCGCGGTCATAGTAAACGCCAGCAAATGGGTTCGGGCGCTCAAGGCCCAACTCGCTAGAAG
Organism: Cognatishimia sp.; assembly: GCA_013215215.1. Lineage (GTDB taxonomy): Bacteria > Pseudomonadota > Alphaproteobacteria > Rhodobacterales > Rhodobacteraceae > Cognatishimia. The sequence goes on along the minus strand of JABSOU010000279.1, from coordinate 648 downwards.
CAAAGTTAATCACTGAGCGCACCGTCCCAAAGACTCGCGTGATGCTGCTTCCAGATAGTCCACGCGAAACCATAGCGTCTCGAAAGGCGGCAGCATCTATTTTGGTATAAAGCGTCAGGTCTTTGTCGCCACAAGTGTCGATGACATAACCACAGGAGCGCTCAGCAGCACGCCTGAAGGTGATTGGCTTACTATCCCCCTTAAGCCGTAGGTACATCGCGACCGCCTCAGACAGCGGAATAGATGCTTCTTGTTCAGCTTCAATATGCCTGACCTGTTGTGTCCTTCCAGCTTGGGACATCCGAAGCAGATGTTTCCCGGGAAGATCATCGTCCTGCACTCGAAGGTGAAACCAGTATTCATCAAGTTGTTGTGCGGCCCGAGTTGCCCTCGAAAGCGCAATCTGGGGAGATTTGGTCCTCAATGAATAGGCGATCTTTGTTGCTGCATAGTATCGCCGCAGATCACTAGGGACACGCCGCTCGAAGTAATAGATGCCGTTCTTTGTGAAAGAAAAGGGGACCGATTTGTCATACGCCATGTCCTACACCCGCGCTAGAATCTACAGAAGCTGAGCGATATCAGTATGTTGGCGTAAGGAAATGGTGCCCGGGGGCGGAATCGAACCACCGACACGAGGATTTTCAA
>JABSOU010000278.1 GCA_013215215.1 Cognatishimia sp. | reverse complement strand
TACCACTCTTGCCTTAGCGGCCAGTGTAGCGCCAGACGCCGTGTGAAACAACAAGAGCCTGTCGGTTTATTCCTTGCCGAGCGTTTTCAGAACTTTGTCCAACTGCGCACCCTGCTTGCTGCGCGACACAGGCGCGTCTTTCACGAGGTTGTAATAGGCCTCGGGATCGTAACGCTGCACGCGCAGGTTCAGGTGGTCCACTGTCAGCAAGCCCATAGAGGCCAAGAGGCTGTAAGTTGCTGTATATTCAGCACTTTGTGCAGACACCGCATTTGCTTTCGCGTTCAGCAGCTCTTGTTCTGCGTTCAGAACATCCAATGTGGTCCGAGATCCAAGTGAGGCTTCTTCGCGCACCCCTTCAAAGGCCACTTCCGCGGCTTTGATCTGTTCCTGGCTAGCAGAGGTTTGCGCCCGCGCGGACAGTACCTGAGCCCAGGCAATGCCAACGCCCTGACGGATATTGTGGCGGGTCGCATGCAGCCCACCGCGTGCCGCGTCGCGCTGCGCCATCGCTTGACGCAAACGAGAGCTGATCAGACCACCTTGATAGATCGGGCCGGACGCGGTGACCGACAGGGACCGTGTGTTTGTGGTGATTGTGCTGCGCAGATCGTCTGTGAACCCTAGGTTCGCGCTCAAAGACGTAGACGGGCGCATTGCGGCCTGTGCTTGCGCAATACCGGCTTCGGCTGCGGCCACCTGATGCTGGGCTGCGCGCATATCTGGATGACTACGCACTGCCAGAGCGCTTGCCGCAGAGGACGAGGACGCGGTCGCCGGGAAGGCTCCGGGCGCTGACAAGGACCCAGGGCGTTTGCCAACAACGGCCGCATAGATCTCCTGCGAGGTCATCAAGTTACCACGTGCTGCGGCTAATTCGGCGCGCGCCCCGGCCAGACGCGCTTCGGCGGTCGCCACATCGGTGCGGGTGATCTCGCCAACCTCGAAACGGTCATTCGCTGCTCGCAATTCACGCGTGATGACGCGTAGGTTGTTTTCACGCAGGGCTACGATCTCTGTGTCGCGGCGCACGTTCATGAAGGCGTCAACTGCGGACAGCAGCACGCTTTGCTCAATCGAGATCAGCTGTTGGCGTGTTGCCAAAACCGTTTGCTTTTGCGCTTCGATGCCAGCTTTGGACGCCCCCCAATCATGCAACAACTGAGACAGACTCAGCGTGATGGTCGCCGTATTCGAGGTTACATTCGTAGTCGAGTTATAGCTATGCGCCGCAGTCGCCGCGTAGTTCAGGATCGGTCGCAGAGCAGCATTGGCCTGCGCGACACCTTCGTCGGCCGCACGCAACAAGGCGCGGTTTTGATCCAGCAGACCAGAGTGGCTGTAGGCCCCGGCCATCGCATCGGCCAAAGTATCAGCCTTGGCCATAGAAACCGCCATGCTTGCAACCAGAATGCCAGTCGCCGCTTTACTGAAAATGCCTTTTACACGCATGAGCGCGTCCCTTCTGCTCGTGTCTGTTGCGACCACCCGCCAAAGGCCAGTCGCTATGTTAAAGTGCAAACGCCCGTGCGCGCACAAAATCGCTTAGAACCGGCGCGCCCGCGTTAAAGATAGACCGCCAGGTGATCTCACCATCCAGCTTGTGCCCGATCTGAACGTCGCCCAAGGCGCCG
>JABSOU010000277.1 GCA_013215215.1 Cognatishimia sp. | reverse complement strand
CCCCGAAAATCCCCACCCTCCCAGAAACCTGGAAGCCCGCGGCGTGGAAGCCGCGCGGGCTTCCATGCGTCCCTTATACTATGTATGTGCAAACGGGACGATCGGGCTTCCACGGGCTTCCATCGGTAAGACGCGAGAAAAAGTGGAAGCCCGGGGTCGGAGCCCTCCAGAAAATTATTTGGGACTCGGGCCAGCCGTGGTTTGGGGGGCATTGGAAAAAAAGTTACAAAAGGATTTTCCGCGCGCGGGGGAAACGCCCGTTTCTGCGAGGGTGAGGATTTCGCGTGCTGCAACGCGGTGGATGCGCGCCCGTGCCCACTGTGGCTCCAGGCGCGCGGAAAAGGTGCGGTTTTCCAGGACTTAGGGAAATCGCGAGGCGCGGAACAGCGCAATGCAGGCGATTGGTGCCCGGGCGCAGGAGAGCTGCCGTTACACGGCAGGCGCCAGGGGCCGCCAGGGGGCCGGCGGGCCCCTGAAAAAAAACAACTTTTCCTCGTCGGGACGCCAGAAGCGGAGCACTGGGGACACCAGGGGGGTCGTTGCAAAGAGGGAACGTTCCCTCTTGCCAAGCAACCCAGCGACGCTGGCAGTGCGCACCTTTCTGGTGCATTGGGAAGTGAAATCATATTTTTGGAGCCCGGTGGGCGCCCTGGTGCGCCCTTGGTGCGCCATGGTGCGCACCTGGTGCGCCCCTGGTGCGCCGTGGTGCGCACCTGGTGCGCCCTTGGTGCGCACCTGGTGCACCATGGTGCGCACCTGGTGCGCCCTTGGTGCGCCATGGTGCGCACCTGGTGCGCCCCTCGTGCGCCATGGCGCGCACCACTTGCGCCCTTGGTGTGCCACGGTGTGCACCTGGGGCGCACCTGGTGCGCCATGGTGCGCACCTGGGGCGCCCTTGGTGTGCCATGGTGCGCAGCTGGTGCGCCCTTGGTGCGCCATGGTGCGCCCCTGGTGCGCCCTTGGTGCGCCATGGTGCGCACCTGGTGCGCCCCTTGTGCGCCATGGCGCGCACCATGTGCGCCCTTGGTGCGCCACGGTGCGCACCTGGGGCGCACTTGGTGCGCCATGGTGCGCACCTGGTGCGCCCTTGGCGTGCCATGGTGCGCACCTGGTGCGCCCTTGGTACGCCATGGTGCGCCCCTGGTGCGCCCCTCGTGCGCCAGGGTGCGCACCTGGTGCGCCCTTGGTGCGCCATAGTACGCACCTGGTGCGCTCTTGGTGCGCCATGGTGCAACCTGGTGCGCACTTGGTGCGCAACTGATGCGCTATGTACATGTTGATAATCATAATGTACATAGTGATTATCATAATGTACATTATGATTATCATAATGTACATAGTGATTATCATAATTATTATGATAATCACTATGTACATTATGATAATCAACATGTACATTATGATTATCACTATGTACATTACGATATCCGCGCGGGACAGCCCCCTCCGGGGGCGGAGGGCGGGGGGTCCGACGGGGAATCGTGCCACCCAGGTTCCTGGGGGGGCGCGCGGAAAATCGCACCACCTCGCCTCTGAAAAAATCCTAGTTCTCTGTTATCTGTCACACCTTATATGTACAAGTACGTTTTCGCCGGAAATCCTCGCGGGTCATTTCTTTTTATTAGCAAGGGGGGGGTATTAGCAAGGG
>JABSOU010000276.1 GCA_013215215.1 Cognatishimia sp. | reverse complement strand
AGGCGCCCGGCGAAGGCGGCTAAGAATCGATTCTTAGCCTCGATTCGCTGCGCAGCGGCATGATTCTGGCAAAAATCATCTGGCTAACCCCCTGATTGTATTCCTATAAACGGGCAATCATGCTGCGGGTGCTTTGAAATGGTCAGTTTTTATGCTATGTTTTTAGAGCATATGAATAGGACCACCTGATACCATCCCTTAGGCCCTGAGCCATCGGATGGTTTTTTGCGCCAAAATGAAGCCCTGGGCGGAATGCCGATTTCCGCACATGTGTTTCTTTCGCTTCGTGGTTTTGGCTCTTGTAGGAAGAAGTACTGAATGAGCAAGAAAAAGAACGAATTCCGCCCGAACGACTTTGTCGTTTATCCTGCGCATGGCGTGGGTCAGATCGTCTCCATCGAGGAGCAAGAGATCGCGGGCATCGACCTGGAACTCTTTGTGATTTCCTTTGAGAAAGACAAGATGACCCTGCGGGTGCCCACACATAAGGCGACCGCGATTGGTATGCGTGGCCTCAGCTCTCCTGACGTGATCAGCCAGGCGATGAAGACGCTGAAGGGCAAAGCCAAAGTCAAACGCGCGATGTGGTCGCGTCGGGCTCAGGAATATGAGCAAAAAATTAACTCGGGTGATCTGATCGCGATTGCCGAAGTTGTGCGCGATTTGCACCGCACCGACGATCAGCGCGAGCAGAGCTATTCTGAGCGTCAGCTCTATGAAGCCGCTCTGGAGCGTTTGACCCGCGAAGTTGCGGCTGTGTCTGGCGGCGACGAAGTGCTGGCGGCCAAGCAGGTTGATGAGGTCCTGACCGCGCGCGCTGCGTAAGTCTTTCCTGTATCAGATTCGAAGAACCGCGTCCTTTCGGGCGCGGTTTTTCGATGCGCGGGTGCGCTTTGAGTATTTTTTGGCAAGATGAAAGCTTAAGCGAGCACCATCAACAGAGTGATCGCCGTGATCTGTTGCGTCGCGCCGAGGACGTCTCCGGTCTGTCCGCCGATTTTGGTTTTGGCGAGGAGGGCCATGCCGGTCGCGGCAAGGGCTGCGAAGATCAAAAGCGGGATCGTGGAGAGACCGATCAGCAAGAGCGACAGGACCGAGGCACCTGCGATGGCGAGGCCTGCGGTCGCCGTGTCCGGGCGGCCTTGGGATTGGCTAAGGCCGGTATCGCGCGCGTTTGGTAGGGCGTGCATGAGGGCAGGCATCGCGCCGCGCGAGAGCGTTTCGATAGCGATTAGGGGAAAGAACCACCAGCCGCCTTCGATCAAAAGCCAGACTGCGGCCCAGCGGGTGATCAGGCTGAGGATCAAGGCGATGACGCCATAGGCGCCTATTGCGCTGTCTTTCATGATCTCAAGGCGGCGCGCGGGATCCCAGCCGCCCCAGAACCCATCGGCGGTGTCGGCAAGTCCGTCTTCGTGCATGGCGCCGGACATGAAAACCGTGGCCGCGAGATAGATCCCAGCCGCGAGCATTGGATCGACGCCCAGCCACATCGCGATGGCCGTAATGAGGGCCGCGAAAGTGCCCAAAACGGTGCCCGCGAAGGGATAGGCCCAGCTTGCCTGTGCAGTACGGTCGAATTCCGCTTTCACCGGAAACCGCGTCAGCAAAGCCAGTGCCGTTGCGACATCTTTGAATTGCGGGGCTGAC
>JABSOU010000275.1 GCA_013215215.1 Cognatishimia sp. | reverse complement strand
CGCCAACATCATAGTTATTCGCGACAGCCCACTCGGCAACGACATCAGACGCAATCGCCTTTTCAAAAGCATCGCCCTGTCTGACGTCAGCGCCTATGGGACCATTTAGGTCAATTTGATAAGAGAGAGTTTCTGGCTCATCGTAACCACTCAGGAGTGGACGATGAGAAAGACAACGAAGAGCCCTGGCGAGAAGGTCGTCAAAGACATCAAGCGGGCAACACGCAAACGGTATTCGGCCGAAGATAAGATCCGGATCGTTCTGGATGGGCTGCGTGGCGAGGACAGTATCGCGGAGCTGTGTCGTCGCGAGGGTATATCCCAGGGCCTATATTACAAATGGTCCAAGGACTTCATGGAGGCCGGGAAGAAGCGCTTGGCCGGCGATATAGCTCGGGCTGCGAACACGGATGAGGTCAAAGAACTGCGCCGTGAAGCAAAAGACCTCAAGGAAGTGGTCGCTGAACAGACGCTTGAGCTGCGTCTTCTCAAAAAAAGCATGCTCGGGGATGGGGACGACCACGAATGAGGTATGCCGCATCAGAGAAGTTGGAGATCATTCGCCTGGTAGAAGAAAGCCAACTGTCAGCACGTCGAACGCTGGCTAAGCTGGGCATTCCCCGCACTACATTCTACCGCTGGTATGATCGTTATTTGCTGCGTGGTGAGGCTGGTCTCGCGGATCAATCTCCCAAGCCAAAGTACGTCTGGAACCGCGTTCCCACCGACGTGAAGCGTAAGGTTGTGAAGCTTGCGCTAAAGGAGACAGAGTTGTCGCCCCGCGAGTTGGCAGTGACTTTCACCGATCAAGAACGCTATTTTGTGTCGGAATCCACGGTCTATCGCACGCTCAAGGCGCATGACCTGATCACCAGCCCGGCGTTCATCGTGCTCAAGGCAGCAGATGAGTTCCAGCATAAGACAACGGCCATCAACCAACTCTGGCAGACGGACTTCACTTACATCAAGGTGCTGGGATGGGGCTGGTTCTATCTCAGCACGGTTCTGGATGATTACAGCCGCTATATCGTCTCTTGGAAGCTTTGCACGAACATGCGGGCGCAGGATGTGACGGATACTCTGGATCTGGCGTTGCAGGCTTCGGGCTGCGATCAAGTTCATGTCGTTCACAAGCCACGTCTGCTCAGCGACAACGGCTCAAGTTACGTGTCCGCTGACTTGGCTGAATGGTTGCAGAACAAAGGTATGAAGCACTCGCGCGGTGCGCCGTATCATCCGCAAACCCAAGGTAAGATCGAACGCTGGCATCAAACTTTGAAGAACCGCATCTTGCTGGAAAACTACTTCTTGCCCGGTGATCTTGAAGCCCAGATCGAGGCCTTCGTCGATTACTACAATCATCAGCGCTTCCACGAGAGTATCAACAACGTCACGCCCGCCGACGTCTACTTCGGTCGAGACAAAGCCATTCTAAAACAACGCGAAAGGATCAAACAAAACACACTCGAAGCCAGGCGCTTGCATCACCGCAAACAGGCCGCATAATCAAACCAACCAGATGAGCCGAACACTCTCTTAGTTTACGACGCTCTTGGTTCCAAAAACTCTGACGACGGACAGACAAGAATTCACCATCGCAGCTAATGACCGTAAAGCGGAACGCGCCTGCAGCATCTCCATTGAGTGCCCAAGGTCG
>JABSOU010000024.1 GCA_013215215.1 Cognatishimia sp. | reverse complement strand
AGGCAGCGAATGATTTCGACCCGTTGCCGCTCGCCTGCCGACAGGTCTCCGACGGTGCGATACGGATCCAGTGGCAGGCCATAGGTTTCTGACACCTCTTTGATCCGTCCAGCCAGATCGCGCATGGGCGGAGGGTTCTCCATCCCCAAAGCGACGTTTTCTGCGACATTCAGCGCCTCAAATAGCGAGAAATGCTGGAAGACCATTGCGACGCCTGTGGCCCGCGCAACACGCGGCTCGGCAGGTGCGAAATCCTCACCGCGCCATGTCATGGTCCCGCTGTCTGGCTTCACCAAACCGTAGATCATTTTCACAAGCGTGGATTTCCCCGCGCCGTTTTCGCCAAGCAGCGCGTGAACTTCGCCCTCTTTGATGTCAAAGGACACAGAGTCATTGGCGATCACGCCGGGATAGGCTTTGGTCAGCCCTTCCATGGACAGCAGAGTCCCTGTCATGCGGTCTGGTCCTTTCGGGCCTTATTGTTTTTCAGATCATGCAATAGCGCCCCAGCGACGCCGATGGCAATTGCTTGTGGTTGTTTTCCCAACGTCGGATCGCCAATCGGGCAAGTGATGCGGGAAATTTGGTCAGGGGCGTGGCCCAGATCCTGTAGGCGGTTTTTGAAACGCGCCCATTTGGTTTTGGATCCGATCAGCCCCGTGAAGGCAAAGCTGTGCGAGAGCAGCCGGTGGCACAGCTCCAGATCGAGAGCATGCGAATAGGTCAGGATCAGGTGCTGGGCGTCGCTTGGCGCATAAGGCACCAAGTTCGCAGGGTTTTCCGCTGTGAGCTTGGTGACGCCTTCTGGGATCACGTCGGGAAAGCGCGCGTCTGATGTGTCGATCCAGGTGATGTCAAATTCTGTCAGCCCGGCAAGCGTCTGAACCATCGCGCGCCCAACATGACCCGCGCCCCAGATCCAAAGAGGCACGGCGCACGAGCGAAGCGGTTCTACGAACCAGCCGTCCTGTAGCTGTGGCTTGGCCGCAAGACCTTGATTGCGGGCAAGGGTTTCCGCGCGCTTTAGGCTCAACGGCATGGCGGTATCTCCGGCGACCTGTCGTGCAAAGCTTTGTCTTTCTGCGAGGTGATCAAGATCGTCCGCCGTGAAAACTTCGCTGACAAGGCTCACCGATCCGCCACAACACTGTCCCAACGCAGGGCCAAGTGGATGGCGCGAGAGTTTGGCGTTTGTCTTGCCTTCCAACATCGCGCGCGCGGCTTTGGTTGCTTCGAACTCCAATGTCCCACCGCCGATGGTGCCCGACTGACCGGTTTCCCAAACCAACATAGACGCGCCGACTTCGCGCGGCACGGACCCCGCGATCTCTGCCACGACAACCCGCGTGACAGGTCCATGTGCCGCGATGGCGTCTCTTAGCTGCGTCAGATCAAACATCACGCACCTTTTGGGTCGCCATATAGACGCGTTCCGCCGTCGCAGGGGCATCCAGATCCGGATAGCTTGAACCACAGGCTCCAACCGCGTCCGACAAAGCCATCAAAGCGGAGATCCCCAACATGAACGGAGGCTCGCCGACCGCTTTAGACCGATAGATCGTGTCCTCTGCGTTCTCGTTTTCATAAAGCGCCACGTTGAACACATCGGGCCGATCCGAGCAGGCCGGGATCTTATAAGTGCTCGGTGCATGGGTGCGCAGATTGCCGTTGTCATCCCAGACAAGCTCTTCGGTCGTCAGCCAGCCCGCGCCTTGCACATAAGCGCCTTCGACTTGGCCGATGTCGAGCGCAGGGTTCAAAGAGCTGCCCGCGTCATGCAAAAGATCTGCGCGCAGAATGCGGTTTTCTCCGGTCAATGTGTCGATNACGACTTCGGTGACGGCAGCTCCGTAAGCGAAGTAGTAGAATGGACGGCCCTGACCTTTGATGCGGTCCCAAGCCAGATCCGGCGTTTTGTAAAAGCCCGTCGAAGACAGGCTCACACGCGCCTCGTAGCAGGCCTTCGCGGCCTCGGCGAAACTCATGCGGTTGCCTGCGATTTCGACTTGTCCATCCGCAAAGCGTACATCCGCCAAAGCACATTGATGCTGCTCTGCTAGATGTTGCGCCATACGGTCCCGTATTGTGTCGCAGGCAATCTTTACGGCCATACCATTGAGGTCACTTCCCGAGCTGGCCGCCGTTGCCGAAGTATTCGGCACCTTGCCCGTATCTGTCGCCGTGATCTTCACGAAATCCAAGGGCACGCCAAACCGAGACGCCGCCACCTGCGCCACTTTTTGGTTCAGACCTTGCCCCATCTCGGTGCCGCCGTGGTTCATCTGAATTGAGCCATCCTGATAGACATGGACCAAAGCACCAGCCTGGTTCAGATGGGTCAGCGTAAAGGAAATCCCAAACTTCACAGGCGTCAGAGCGATGCCCTTTTTCAGGATCGGATTGGCTTCATTCCACTCTTGAACCGCCGCACGTCGTGCTTTGTGATCCGAGGTCTTTTCGAGCTGCGAGACCAAGTCATGCAGCACGAAATCGGTGACATCTTGTCCATAGGGCGTCACATTCGCACGCGTTTGCGTTTGCCCCGCGTCGTCGTAGAAATTCACGCGCCGGACTTCGGTCGGGTCCATGCCCAGCTCATGCGCCACATGATCCATCACGCGCTCAATCCCCAGCATTCCCTGAGGCCCGCCGAACCCGCGATAGGCCGTAGCCGATTGCATATTGGTCTTTAGCCGATGGCTCTCGATACGGATATTGTCGAGCTGATAGGCATTATCGGAATGCAGCATGGCGCGGTCGGCAACCGGCAGGGACAGATCCATCGCCCAGCCGCAGCGGGTATAGTGGCGGAAGTCGATGCCCAGAACGCGGCCGGTCTCATCAAAACCGACGTCATAGTCAATGCGGAAATCATGCCGCTTGCCGGTGATCACCATGTCGTCGTCGCGGTCATAGCGCATTTTGCAGGCGCGGCCGGTCTTTTGCGCGGCGATCGCACAGGCCACGGCCAGTGCGTTGCCTTGACTTTCCTTGCCACCAAAGCCACCACCCATACGGCGAGTTTCCACACGGACCGCATTCATGGGCACCCCAATCGCATGGGCCACCTTATGTTGGATCTCTGACGGATGCTGGGTCGAGGAATTGACCACCATATCGCCATTGTCTTGCGGCTGGGCGAGGGCGGCTTGGCTTTCTAGATAGAAATGCTCTTGCCCGCCCATGGTGATGCTGCCCGACAGGCTCTTCGGCGCATCCTTCAGAGCCTGCGCGGCGTCACCCGCCGACCAGATCCGCGGGCCATCCTCAAACCGGCTATCAGCGGCCAAGGCATCCTCGATGGTGAGGATCGGGGTTTCTTGGGTGAACGATATATCGCCGAGCCGAGCGGCCTTGCGTGCGTTCAGGTGACTATCGGCGACAACAAGGAAGATCGGCTGGCCCAAATAGTGGATTGCGCCATCACTCAGCAAAGGTTCATCGTGGATCGACGGGCTCACATCATTTTCAAACGGCAGATCTTCGGCTGTCAGAACGGCAACCACGCCTGAAGCCGCACGGACCTTAGACAATTCCATCGCGGCGATCTGGCCGCGCGCTATTGACGACAGCCCAAACGCCAGATGCAACGTGCTGCGCGGGGTAGGGATGTCATCGACATATCGCGCCTGTCCGGTCACATGCAGAGCGGCGCTGTCGTGGGGGCGGGAGGTGGCGACACTCATGGCGAGACCTCCAGAACCGAGGCCGCGATGCCTTGGTCCTCAAGTAAGTACCGCCGCAGCAAATTACGTGCGGTTTCAAGGCGGTAGCTGGCCGAGGCGCGCATGTCGCTCATCGGGGTGTAATCCTCTGCGAATGCAGCAAGCGCTGGCGCAATACCCTCTTTGCTCCATTTGGCGCCAAGAAGGGCTGCCTCGACCTTTGTCGCACGTTTTGGCGTGGCCGCCATGCCTCCAAAAGCGATCCGAGCGGAGGTCACGACGCCGGCAGAAACGCTAATATTGAACGCACCTGAGACCGCGGAAATATCCTGATCAAAGCGTTTAGAGAGCTTATAGACCTTCAACCGATCCTCTTGCCGCGGGATCGTGATCTTTTCCACAAACTCACCCGGCGCGCGATCTTGCTTGCCGTAGGCGATGAAGAAATCCTCGATCGGCATCGACCGCTTCGTATCCCCTTTACGCAGATGCAGCGTTGCGCCAAGCGCAATCAACGCGGGCGGGTTGTCCCCAATCGGAGATCCATTCGCCACATTTCCCCCGAGCGTTGCGGCATTGCGGATCTGCGTGCTCGCGTAACGGCGCAGCATTTCACCATAGAACGGGTGATGCGGCTCAATCGCAGCCCGCATCGCGTTCATATCCACCATCGCACCAAACGAAAGTTCTGTGTCAGAGACGCTGATGTTTTTCAGATCGGCACAACGGCCAAGAAAGATCACAGGATCCAACGCGCGAAGCTGTTTTGTCACCCAAAGCCCCACATCTGTCGCCCCTGCGACCAGAGTGGCGTCAGGATGAGCGGCATAGATTTCAGCCAGCTCGTCGCTGCTTGTGGGTTGGAACTCGGAACTGGCCTCCACCGTCGGCAAGTTGTCTTTCACCCAGGTCGGCACTGGTTGGTCCTGCGCTGCCTCCGCCGCGCGGATGATCGGCGCATAGCCGGTGCAGCGACAGAGGTTCCCCGCCAGTTGATCATCATGATCCGTCGCACCGTTACTATGAGCCGCGACCATCGAGGCAATAAACCCTGGCGTACAAAACCCGCATTGACTGCCGTGATGCTCGATCATCGCTTCTTGCACAGGATGCAATTCACCGTCGGGGCCAGAAACGCCCTCAACCGTGCGCACAGTTTTTCCCTGAAGCTGCGGCATAAACAAAATGCAGGCGTTCAGCGCCTTGGTGCCGCCCTCATCCTGCACAACGACCGAACAGGCGCCGCAGTCGCCTTCATTGCAGCCCTCTTTTGTGCCGCTTAATCCACGTGTTTCCCGAAGCCAGTCCAGCAACGTCTGTGTTGCCTGGACATTGCGCACATGCGTGGTCTCTCCGTTCAGAAGAAACGTGACGTCCATGTGATAGAACCCGTCGCCTTACCGATGTCATGCCTTGGTGCGGAACTTCGATGCGACGTAGAAGATCCGCGGCCCCCTGGGTGTAACGGGATCAGGATAGAAACAGCGGACCCGTTGTGGCAAGACAAAAGAGCCTGTTTTCCAAGCGTTTGCACAATTGGTGCGCGGGGTGGGCCGTGGGCGACCACACCTTAATCCCTTGAGACTCAAGATAATCGATCAGATTGTGAGGCAATCCAAGAAAGTCCTTCGGCCAGGACTGCGCCGAAATTTTAGGCACATCACAGAGGATTCACCCGTTCCCCCGCGCGGCCCAGTGGGCTAGCTTTGCCCTCATGAGCAGCCAACCCCGATTCATCCACCTCCGCGTCCATACCGAATATTCCCTGCTGGAAGGCGCGATGCGCGTCAAGAAACTGCCGGGGCTCTGCGCGGATATGGATATGCCCGCCGTCGCGATCACCGACACCAATAATATGTTCGCGGCATTGGAGTTTTCCGTTGGTGCTCAGGGGGCAGGGGTGCAACCGATTGTCGGCTGTCAGGTCGATCTGCAAATGCCCTATGACGATCCCTCGGGCCGCACGCAGAAACCTGCGCCCGCGCCTTTGGTTCTGCTGAGCCAACGCGAAGAGGGGTATGAGAACCTTATGAAACTCTCTTCCTGCCTTTATGTTGATAAAGGCGGGCAACTTCCGCAAGTCACGATGGAAGAGCTTGAAGCGCAATCAGAAGGTCTCATCTGTTTGACCGGAGGCCCCGATGGCCCCATCGGTCGCCTCCTGCAACAGGGCCAACGCCCCGCCGCCGAAGCGATGATGGAGCGTCTGCATCAGATCTTTGGCGACCGCCTTTATGTGGAACTGCAACGCCACCCCGGAGAAGACGGTGCACCGCAGGCCGAGCGACTGACAGAGCGCGGCTTTGTGGAAATGGCCTATGCGCGGGATATCCCTCTGGTCGCGACCAATGACGTCTATTTCCCCAAGACCGAGATGTATGAGGCCCATGACGCGCTGATTTGCATCGCCGAAGGGGCCTATGTGGATCAGGCCGATGGCCGTCGTCGCCTGACCAATCAGCATTATTTCAAATCGCAACAAGAGATGATCACGCTCTTTGCCGACCTACCCGAAGCGATTGAGAACACAGTTGAAATCGCCAAACGCTGCGCCTTTGCCACCTATCGCCGCGATCCGATCCTGCCGAAATTTGCGGACGATGAGGTCGCAGAACTACGCCGCATCGCCAATGAAGGCCTGCAAAAGCGACTGGCGGTGATCCCCCATGCGGTCTCTGTCGAAGAATACCAAGAACGGCTCGATTTTGAGCTCGGCATTATCGAGGGCATGGGCTTTCCGGGCTATTTCCTCATCGTTGCGGACTTTATCCAATGGGGCAAAGACCAAGGCATTCCGGTGGGGCCGGGCCGGGGCTCTGGTGCGGGCTCGCTCGTGGCCTATGCGCTGACGATCACCGACCTTGACCCGCTGCGCTACTCTCTGCTGTTTGAGCGGTTCCTCAATCCCGAACGGGTTTCGATGCCTGACTTTGACATCGACTTCTGTATGGACCGCCGCGAAGAGGTCATCCGGTATGTGCAGGAGAAATATGGCCGCGACAAAGTCGGGCAGATCATCACCTTCGGTGCGCTACTATCGAAGGCGGCCGTGCGCGATATTGGTCGTGTTCTACAGATGCCATACGGGCAAGTGGATCGCCTCTCCAAAATGATCCCGGTTGAAGGCGTCAAACCTGTCTCTATCGAAAAAGCCCTCAAAGACGAGCCGCGCCTGCGCGATGAAGCCAAGTCTGAAGAGGTCGTGGATCGCCTCCTAAAATACGGCATGCAGGTCGAAGGCCTTCTGAGGAACGCCTCAACCCACGCCGCCGGCGTGGTCATCGGAGACCGGCCGCTGGATGCTCTGGTGCCGCTCTATCAAGACCCGCGCTCGGATATGCCCGCCACCCAATTTAATATGAAATGGGTCGAACAAGCGGGCCTCGTGAAATTCGACTTCTTGGGACTGAAAACCCTGACTGTCGTGGAAAACGCCGTTANGCTGATCAAAAAATCGGGCCGTGACATACATGTGAGCGCCGAGGGTGTCCAGCTCTACGATCCGCCCGAAGGCGCGGTGAATGAGATCAACGCTATCCCGCTGGATGACGAAGCCACCTACAAGCTCTACGCCGCCGCCAAAACCGTCGCCGTCTTCCAGGTGGAATCCACCGGCATGATGGACGCGCTCAAGCGCATGAAACCCACTTGTATCGAGGACATCGTTGCACTCGTGGCGCTCTATCGCCCCGGCCCGATGGAGAACATCCCGACCTATTGTGAAGTCAAAAACGGGCTGCGTGAAATCGAATCCGTACACCCTTTGATCGACCATATTCTTGAGGAAACTCAGGGTATTATCGTCTATCAGGAACAGGTTATGCAGATCGCCCAGGTCATGGCGGGATACTCCTTGGGTGGAGCCGATCTTCTCCGCCGCGCCATGGGTAAAAAGATCAAAGAGGCGATGGACGCGGAACGTCCGAAATTCGAAGCCGGCGCGGCCGAAAACGGCGTCGACAAAAAGAAAGCCTCCGAGGTTTTCGACCTTCTCGAAAAATTCGCCAACTACGGCTTCAACAAATCCCACGCGGCGGCCTATGCGGTCGTCAGCTACTACACCGCCTGGCTCAAAGCCAACCACCCGGTTGAGTTCATGGGCGGCGTGATGAACTGCGATATCCATTTGACGGACAAGCTCGCGGTCTATTTCGAAGAGGTCAAAAAGGCGCTGGGCTTGCCTTGGGTGCCGCCCTGCGTGAACCGCTCAGAGGCGATGTTCACTGTGGTCGATGGCGCACTCGTCTATGCGCTGGGCGCGTTGAAAAATGTGGGCGTCGAGGCGATGACCTTGGTGACGGAGGGCCGCAAAGTGGATGGTGTAGACAAACCCTTCGCCACGCTCTTTGATTTCGCCCGCCGCGTCGATCTGAAACGCGTCGGCAAACGCCCGCTAGAAATGCTCGCCCGCTCCGGCGCCTTCGACCAACTCGACCGCAACCGCCGCAAAGTCTTCGAGAGCCTCGAGCAACTGGTCAACTACTCCGCCGCGATCCACGAACAAAAGGCCTCAAACCAAGTCAGCCTCTTTGGCGAAGCAGGCGACGACCTGCCCGAGCCGCGCCTCAGCAAAGTCGCCGACTGGCTGCCGGCTGAGAAACTGGACGAAGAGGCCAAGGCCATAGGCTTCTTCCTCTCGGGCCACCCGCTCGAAGACTACATGGGCGCGCTCAAACGCAAACAGATCCTGACGCTAGATGAGCTGACCGAAAAGGCGCGCGGCGGACCCTGCGTTGCGAAAATCGCGGGTCGTGTTTCAGGTCGCCAAGAGCGTAAATCCGCCCGCGGCAACCGTTTTGCCTTTGCCCAGCTCTCTGACCCCACAGGTGCCTACGAAATCACGATCTTCAGCGAAACGCTTGAAAAATCGCGCGAATATCTCGACGTCGGCTCCAAAGTCGTCGTCACAGCTGAGGCCACGATGGAGGCCGACCAGCTCAAACTGCTGGCCAAATCCATCGGCCCGATCGACACCGTGGTCGCGGATGCAGGGGCGTCGGGTCTCAAAATTTACGTCGAAGACGTCGAAGCAGTTGGCACCGTCGCAAGCATTCTGGAACGCGAACGTCAGGCGGCCAAATCTGGCCCCAAAGGCCCGGTCGTCTTCACCATGATGAGCGGAGACCTTCCCGGTGAAGTCGAGATCGACACGGGTAATGAATACCCCGTGAACCCGCAACTCCGAGGCGCAATCAAACATATCGATGGGGTGATGGCGGTCGAGGATTACTAGAGCGGCTCGCGCATCGCGCGCTGCCGCTCGGTTCTTCGCTCAATAGTGCGGCGGCCGCTCATCCCCTAGCACAACCCCGCCAGACCCAGACGACTCCCGATCCGCCTCGCGCTCCAACAGCATCTGAACGCGGCGTTTCAACAGCACCAGTTCCGTATCCTGCCGCGCAATCACGTCCGACAGCTCCTCAACCGTGCGCGTCAAATGAGCGATCTGTTCTTCTAGCTTTTCCATGCTCTCCACATAAGCCGCGCTTAAAGCCCCCGCAATCCCTCTCATTCTCTTGCCACAAATATCCGCGCCGCAGGCAAGCCGGCAGGCTTTCGGTTGCCTGCCACCTAGGGGGCTGCTAAGGGGCAGGCATTATTTTAACCAAGGACCAGAGAGATGGCCAAAGTAAAGAAAGCCCCGCGCCCTAAGGCTCAGACGCCCAAGGGTTTCCGCGACTATTTCGGCAGCGAAGTGACAGAACGCGCCGAAATGCTGCATCAGATTGCAGGGGTTTATCATCGCTATGGTTTTGAGGCCTTGGAGAGCGCCGCGGTAGAAACCGTCGAAGCCTTGGGCAAATTCCTGCCCGATGTAGATCGCCCCAACGAAGGTGTTTTTGCCTGGCAAGAGGCCGACGAGGACGGGCAGGGCGACTGGATGGCCCTGCGCTATGATCTCACCGCCCCTTTGGCGCGTGTCTATGCGCAGCACCGCAATGATCTGCCGACGCCTTATCGCCGCTATGCAATGGGACCTGTGTGGCGCAATGAAAAGCCGGGTCCAGGCCGCTATCGCCAGTTTTATCAATGCGATGCCGATACCGTTGGCACCGCCTCGATGGGGGCGGATGCCGAGATCTGCGCCATGCTCAGTGACACGCTGGAAACCGTCGGTATCCCACGCGGAGACTACCTGGTGCGGGTGAACAACCGTAAGGTCCTTAATGGTGTTCTTGAAACCATGGGTCTTGGCGATGATCAAGCCGCCCGCGATAACGTGCTGCGCACCATCGATAAATTCGATAAAGTCGGCGAAGCGGGCGTGCGCGAGCTTTTGACCAAAGGTCGACTGGACGCATCCGGGGCCTTTATCGACGGCGTGGGTCTTAGCGACGATCAGGCCGAGCCGGTGATCGCCTTCCTAACGTCCAAGGCCGATGATGCCGCCAAGACATTCGAAAACCTGCGGGGCGCTGTCGGCGCGTCAGCCATCGGATCCGAAGGTATCGCAGAGCTCGAACAGATCGGAGACCTCTTGGCTGCAGGCGGCTATGGCACGGACCGGATCGAAATTGATCCTTCCGTCGTGCGTGGTCTTGGTTACTACACCGGGCCAGTCGTTGAGGCCGAGCTGACCTTTGAAATCTTCGACGAGAAGGGCCGCAAACGTCAGTTTGGCTCTGTCTCGGGGGGGGGGCGCTACGATGACCTCGTGAAACGCTTCACGGGTCAAGCGGTGCCGGCAACAGGTGTTTCCATCGGCGTTGACCGTCTGCTCGCCGCGTTGCGCGAGAAAGGCCGCATCGGTGGCGCTGTCACCGGCCCAGTCGTGGTCACAGTCATGGACCGCGACCGGATGGCTGATTATCAGGCGATGGTCACGGAACTGCGCAACGCGGGCATCCGGGCCGAAGTCTACCTTGGCAATCCAAAGAACTTTGGCAATCAGCTGAAATATGCGGACAAGCGGAATTCTCCGATTGCGGTCATCGAGGGTGGCGATGAAAAGGCCAATGGCGTCATCCAGATCAAGGACTTGATCCTGGGCGCCAAAATCGCCGAGAGCGCAACGCTTGAGGAATGGAAAGAACGCCCAAGCCAGTTCGAAGTGCCGCGCGGCGAGTTGGTCGCAAAGGTGCGCGAGATCCTCGCGGCGCAAGCGGAAGACTAGGCTATGGCTGACAAAGCAAAGATCCGCGCGCGCGCCGCAGACCTGCGGGCGGGGTTTGAGGCGGCGGGGGCGACCGTTGCCGAAACCTCGGTTCTGCAGCCGGCCGAAGTGCTCTTGGACCTCTATGGCGAGGACATCCGAGGCCGCGCCTACGTGACCTCTGATGCGCTCTTGGGTGAGCAGATGTTGCGCCCGGATTTCACGGTGCCTGTTGTGCAGATGCATATGGCCGAAGGTGCAGAGCCTGCGCGTTATACCTATTCCGGCGAGGTTTTCCGGCGCCAGGAAGACGACAGCAGCCGCGCCAATGAATATACGCAGGTGGGCTATGAGGTCTTTGACCGTCAGAACCCGGCTGCCGCAGATGCCGAAGTATTCACCCTGGTGCGCGATGCCGTGGCGCATTTGAACCTGCGGGCGGCGACCGGTGACATCGGCCTTTTGGCCGCAGCGGTTGCGGGTCTTGAGACCACTGAGCGTCGCAAAGCGGCCCTTGCGCGTCATCTCTGGCGACCGCGCCGGTTCCGCGCTTTGCTGGATCGGTTTGCCAAGCCGACGCCTTCGGATAGCCATCGCGCCAAACTGGCGGCGTCCTCGGATCCTTTCGCCGAGGCAGGCCCAATGATCGGTCTGCGTGGCGCGGATGAGATCGAAGCCCGGATAGCGGCGATCAAAGAAGACACCACTGCGGAACCAATTTCCGCCGTGCAGGTCGACCTGATTGACGAGCTGCTAAACGTCCGCGAAACCCTGCCTTATGCGCTGGATCGCCTGCGCGACATCGCCGTGGATATGCCTGCAATCAGCGGGGCCGTCACGCGATTGGAACACCGCATCCGAGCCTTGTCTGAGCGTGGCGTCGACGTCGAGGCGCTGGAATTTGAGGCCAGCTATGGACGCACCAGCATGGAATACTACGACGGCTTCGTCTTTGGGTTCTATTCTGATCAGCGTGGCGATTTGCCCGCTGTGGCCTCAGGTGGGCGCTATGACGCGCTGACCCGTGTCTTAGGCCAAGGCAACGAAATCCCCGCCGTCGGAGGCGTCATCCGCCCCGAAGTGGTCCTGCAACTGGAGGGCGCGGTATGACGATCAAGCTGGGTGTGCCCTCGAAGGGCCGTTTGATGGAAAAGACCTTTGACTGGTTTGGCGCGCGGGGCATTTCGCTCGCGCGGACCGGGTCTGATCGCGAATACGCGGGCAAGGTCGACGGGATTGAAGGAGTCGAGCTGGTCTTGCTCAGCGCCGGGGAAATCCCGCGCGAGCTTTCCGCAGGTCGTATTCATTTGGGCGTCACGGGGACTGATCTGGTGCGCGAAAAGCTGGGCATGTGGGAGCAGCAGGTCAAAGAACTCGCACCACTTGGTTTTGGCGGAGCGGATCTGATCCTTGCTGTTCCAGCCTGCTGGGTCGATGTGGAAACGCTAGACGATCTGGATGCGGTCGCTGCCGCCTTCCGCAAAACCCACGGTTTCCGCCTGAGGATTGCCACGAAATATCACCGTCTTGTGCGTGAATTCCTGCGAGACGCAGGTGTTGCGGACTATCAACTGGTGGATAGCCAAGGCGCGACCGAAGGGACAATCAAGAACCTGACGGCTGAGGCTGTCGCAGATATCACCTCGACGGGCGAGACATTGCGGGCCAATCACCTCAAAATCCTGTCCGATGGGTTGATGTTGAAGTCCCAAGCGACGCTCTTCAAGTCTCGCAAAGCCCCGGTTGATGATGGCGAAAAGGCAATTCTGACCCGCCTGATCGAGCAACTCGGGATCGAGAGCTAAACAAAAAAAGCCCCGGTGCAGATGCCCGGGGCTTTTTTGTGTTTCGTCACTGTATTACCAGCAGCTGACCAAAACGGTCATTTCCCCTGCATACTCAGTCAGATCAACCGGATCCAACGCGCCCAGTTGATCGCCACTTGCGGCACTTAGGCCCGAGGCCGCCAAGAGCGATTGGATCGCATCGGAGTCAGCCTTCAGGCTCACATCATTTGGCAATTGCCGAGCGCCAGTATCGCGCGCCATCAGCATGCCGACCACATTGCCGCCAATATCAAAGACCGGCCCACCCGCATCTCCCGGTTGTGGCGCCAGAGCCAGACGGGTCAGCTCCGTTTCTCCGCCCAGGCCGCGCAGATCTTGGACCGTGCCATAGGTAAGGGTTGGCGCGCCCAGAAGGCCTTCGAAGGAATAACCAGCCACGGCGACCTCAGACGTGCGCGGCAACGAAGAGGCGCGGAAGGTTGCCACAGAAATCGGCGCGATACGTTCTTTGGGGCGCAGGACTGCAACACCGAGGCCGTCTTCCTGACCAACGACTTCGGCCTCGTAGTCTTCATTCACCGTGATGCGCTGACAGGTGCCAATGGCCTCAGTCGTCGTGACAACAGTGCCCGCGCCATCGGTGAAAAAGCCGGTGCGCGAGAATTTAGGACGACGCACTTCAAGACCTGACAGCAGGTCGATGTCATCCAGCAGTTCAAGCCCCGCATCCGGTGCCAAAGTCCCGCCGATGCGGGTGAAAGACGTCCGCATTTCGCCAAGGATCCGGCGGCGGCGCTCTTCGTCCCCAGTTGGCCAGACAAGCGTGAAGCCTTTGATCTGGCCATCGCGCAGGCCGACTTCGGTGAAGGAAACGATCTCGTCATCCGCACCTTCCAGAGTAAAGCCGTTTTTGGTCAGACGACGTTCACCGTCCAGCGGCACGATCTTGAGTGTTTGCATGATCTCATAGAGGCCCGCCAACGTCGTGCGGTTGCCGTCCTGAGAAATCAGGATCACCTGCGCGTCAATGTCGCCGCGTGGTTTGAAGGTGACGAAGGGGTAGATCGGGTCGGTCTTGGCAACGACGCCGGTCGGGATCTGGATTTCGATACCGGAATCAAATTCGGTGACAAGCCGCATGCCCATGCCGTCTAGGATCGCATTATAGGCCCGCAAGATCTCGGCGCGCTGCAGGGTCGACATGACGCCAGTAGGCTCATAGCCATTGTCTTCTTGCC
Source organism: Cognatishimia sp. (assembly GCA_013215215.1). Lineage (GTDB taxonomy): Bacteria > Pseudomonadota > Alphaproteobacteria > Rhodobacterales > Rhodobacteraceae > Cognatishimia. The sequence goes on along the minus strand of JABSOU010000024.1, from coordinate 37,352 downwards.
ACGCAGCCATCGCGTTGCGGGTGCCGCGTCCATATGCGCCGTCGATTGCGGAATTATAGAAGCCAGCCCATTGCAACAGACGCTGAAGGTCTTTCTTTTGCTCGCGATTGAGCTGATCTTCTGTTGCCCGCGCTTCGCGAACCGTTTCGCCGGGATCTCTGAACTCTGGTTCTTCTGGCACAACTGGAACTGGCGTTGCCACCACTTCCTCGGTTGCCGTTTCATCAACCGCTGTCTCTTCTTCGGTCGCAGCGACCGCTGGTGCTGCCCCGAGCGTGGTATTCAGAGGCCAGAATTGTTCGTCAAAAGCCGAAGAGAAGGTGATGTAGGAATCGCGCGGGATGAGATTGCGCCGACGCAAGTCTCGCAAGCGGCGATCCGCCGTCACGCGATCAAACGGACCAATGGCAATAGCGTACCATCCGCCACCGAGGGCAAAGCCATTCACATCCTCAAGATCCTGCGCATAGCGTTGCGCTTCGGCGGTGGCCTCAGTGAGGCTCGGGCGGGCTTTGATCTGAACCCACACGCCACTTGACTGCGCCGACGCAAATTGCGCACCCAGCAGCAGGGCAAAGACAAAAGAAAGAAACTTAAAACGCATCGATTACATGGCCCTTTGGCTACGGAAATTTCCAGTCCAGCGCAGTTTTACCAATTCTCAAGGGGCATGCACTCGAAAATTGAGCTTTCGTGCAATTGACCCGCCGGTGTGTTGCGCATAGGAACTAAACGCGTTTGATATGGGCAAGGCAGAGCAATGACAGACGGTAAACCCAAGTCTTTCCAAGAGATCATTTTGCGGCTTCAGGCCTACTGGGCGGCAAAGGGCTGTGCGATTATGCAGCCCTATGACATGGAAGTGGGCGCGGGCACGTTCCACCCGGCGACGACATTGCGCTCTTTGGGCAGCAAGCCTTGGGCTGCGGCTTATGTACAGCCGTCTCGCCGTCCGACCGATGGGCGCTATGGTGAGAACCCCAACCGCTTGCAGCATTACTATCAATATCAGGTGCTGATCAAACCCAGCCCGCCGAACCTGCAAGAGCTGTATCTTGGGTCGCTCGAGGCGATCGGCATCGATATGGAGCTTCACGACATCCGCTTTGTTGAGGATGACTGGGAAAGTCCGACCTTGGGAGCCTGGGGGCTTGGCTGGGAAGTCTGGTGCGACGGAATGGAAGTCAGCCAGTTCACTTATTTCCAACAGGTTGGCGGCCATGATTGCCATCCGGTTTCTGGCGAGCTGACCTACGGGCTCGAGCGTCTGGCGATGTATGTGTTGGGTGTCGATCACGTGATGGACATGCCGTTTAATGACCCGTCAGCCCCTATTGCTTTGAAATACGGCGATGTCTTCAAGCAAACCGAAGAAGAATACGCGCGCTGGAATTTCGACGTCGCGAACACCGAAGTTCTGTTGCGTCATTTTGAGGAAGCGGAAGCCGAGTGCGAAGCGATCCTCAGCCAAGAGCACGACGATCCTAAAACCGGCAAACGCATCATCATGGCGCATCCGGCATATGATCAGTGCATCAAAGCCAGCCATATCTTTAACCTGCTCGATGCGCGCGGTGTGATTTCTGTCACGGAGCGACAGGCTTACATCGGCCGCGTTCGCGCTCTGGCCAAGAAATGCGCCGATGCGTTCGTGTTGACCGAAGCAGGTGGCGGAGCGGCCGCGTGAACGGAAAAATCGTCGGAGCATTCATTCTATTGACGGCATTGGCAGCGGGCATCGCGCTCTATGTGTTTCAGGTCTATGCCTTTTATGAACCCGTAGAGGCCTCGGGCGACGCGGACGTTCAAATGACTCTGCTGGCCAGCAACCAACCCGAAGTGATCCTCTATGAGAACTTCGAGGCGATTGATGCGGAAAGCTCTCCGATCCGCTATCGCGCCTGTTTCACCACGACCATGAGCCAGCCTCTGTTGACCGAGACCTACAAAGCCTACGACAAAGCCGTGCCGAATGTGGCGCCGGGCTGGTTTGACTGTTTCAATGCCGACGAAATTGGCGCGGCTTTGCGGAGCGGCGAGGCACTGGCCTTTTTGGGCACCGAAAACATTCACTATGGTATCGACCGCGTGATCGCTGTGATGCCCGACGGCCGGGGCTTCGCCTGGCACCAGATTAATCCTTGCGGAGAGACCGTCTTTGACGGCGATCCCGCTCCGGCGGGCTGTCCGCCGCAACCCGAAGGCTGAGTGATATGCCCGATCTTTTGATTGAACTTTTCTCCGAGGAAATCCCCGCGCGTATGCAAGCGCGGGCGGCCGAGGATCTGAAAAAGCGCGTGACCGATGGGTTGGTGGCCGCGGGTCTGACCTATGCGCATGCCTCAAGCTTTTCGACCCCGCGGCGTCTGACCCTCGCGCTTGAGGGGATGCTGGCTGAAAGCCCAACGGTGCGCGAAGAGCGCAAAGGCCCCAAGGTGGGCGCGCCGGAGAAGGCCATCGAAGGCTTTTTGCGCGGCGCAGGCCTCACGATGGATCAGCTTGAGGAGCGCGACACGCCAAAGGGCGCGGTTTACTTTGCAACCATCGAGAAAGCCGGGCGACCGGCTGCCGAGATCGTGGCAGAGGTTCTGGAAGACACGATCCGCAATTTCCCATGGCCCAAGGCGATGCGCTGGGGGGCAGGGGCTCTGCGTTGGGTGCGGCCTTTGCATTCGATCCTCTGTCTGATCACGGATGACGCGGTTGCGACCGTCGTGCCGATGGATGTGGACGGGATTGCCGCGGGTGATACCACCGAAGGCCATCGCTTCATGGGCAATGGCCGTTTTGCCGTGACCTCTTTTGAGGACTATGAAGCGCAGCTAAAGCGCAATCATGTAATCCTGAATGCCACCGAGCGCGCCGATGCGATCTGGGCCGACGCACAGAACCTGGCTTTCGCGCAAGGCCTAGACGTGGTTGAGGATAAAGGGCTTTTGGCCGAGGTCGCGGGGCTTGTAGAATGGCCTGTGACCTTGATGGGCGATATTGCCGAGGACTTCCTCGGTCTGCCACCAGAGGTGCTGCAGACCTCGATGAAAGAACATCAGAAGTTCTTTTCCGTGAAGAACCCCAAGACGGGCCGGATCGAGAAATTCATCACCGTCGCCAACCGCGAGACCGCCGACCAAGGCGCGACTATTCTGGCAGGCAACCAGAAAGTTCTGTTCGCGCGCTTGTCTGATGCCAAGTTCTTCTGGGAGAACGACGTGCGTGTCGCCAAGACCGGCGCGAGCGAGTGGCTGGAGAAGCTCACCCATGTGACTTTCCACAACAAACTCGGCAGCCAGGGCGAGCGGATCGACCGCATCGCAGCACTGGCGCGTGAGATTGCGCCAATTGTCGGCGCGGATGCGGATCTGGCCGAGAAGGCGGCGCGTTGGGCCAAGGCGGATTTGAGCTCTGAGATGGTCTATGAGTTCCCAGAACTGCAGGGGCTGATGGGCCAATACTATGCGGAATACGCGGGTCATGAGGCCGAAGTCGCGGCGGCGGCAACCGAGCATTACTCGCCGCTGGGGCCATCGGATGATGTGCCGACGGCTCCGGTGTCTGTGGCCGTGGCGCTGGCGGATAAGCTGGATGTGCTAACGGGCTTCTGGGCGATTGATGAAAAGCCGACGGGGTCGAAAGATCCTTTCGCGCTGCGCCGTGCGGCGTTGGGAGTTATTCGCCTGATCCTGACCAACGGGCTAAAGGCCCCGCTCAAATCTTTGCCAGTGCGCGACGATGCGGATATGGATGACTTGTTGGGCTTCTTCCACGACCGCCTCAAAGTCTTCTTGCGCGATCAAGGCATCCGCCATGACGTCATCGACGCCTGTATCGCGATGGAGGGCAATGACGACATCGCGCTGCTCGTGAACCGGGCGCAGGCGTTGCAGGCCTTCCTTGGCACGGACGACGGGGAAAACCTGCTGCAGGGCTTCAAGCGCGCCAACAACATTCTGACCCAAGCCGAGGACAAGGATGGCGTGGAGTATTCCTTCGGGGCCGAGGTGAAATTCGCCGAAGACGCCGCCGAGAAAGACCTGTTTACTGCACTCGATAAATTCGAAGCGCCGATTGCCGAGGCGATCCGGGGCGAAGATTTCGCCGCTGCCATGGCGGGCCTCGCAGGGCTGCGCGCGCCGATTGATGTTTTCTTTGAAGCCGTGCAGGTCAACAGCGACAACGACGTGGTACGCCGCAATCGCCTGAACTTGCTGAACCGGATCCGCGTGCTCTGTGGGTCGGTCGCCGATCTGACCCGTGTTGAGGGCTAAGAACGCTCTTCTAGCGTGTGAAACAGGTGGGTGAAGGTCGCAGCCCCTAGGATCGGGATCAAGAGGTTCACCAAGGGCACCGACAGCGGGATCGCCATCAACGTTCCCGCGAGCCAGATGGTGGCGAAATGCTCGCGGCGTAGCTCTTTGGCGCCGTCACGGCCAATGCGGCGCATGGCGGCGATGAAGAAGTATTCGCGACCCAGAAGGAAGCCGTTTAGACCCCAGAAGATCAGTGGTGCAAAAGGCGGGAGTGCCAAATAGATCAGCAAAGCCAATATGTTGGCGCCGATGAGAACCCCCAGGAAGTTCACCGTGTCTTTCATGGCTTCGCTGAAGGGCACCGGGTCAGCGGGCGGTAGATAGTCGAAATGTTTATCCTCAACAGCGCTCGCAATGCGGTCAAGGAAGAGTGACGTAAAGGCTGAGGCCACGGGCACCATCAAAAAGACCGGCAGCAGGATGATAGCAAAGAAAGAGGTCGCGTTGATGATCCACGCTCCCCATCCGCCTTCGCCCATTTGCGCCGCGGCCAGATCATAGAGGCCGAGCGTGTTGAGCACTGCCAAGAGGCCGAAATAAGCAGCCACCAAAAGCCCGATGGTCAAGCTAAGCCCCAGAAACAGCACATTGCGAAACCGAGGATCGCCTAGTTGCCCAAGTGCCTTGAAAAAGCTGGAAAATATTACGCCGAGTGCCATGTGACTTTCGCCTCTAGATCAGGACGTGGACGTTCTGGAGGCGCGGATTTCTCGGTGCCGATGTGGATCAGGCCAGCCACACGTTCGTGCGGTGCAAGGCCGAGGCCCTGTTCGACAAACTCCCGGTCGTGGCTCGCCCAACCAGACAGCCAATTCGCACCCCATCCGGCGGCCAAGGCGGCGTTTAAAAGCGCCAGGCAGACCGCACCTGCCGAATAGGTCTGTTCGATCTCGGGGATTTTCTCTGAGATGACAGGGCTTTCGATAACAACCACGGCGAGGCCGCTGGTTTCAAATTGCATGCCCCCTTTGTCGATATCGGCCTGGTCTTTGCCCAGCCGCGCGCCGCAGTCCCGCGCCAATGGGGCGAGCTGTGCCAAAGCCGCGCGGTCCAGAACCATCAAACGCCAAGGCTCGAGTTTGCCGTGATCTGGCGTGCGCAGCGCCGCCGTTAGGATCGGCTCCAACGCGGCGCGATCTGGAACTGGATCAATCAGTGTCTTTTGCGGACGGGATCGGCGGGACAGGAGGAAATCGAGGGCGGCTTGGTTGCGGTCAGGCATAAATGACGGGGCCTTTCAGAAAAGTCTTAGGCCAGATGTCATTGTTCCTGACGTGATTTCAACCTTTGGTGGGAGGGTTTTTAAAGGTTTCTGCCATTTCGCGGATCAGCTCGGCATAAAACGCCTGCGTCCGCGCGTTGGGTTGGCGGGTGCGCAGGGTGGCCTCCATCGGGTCGGGTGCGGCGATGTCGCTTTGGGCCAGTTCGGTCATGACTGCATGGCCGCAAAACGGGACATAGGCCTCGGAATAGCCGCCCTCATGCACGCAGACCACGCGACCGTCGCAGATATCCTCGGCGAGGCGCATCACTTGTTTGGTCATCGCCGCAAAGGTCTCGGCCGTAGCCATCATCCGCGAGAGGGGATCAAAGGCCGAGGCGTCAAAGCCGCAGGCGACAATGATCATATCCGGCGCGAAATCGCGCAGAGCGGGCAGCACGATGTCTTGCATGACCGTCAGGTAGCCATCATGGCCGACACCCGGCGGCAGAGGGATGTTGATATTGGCGCCAAGGCCCGCACCTCGCCCGCGATCCGCGATGTCCCCGGTGTCCAGCGGATAGTTCTTCTCCTGATGGATCGAGATCGTCAGCACGTCGCCTCGGTCATAGTAGACCGCTTCGGTGCCATTGCCGTGGTGGACGTCCCAATCCAGAACAGCAACGCGTGAGATCAGACCTTCGGCCTGCGCAGCCTCAATCGCGATGCCGATATTATTGAGCAAACAGAACCCATTGGGCCAATCGGGCAAGCAATGATGCCCCGGCGGACGACAGAGCGCATAGGCGTTGTTGAGCTCGCCTTTTGCGACGGCGGCAACGGCGGCCTTGGCAAGACCCGCCGAACGCGCGGCGATCTCAAAAGCACCAGGGCCAAAGGGCGTGCGCAGGCCTAGTTCTCCGCCCCCCGCATCCGAAGTGGCTTTGAATTCCTTGAGGTAGCTCTCTGGATGAACGCGGGCGAGGTCGTCCCATGTGGCGCTTTCTGCGCCCGACATGACCAGTTCCTCGGCCAATCCGGTGATGTCCAAAAGGTTCTTGAAACGACGTTTGGTTTCAGGGCCCTCTGGCAAGCCCCCAGCGACCATGGGTTGCACCAATCCTCCGACGGGCAGCGTCAACGCATAGTTGCCACCTGCGTGCCAAAAGGTCTCTTCGGCCCAGAAAAATCCGGTCGCCATGTCGCTTACTCCTCAGTCGCGGGCGATTTTGTAAACGCCCTCAGGCAGGTCTAATGCCGCTGCCAGATCTTCGGCCATGCTGATGGACAGGGTGATCTTTTGCACCCGATCGCTGCGTTCGTCATATTGTTCGATAGTGATGCAGTCTTCAAAAAGGTTAATCACCACATCCTCTTGAAGATGCGCGCCCTTTTCATCAACAAGCGTCACAACGGTGCTGTCAAATTCGTGCTCGATACTAAACATATCTCCAGCCTAACGCGCCGATGCGCGCTTGCAAGACATCATCGGAAAGTGACTTGGAATTGCGCGGCCTCAGGGCCTATATTTGTCGCCAAGAACAGAGGCCCATCGATGCATTTAAAACTTTCAGCTCTTTTATTGGCGTCATCCGTCTTGGCCGGATGCGTAGAGCCAACCAGCGCTCCGCCCGCGCAATCCACGCCCGTGGGGCCTAGCGCGAGCGACGAAGCTCGATACACGCGCGTGGTCAGCCGCATGGAACCCGTCATCGAACGCGAATGTGTGGCGCGCGTGGCGTCCAACGTGAACTGCGATTTCGCCATCATTCTGGATGAGGATCCGGCCAAAGGCTCGAACGCCTATCAAACACTGGATCGCAATGGGCGACCGATCCTGGCGTTCACAGCGCAGATCCTGCCTGAGTTTCAAAACGACGATGAGTTGGCCTTTGTTCTGGGCCATGAGGCGGCCCACCATATCGCAGGCCACATTGCCGAAACACGCACCACCGCGACCACCGGCGCTATTCTCGGCGGCGCGTTGGCGACCATTCTCGGCGGCGGGCAAACGGCGGTTGATATTGGCATGGATCTAGGAACGACCGTGGGCGCGCGGGCCTACTCAAAGGATCACGAGCTCGAGGCCGACCGTCTGGGCGCGATCCTGACCCAGCGCTCGGGCTATGATGCGCTGCGTGGCGCGCAGTTCTTTGAACGCATTCCTGATCCAGGAGATCGCTTCCTTGGCACCCACCCGCCCAACGCACAGCGGATTGCCGTGGTCAGAGAAACGGTCGCGGGGCTTTAGGTGAAGCAGATCCTGAATGTGGTCACAGAGCGCGGCAGCAAATATGCGGTCAGCGGCTGTCCCGTTGAAAGCCGAGCTGACGTGGATGCCGCGCTCAAGGCGCTCAAACGCAACAAGAAATTCGCCAAAGCGACGCATAACACCTGGGCGGTGGTTTTGTCTGATGGCACACCTCTTAAGGGCGACGACGGCGAAAGCGGCGCGGGTCTGGTGATAGTGCGCATGCTTGAGCGGGCGGAACTGACGGATCATTTGATCGTCGTCACCCGCTGGTACGGTGGTGTAAAACTCGGCGGAGACCGGTTTCGGCGGGTTCAAGATTGCGTGGCAGCGTATTTGGACTCGCTCGAATAACCGACATTTGGGAATTCCCAAACCCCATGAAACCCGCTACATGCCACCCCATGTCGCAAAACCCTCCTAGCCTCCGCCCGGATCTTGCCAACGCGCAGGTCTCCTCTGACACCCGCGCCGGTCAGCCGACCATCGGCATGGTCAGCCTCGGCTGCCCCAAAGCGCTTGTGGACAGTGAGCGGATCCTCACGCGGCTGCGCGCCGAGGGTTATGGCATCTCGCCCGACTATTCCGGCGCGGATGCGGTGATTGTGAACACCTGCGGTTTTCTGGATTCCGCCAAGGCAGAGAGCCTGGATGCCATCGGTGAAGCTCTCACCGAGAACGGCAAAGTCATCGTAACTGGCTGCCTTGGGGCCGAGCCTGACTACATCCGCGAGCATCACCCTAAGATCCTCGCCGTTACCGGACCGCATCAATATGAGCAGGTGCTGGATGCAGTCCATGGCGCCGTGCCGCCGTCGCCAGATCCGTTTATCGACCTTTTGCCCAGCTCCAGCGTTCAGCTCACGCCGCGCCATTACAGCTATCTCAAGATTTCTGAGGGCTGTAACCACAAGTGCAAGTTCTGCATCATTCCCGACATGCGCGGGAGATTGGCGTCCCGTCCTGCACATGCGGTCTTGCGAGAGGCGGAGAAGCTGGTGGAAGCTGGGGTTAAGGAACTCTTGGTGATTTCACAGGACACCTCGGCTTATGGGCTGGATCGCAAATACTCGATGCATCCATGGAAAGACCGCGAGGTGCGCAGCCATATCACCGATCTGGCGCGAGAATTGGGGCAGTTTGGCGCGTGGGTGCGCCTGCACTACGTTTATCCCTATCCGCATGTGCGCGATCTGATCCCGCTGATGGCCGAGGGGCTGATCCTGCCCTATTTGGATATCCCGTTTCAGCATTCCCACCCCGATACGCTCAAACGCATGGCGCGGCCGGCGCATACGGCCAAGACCTTGGATGAGATCGCGAAGTGGCGCGCAGATTGCCCGGACATCACGCTGCGCTCGACCTTTATTGTGGGCTATCCCGGGGAAACCGAGGCTGAGTTCCAGCACCTTCTGGATTGGATGGACGAGGCCCAGCTGGATCGCGTGGGCTGTTTTCAATACGAGAACGTGGATGGCGCGCGGTCCAATGATCTGCCGGATCATGTCGCACCTGAGGTCAAGCAAGATCGCTGGGAGCGCTTTATGGAGAAAGCACAGGCTATCTCTGAGGCAAAGCTGGCGGCGAAAGTCGGCTCGGTTCAACAGGTCATTGTCGATGATATCGATGAGGATGGGATTGCGACCTGTCGAACCAAAGCGGATGCGCCGGAGATTGACGGGAACCTCTTTATTGATGAGGGAACTGACGGGTTGTCGGTTGGGGATCTGGTGACGGTGACTGTCGATGAGGCTGGGGAGTATGATTTGTGGGGAACGTTGGGCACTGGTTAGGCCAGTGCTGTTGCTCACGGGTTCCAAATCCCAAGTACAGGTTAGATAGCCAAGTTTTTATGACTTTGACGGCTGTGTCGGACGATCCAAGCGCCTTATCGCCCAAGGCACAGGCCTCCGGACTTGCTCAAGACCTTCTCAGCGGTTACCGATAACGCAGCTAATTCCAGAGGGCTCCCATGTTCCGCATTTTTCGTATCCTTCTTTCTATTGTTGCAGTTTTAGTCATCGCCGTTGGCGCTCTGATTTTCTTTCTGCCCGGCGAACAAATCGCGCGACTGGCCTCGGATCAGGTCAAAGAGCAATTCGGGCGTGATCTGACTATCGAAGGCGATGTGCAGCTGAGCTTTTTCCCGACCTTGGGGATTTCGACGGGTCCCGTCACGCTGTCGAACGCGAGCTGGTCCGCGAATGGCCCAATGTTTCAGGCGCAAGGGGCGAAGATTGGCGTTGATGCGATGGCTCTGATTGGCGGCAATACGCATATCAAAAACATCACCCTGACTGCGCCGGATATCCTCTTGGAGCAGGATGGTGCGGGGCAGGCCAACTGGGATGATTTCACTGGACAGCCCCCAGCGGATGCAACCGCCGCGACCGATGAAGTGACCGAAGACGGCGGCGCCTTTACCTTGGATCAGATCCAAATCACCAATGCGCGCATCCGCTATTTGGACCCCAACGGCACCAGCGTCGAAATCCCTGATCTGACTGCAGACTTCGGTTGGGGCGAAGGGGCCGCGACGTTGGCAGCCACGGTCGTGATGGGCGGGGCTCCGATTGAGACAAGCATCGAAATCGGAGACCTGAATGACCTGATCGCAGGTGATGTGACGCAGGTGAAACTGGACGCAGATGTGGGGCAAAACAAACTCAGTTTCGATGGTTTGGCCTCAACAACGCCTGAAGCCGATGGTCAGTTCAATGCAGAACTGCCGAGCCCGTCCGAGCTGTTTGCAGCCCTTGGCCAAGCCGATTCAGGTCTGCCGCCTACCGAGTTCAAAGGACTGGTGACTCTGACCAAGGACAGTGTTTTCAGCCTTCGCGGAGGGCGTATCACGCTGGACGGCAATGACCTAAGTGCCGAAGCGGACGTAAACTTTTCTGGCAAGCCGAATGTTGTTGCGAGCATCTCGGCAGGCGCGCTTGACCTCAAACCTTACTTGGGTGGCGAGACGGCGGGCTCTGGCTCCTCCGAGGCAAGCGCGGGCTGGCCCACCGATCCAATCGACGCAAGCGCCTTAGGATTGTTTGACGGCAAGATCACTCTTTCTGCCTCCTCTATCGATCTTGGCAGCCTGAACTTTGGCTCCTCCCGCGTTGCCATCGATGTCGACAATTCCCGCGCGGTGGCGACGCTCCATCAGCTGACCGGCTATGAGGGCACTGTCACGGGACAGTTCGTGGCCAACAATCGTAGCGGATTTTCCGTGGGCGGCGACATGACCATGAGCGACCTCGCGCTGCAGGGGCTTTTGTCTGATCTGATCGGAAGTGACCGTTTCACAGGTGCTGCGAATGCGCGGATGGCCTTTGTGGGGTCAGGCAGTTCTGTTGATGCGATCATGAACTCTTTGCGTGGCGACGGGTCTTTGTCGGTTGGGAACGGGACCATTTCAGGCCTGGATCTGGACCAATTGTTCCGGGGGCGTCCGAATTCCGGCACAACGATTTTTGACTCAATGAGCGCAAGCTGGACTATTGATGCGGGTGTTCTGACCAATAGTGATCTCTTGATGGATCTGCCGAATGTGCAGGCCAAAGGCGCGGGCACCGTCGGCCTGGGCGCGCAAAACCTGGATTATACGTTTACCCCGCAGCTCAAGAACTCTTCAGACACAGGCTTCTCTTTCCCTGTTCGCGTGACGGGCCCTTGGGCGTCCCCAAGCATTCGCCCGGATCTTGAAGCAGTGGCAAAACAGAACTTTCAGGAAGAGATCGACAAGCTCGAGGACAAGGCCGCCGAGGCCGTCGCAGATCGCCTGGGCACGACTGCAGATCAAGTCGAGAATTTGGGTCAGAATCTAGAACAAGAGCTTCAGAACAAGCTTGAAGAAGAGGTTGGCAATCGCTTGAAGAACCTCTTAGGCGGCAACTGATCTAACCCCAATCCGAACAAAAAAGCCCCGGCGGAGATCCGGGGCTTTTTTGAATTCTGAAACCGAACTTAACGGCGACGGTCTCGGCGCGAAGACATCGGTTGGAAGGCCACGCCAACATGGGCTTCGCAATAGGGCTTGCCTGCTTGCACCGGCAGACCGCAGAACCAGAAGTGATCTGTGGCCGGGTCGCCGACAGGCCATTTGCAGGTGCGCTCTGTCAGTTCCATCAAAGTCAGCTTTTTGGCTTTCTTCTCGACCTCATTCACCTTGGCCAGCGCCTCTGGGCTGATCTCATTCGCCGAAGGTTGCGGCGGCAGAGGTTGGCCCGCAGGGATGATGGCCTTGCGGTTGGACGGCGTTGCCGCCGGACGCTGAGGCACCGCAGGTTCGGTCTTCATCTCTGGCATCGGATCGGCTTTGGGCTTGGCTGCTGCCTTGGGCTTTGGTGCAGCCTTCGGTTTTGCTTCGGCCTTCGTCGCGCTGTCAGATTTGGTCGAAGTGGTCGCACGGTTGGATAGGCCCAAACGGTGGACTTTGCCAATCACAGCGTTACGGGTCACGCCGCCAAGTTCCTTAGCGATCTGGCTGGCCGACTGGCCTTCGCCCCACATTTTTTTCAGAAGCTCGACGCGCTCATCAGTCCAGGACATCTTTGGTTCCTTGCCTTTATCGGTGGCATGCGGGCAGGCTGCGCCGCTTTTTCGGTCAGTCACCTATTTTAGTCACGCCACGCGCAGTTACAAGGCGCAGAATCAGGAATCAGCGCAGGATTTCAGAATCATTTGACCTGTTGCGCATTCACCGTCTCGCGCCACACAAGAATTGCCGCCCCCGCGATGATCAAAAGAGCGCCCGATATGCTGATGATATCGGGAATGACGCCAAAGATAAGGCCGTCGTAAAGCGTGGCAAAAGCGAGGGTTGTGTAAAAGAACGGGGCGACAAAACCCGTGTCAGCGCGCGCGATGGCGTTGATAAAGCAGCTTTGCGCCGCGGCCATCAAAAAGCCTACACCCGCCAGCGCCACCCACTGCATCGGCGTAGGTGAGATCCACAGGAAATAGGCTACGGCCGAGGCTATCGTACAGCCGATGATGTTGTTGACCAAAAGGATCTGAAGCGGCCCCTCGCGTCCGCTGAGCAGTTTGATGAAAATCAGCTCTGCCCCCAAGAGGGCCGCCGACCCCAAAGCCAAAAGCGCTCCGAATTCGATCACGCCAGCGCTTGGGCGGGTCAAAAGCATGGCGCCGGCAAAGGCAATGATCGCAGACATCACGCGCCATCTGCCAATCCGCTCACCTAACAAGGGGATTGCGAGCAACATGCCAATCACGGGGTTAAGGAAACTGATCGCTGTCGCGTCTGACAGAGGAATGAAGGCTGCGGCCGCAAACATCAGCGTGACGCCGCCCCAGCCAAAGGTGGACCTGCCAAGATGAAGCCCCAAATGCGTGCGCTTAAACCGGGGCCGCAAAATCAAAGCTGCCGTGGAAATCGCAATCAGCGCAAAGATAAACCGCCCCTGGCTGATCTGAAACGCGTGGAGCGGCGGGCCCAAGGCCTCTGTGCCCAAGGCCTTGGCCAAAAGGGTGGTGCCCGCCACAAAGCTCGAGGCAAGAACGGTCAGGGCTGCAGCAAGAGGAGGATTGGGCGTCACAGTCATGATTGGAGTGGTGCGCCTTTCGCGTGGGCTCTGCAAGGGGAAAGCGCGCGTTGCCCGCGAGCTTGGATTCCAAAGAGGGTTCTCAAACGCCAGATGTGCGTGTATCAGCGGCCTATGGCGATTCTTGCGACATATTTCCGCGTCCGACGACTGCGATAAATATCTCACCTGCACTTGACGTGCAGGCGCGCCTCTCGTGTTGGCGAAATGCTGACCAAACCTCACTAAACATCCGTAAATCACCGCAAGCCTGCTCACAGCCGTTGACAGTTCCTGTCCTGTGTTGCACGCACAACGCTCTAGAAAAAGGACCACGCTATGATCCCCGCTGTTCTACCGACCTATAATCGGGCCCCGCTGAACTTCGTCAAAGGCGAAGGCAGCTGGATGATCGAGGCGGATGGCCGACGTTTTCTGGATCTGGGCGCAGGGATCGCGGTGAATGTTTTGGGGCATGCCAACCCGAAGCTGGTCGCCGCTTTGACCGATCAGGCGGAAACCCTGTGGCACGTGTCCAACCTTTATCAGATCCCTCAACAAGAGGCTCTGGCGGCCAAGTTGGTCGACGCGAGTTTCGCGGATACGGTCTTCTTCACCAATTCCGGCACAGAGTCTTGTGAGCTAGCCGTCAAAATGGCGCGGAAATATTGGTATGAGAAGGGCGAGACCGAGAAGACCCAGATCATCGCATTTGAAGGCGCGTTCCATGGCCGGTCTTCCGCCGGCATCGCGGCAGCCGGTAGCGAGAAGATGACCAAGGGCTTTGGGCCATTGTTGCCTGGGTTCACCCAATTGCCTTGGGGCGATGTCGACGCCCTTGCTGCTGCGATTAATGAAACCACTGCTGCTGTCATCCTTGAGCCCGTTCAAGGCGAGGGGGGCATTCGCCCAATGGAGGACGCCGATCTGCGCGCGATCCGGGCGCTTTGCGATGAGGCAGGCATTTTGTTGATCCTGGACGAAGTCCAATGCGGCATGGGCCGGACGGGCAAGCTCTTTGCCCATGAATGGGCAGGCATCACGCCCGATATCATGATGGTCGCGAAAGGCATCGGCGGGGGCTTCCCTCTGGGGGCTGTTTTGGCGACAGAAAACGCGGCCTCTGGCATGACCGCTGGCACCCATGGTTCGACCTATGGCGGCAACCCGCTGGCCTGCGCTGTGGGCAATGCGGTGATGGATGAGGTGGCAACGCCAGAGTTCCTTGAAGACGTGAACCGTCGCGCAGGGCTTCTGCGCCAGAAACTTGAAGGTCTGGTTGCAGCCAATCCAGAGGTTTTCGAAGGTGTGCGGGGTGCAGGTCTGATGCTCGGCTTGAAATGCAAAGTGAACTGCATGGATGTGGTGAACGCGGGCTACGGCAGCCTTGTGGTGACCGTGCCAGCTGCCGACAATGTCGTGCGTTTGCTGCCACCTCTGAACATCTCTGACGACGAAATTACTGAGGCTGTGACGCGCATCGACGCGGCTGCACAGTCTTTGACAGCCAAAGCTTGAGGGCCAAGAAATGACCCATTTTCTAGATATTCACAAAACCGATCCTGCGGATCTGCGGTCGATGATCGACACAGCGCGCACGATGAAAGAGGCGCGCGCGGGCCAACCAAAAGGCACACCGGATGCGGATCAGCCTCTGGCCGACCACATGGTTGCGCTGATCTTTGAAAAGCCCTCGACCCGGACACGCGTGTCTTTTGACGTGGGCGTGCGCCAGATGGGCGGGCAGACCATGGTTCTGTCGGGCAAAGAGATGCAGCTTGGCCATGGCGAGACGATTGCGGACACCGCACGGGTGCTGAGCCGCTATGTGGATCTGATCATGATCCGGACGTTTGAAGAGCAGACGCTACTGGAACTCGCAGAATACGCGGATGTGCCGGTGATCAACGGTCTGACGGATCGCACCCATCCGTGTCAGATCATGGCGGATATTCTGACCTATGAAGAGCATCGCGGTTCGATCAAAGGCAAAAAGGTTGTGTGGTCGGGTGACGGCAACAACGTCTTTGCAAGCTTTGCCCATGCAGCCGGTCAGTTCGGGTTTGATCTGACCTTCACGGGGCCGGAACAGCTTGATCCTGAGGAAGAATTTCTGGAATTGGCGCGATCCAAAGGCAGCAAAGTCGTGATCGAACGCGATCCGCAGAAGGCCGTCGAAGGCGCGGATCTGGTGGTCACGGACACTTGGGTGTCAATGCACGACGCGCAATCCGCGCGGGAACGTCGCCACAACTTGCTGCGGCCGTATCAGGTGGATGATGCTTTGATGAGCCACGCGAAGTCGGATTCTCTGTTCATGCATTGTCTGCCGGCGCACCGTGACGAAGAGGCGACTTCTTCGGTCATGGACGGCCCGCATTCGGTGATCTTTGATGAGGCCGAAAACCGTCTGCATGCGCAAAAGGCGATCATGCGCTGGTGTTTGGGGAAATAAGCAGGTTTTGGGGGCTTTGCCCCCTTGGCCGAGGGCCAATTCCCCCAGGATATTTTGAGCAAGAGAAAAAGGGTTACTTACGCGGCTTTGCGCGCAGGGTGGGGTCGGCTTGTGTTGGGTCTTCGGGCCAGGGGTGTTTGGGGTATCGCCCGCGCATGTCTTTGCGCACATCGGCATAGGAGCTGGCCCAGAAGCCCGGGAGGTCGAGCGTGGTCTGCACGGGGCGACGCGCGGGTGAGAGCAATGTGACCCGCAGGGGGGTGTTGCCCACCATTGGGTGGCTGGTTTGGCCGAACATCTCTTGCAGACGCAGGCTGATTTCCGGGTGCTCACCCGCGTAGTCGATGGGGATTTTATTACCCAGGGGCGTCGTGAAATGGGCAGGTGCTCGGCGGTCTAAGATCTGCATCTGGCCGTAGTCCAGCCTGGCACGCAGGGCTGGCAGCGCGTCGAAATTGCGCCAGTGGCTCGCGGTTTTGACGCCAGTGAGATAGGGCAGAAGCCACTCCTCAAGCTTGTCCATCAGCGCTTGGTCGGACATGTCCGGCAGGGCTTCGCCTGCGTCTCTGACCAGATTTACCCGCGCAATGAACCGTTTGGCCGCATCGCTAAACACAAAGCCAATCTCACGGACGCCGCTAAGCATTGCGTGGGCTATTTCGTCTTCTGGGGCGTCTTTCCAGATTTGGTCGGACAGAGCGATGGCGCCAAAGCGTTCTTGGCGGCGGGCGATCACACGGCCTTCGCGTTTGGACCACGCACGTGAGTTGTCCCAGGCGATTTGATCGGCAAAGAGACCGCGGAGTTCTGCTTCACTGATCGCAACAGCTTGGCGGATTTTGGCTTCGCGAGGGTTGCCGTCTAGATCGGTCGCGACGATCAGACGTTGTGCGGCCAGAGGATCGTCGTCGGCCAAGATCGCGCCTTTACCACCAGAAAGCACAAAGCGCGGTGCATCGCCTTTGCGGTGCTGCCCGATACGGTCGGGATAGGCCAGCGCCGCCATCTCGCCAAGGCTCATGGGGGCGCTTTCGCCCGCGCCTTTGGCAAGGCGTTTGGCCTCGTCCTTAATCGTGTGCAAAGCACCGCGATTGACCTGATAGGGGCGGCGGGTTTCAAAGGATTTCAGGTCGGAAAGGGCCTCAATCCTGAGGCTGAGATCACTTGGGNTATTGCGTGACAGCGGGTCGCGCGCCGCCATGAGCGCTGCGAGGGGCGCGGCTTGGCGGCCAGCTTTGATCAGCATATGTGCAAGGCGGGGATGCAGAGGCAGCTTGGCAATCGCACACCCATGCTCTGTGATCTGCCCACGGCCATCCAAAGCGCCAAGCATGACAAGCAGAGCTCGTGCTTCAGAAAGCGTTGCGGTATTTGGGGCCGTTAGAAACGCCAGATCTGATGCGTCAGCACCCCATTGGGCAAGCTCCAATGCCAAGCCGGTCAAATCCGCGCTTTCAATTTCGGCTGGAGGGTAGGCCTGCAACGCGCCTTCCTCGCCTTTGGTCCACAATCGGTAGCAGACGCCCTCAGCAACGCGACCGGCGCGACCCTGACGTTGCGTGGCCTCGGCGCGGGTGACTTTTTCAGTTACTAGGCGAGACATGCCCGATCCCGGATCAAAGCGCGCCCTGCGTGCGCGGCCTGCGTCAACCACTACGCGGACGTCTTGGATGGTGAGCGAGGTCTCGGCAATTGAGGTCGCGAGGACCACTTTGCGCCCTGTTTTCGCAGGTTGGATCGCGGCGCGTTGCGCTTTGAAGTCCATGGCCCCGAAAAGCATGTGGATCTGGCAGTCTGGCGGCAGGGACAGCTGCGACGCAACCCGACGGATTTCGCCTTCGCCGGGCAGGAACACGAGAACGCCGCCTTCGGTTTCTGACACAGCCTGTTCAATCAGGGCTGCGCAGGCGGTCTCAAGCCGTGTTTCTTTGCGGGTAGGGCGTTCTAGCCAGCGCGTTTCTACTGGAAAACTGCGTCCCTCAGAGGTGATGACCGGCGCATCACCCATCAGCTTCGCCACCGGTTCTGCATCCAAGGTCGCGGACATCGCCAATAGGATCAAGTCCTCGCGCAGAGCCTCACGCACTTCGAGGCATAGAGCCAAGCCAAGATCGGCATTCAGCGAGCGTTCGTGGAATTCATCAAAGATCACGGCACCCACAC
Source organism: Cognatishimia sp. (assembly GCA_013215215.1). Classification (GTDB taxonomy): domain Bacteria; phylum Pseudomonadota; class Alphaproteobacteria; order Rhodobacterales; family Rhodobacteraceae; genus Cognatishimia. The sequence goes on along the minus strand of JABSOU010000024.1, from coordinate 19,438 downwards.
CCGTTAACTCCGGATCGGTCTGCAGCATCCGCGTGAGAATGCCTTCGGTGACGACTTCGATGCGGGTGGTTTTCGAGGTCTTGGCCTCTCCTCGAACGCGGTAGCCGACGGTTTGCCCAGTATCCTCGTTTAGGGTTTGCGCCATACGCTCGGCGGCAGCGCGGGCGGCGAGGCGGCGGGGCTCTAGCATCAGGATTTTGCCTTGCACGAGGCCTGCACTGAGCATTTCCAAAGGGACAACAGTGGTTTTGCCGGCACCCGGCGGCGCTTGCAAAACGGCCTGTCCCAGATCACGCAATGCGCGGATCAGATCGGGGATCACAGAGGAAATTGGCAGCTCGGACATGCTGCTTTATCGGGCAAGCCCAAGTGGGCGTAAAGCGTCAATCGGGTGGGACACAGATCGCCTCTGTCGATGTTGGACTGGACAGAGCAGGCGGGCGCGGGCAAAAAAGCAGCCCAAGGACCAAGGGATGACGACCGCGATGGATATCACCGAACTTCGGGACAGGATTTTAAACCAAGACCGCCGGGCTTTGGCGCGAGCGATCACTTTGGTGGAAAGCGGGCGAAAGGATCATCGCGAGCAAGCGGCAGCACTGTTGGATGCGCTTAGGCCAGCGGGGCGTCAGGCGATCCGTATTGGCCTTTCGGGCACGCCGGGTGTTGGGAAATCCACTTTCATCGAGAGCTTTGGCATGTTTCTGACAGCGCAAGGCATGCGGGTCGCGGTTCTGGCTGTGGATCCATCCTCAGCGCGCTCTGGTGGCTCGATCCTTGGCGACAAGACACGCATGGAGCGCCTGAGCCGCGACAAGAACGCGTTTATCCGACCATCGCCCAGCCAAACCCATCTGGGCGGCGTAGCGCGGCGGACCCGCGAAGCGGTGGCGCTTTGTGAGGCGGCAGATTTCGACGTAATCTTGATCGAAACCGTTGGGGTCGGGCAATCCGAGACCGTCGTGGCCGAGATGTCTGACCTCTTTCTTTTGCTCTTGGCCCCTGCCGGGGGCGATGAGTTGCAGGGCGTCAAACGTGGTATCATGGAAATGGCCGATCTGATCCTTGTGAATAAGGCCGACGGAGACCTGAAGGCCACGGCCACACGCACCTGCGCCGACTATTCTGGCGCGCTGCGTCTGTTGCGCAAACGCCCGCAGGATCCAGAAGGATTTCCCAAGGCGATGACCGTCTCGGCCCTTGAGGAAAACGGTCTGGAAGACGCCTGGGCACAAATGAGCGAACTGGCGGCATGGCGGCGTGAACAGGGACAGTGGGACAGCCGCCGCGCCGCGCAGGCTCGGCACTGGTTTATCGAAGAGCTCCGCCAGACGGTTTTGGCGCAGTTGGAAACGCCTCAGGCTTTGCAGGAAATCAATGGCTTGGCAGGTTCGGTCGCCGAAAATACTCTCAGCCCAAGTGCCGCTGCAGAACAGGTTCTGAAGGCGCTCAACATCCCACGCGGCTAGCAAGCTCTGCAGAGCTTTGATAAAATCGCAAAAGGCCCCGCGTGATTGTCATTTACCTGTCGTGAATCACTTGACCTCGCCCAGATTCAGGCCTAAAGACGCCCAACGAAATTCCGGGCGCTGTTCTTAGCGGCGCCCATTTGTATTCAAAGGCCCTGTTTGGCCTTTTGACCGAAACACGAGGATGAACCCATGTCGCGCCGTTGCGAACTGACCGGAAAAGGCCCAATGACTGGCAACAATGTCAGCCACGCCAACAACAAAACCAAGCGTCGCTTCCTGCCGAATCTGAACGACGTGACCCTGCAATCCGAAGTGCTGGGCCGTGGCGTTAAGCTGCGCATCTCTGCAGCGGCTCTGCGCACCGTCGACCACCGCGGTGGTCTGGACGCGTTCATGGCGAAAGCAAAAGACAGCGAGCTGTCTGACAACGCTCTGAAAATCAAAAAAGAGATCGCAAAAGCGCAGGCTGCTCAAGCCTAAGCCGATCTCGTCCATCACTGGACAGTGATTTAAGCCCCGTCTGATTTCAGGCGGGGCTGTTTCCTTTTGTCGCTTTTCAAATGCGGCTTTCAGCGGATATACCGCCCGTGATGACTCGGCTTCGTTTCCATATCGCCTTTATTCTGATTTTTGTGTTGACCCTGACAGGGCATAGCATGGCAATTGCGCGTGGGGCATCTGGGCCTGCGGGCTTTATGGAGCTCTGCACCGGCGCTGGACCCGTCATGGTGGCCATCGACGAGCACGGCGAACCGACCGGCGAGAGCCATATCTGCCCTGAGTTCTCTTTGATGTTGCAGAACGCTGTGGGCGGGGACGTACCTGCGGCCTTGCCAGTTGCGTTTTCAGCGACGCGGATATGTTGTCCGTCGGTGCTCGTGCTGGTCACTGTTACCCATCTGTCTCCGTCTGCCCGCGCGCCGCCCGTTTTGGTTTGATCCTCTATTTCCCGTTCAAACCAAAAACCTACACCGGAGACTCCTATGTCCGTTAAATCCCTGACCCTCGCGGCTGTTGCTGCGTTTTCTTTCGTGGCCCCTGCGATGGCCGACACGCATATCATGATCCACGACCCCTATGCACGGTCGGCTGGCAAGGCTGCCAAAGCGGGCGCGGCCTTTATGACCATCATGAACCATGGCGATGAAGCGGATCGTCTGATCTCTGTCACGTCCGATGCGGCGGCACGCGTTGAACTGCACACTCACTTGGAGATTGGCGACGGCGTGATGAAGATGATGCACGTCGAAGAAGGCTTTGAAATCCCCGCCGAAGGCGCGCGCATGCTCGACCGTGGTGGCGACCATGTCATGTTTATGGGACTGACCCAGCCTTGGGAGCAGGGTGACGTTTTGACCGTCACCTTCACCTTTGAGAAATCCGGCGAGATGGTTGTTGAGATCCCGGTGGATCTGGAACGCAAGGGCAGCATGGGGCATGAGCATATGAGCCATGGTGAAGCGACCGAGGACGCACACGCAGGTCACGACCACTAAATTCGACATCACGAATTCTACAAGGGCCGGAGTAATCTCCGGCCTTTTTCTATTGCGCCAGTTCTTCGGCGACCCAGGCAGGTACGATCTCGGACGCGGGCCCAAAGCGGCATTCGGCAAACCGCGAGGCCCCGGCCGAGGGCTCTAGGTTCAGCTCGATGGTATGTGCCCCGAAATGGTCCGCCTCGGCGACGAAATTGGCCGCCGGATAGACCTCGCCCGAGGTGCCGATCGAGACAAAGACATCCGCTTGGCTCAGGGCATCGGCGATCTGATCCATGTGGTAGGGGATCTCGCCAAACCAGACTATATCGGGACGCGTCGTTGGGGCGCCGCAAGACGGGCAGGCGTCTGATTTGTCCATCGTAATCGGTGCGTCCCACCGGTGATCGCAGGCCCCACACAGGGCACCATTCAGACGGCCATGCATATGAAGCACCGCCTTGCTGCCCGCTTTTTCATGCAAAGAATCAACGTTTTGCGTGACGATCAGCAGATTGCCGTCGAGCTTCTCCTCAAGCTCTGCCAAGGCGTAATGCGCGGCATTCGGCGAGGCCTCTGCGGCCTGCGCGCGCCGGGCGTTGTAGAACGCGAGCACCAGATCCGGATTGCGGGCGAAGCCCTCGGGCGTGGCGACATCCTCGATCCGATGTTGCGCCCAAAGCCCGCCTTCGTCGCGAAACGTGCCGAGCCCGCTTTCTGCGGAGATGCCTGCGCCGGTGAGGATCACGATATTGGTCATAGGGGGCTGCCTTGGCTGGTGGTCACGGCGCGAACGCAGTAGGGTTTTGCCACCATTGCACGAAGGAACAAGTCTATGAAGGTGCTCTTTGTCTGTCTGGGCAATATTTGCCGCAGCCCCTCCGCAGAGGGGGTATTCCGCGAAATATCAGACGTCGAAACCGACAGCGCGGGCACAGCGGGCTGGCATGTTGGAAAGCCACCCTATGGGCCGATGCTCGAGGCTGCATCGCGTCGCGGTTATGAATTTTCCGACCTGCGGGCGCGACAGTTCACAGAGCGCGATTTTAACGATTTTGATCTGATCATCGGGATGGACGCCAGCAACATTGAGAACATTGAAGCGCTGCGCCCAGACGGAAACGAAACGCCTGTTCATCTGTTCACCGACTATGGCGCGACCGACATGACGGAAGTGCCCGATCCTTACTACACGCGTGACTTTGACGGGGCTTTGGATCTGATCGAGCGCTGTGCGGAGGGACTTAAGACGACGATCCGCTGACTTAAGAGAAACGAAAACGGTTTATCCGTCCAAAAGCCGCAGTTCTCCCTTGAGGAACGGTTGTTTCTGCACCAACGGCGCGATCATGCGATCTCCGACCAATTGGCGCAAACTTTGGCGCACGTCGCGGGGCACCGCGTCGGCCCAATCGGCGCTGGCAAAGACCGAGATCTGACGATGGAACTGCCCAAAGGGCAGGGGGTGGGCCACTACGTCGTCATGAAACCGCGCCGCGCGCATGAATCCCAAAGGCGTGGTGATCGCCCAGCCAATCCCACGCGCAACACAGGCCATCAGGGCCATGTGGCTGCCGATTTCGAACCGATCTCCGAGGTCTTGTTTGTAGCGTGATAGATGCGCGTCGATCTGGCGGGAAATCAGTTGGCGTCTTTCGTAACGCAAGAACGGGAGCGTCTCTATGATCTCTTCAACAGATTTGCCACGCGGCGTTTTCGAGGTGGGCGTGACCAGAATAAATGGATCCCGAACGAGGGGATATTCTATAATCCCATCAATAACTTCACCAGACCCTGCCGCCACACCAAGATGCAGGTTTTGGTCCTTTAGATCTGCTAGAATGTCGTGGCTTGCCGCCGTGATCATGCGAAAGCTGCAATTGGTGAGGCTTTCGGCAAGGGCTGTCACAAGGCGCGGTGTGACGTCGTTGTCAAAGTCATCGATAATGCCTATGGACAGGGACGTCAGGTGCGTGAGATCCATGACCGACAACTCGGACTGCGCCAGCCGTAGCTCTGATAGAACCGAACGCGTATGAGTCAGAAAGTTACGTCCCGCAGGCGTCAGACCCATCGGGCGTGTCCCGTGGTTCACCAGCGCAACCTCCAGCGCGGTCTCAAGGTTGCGCAGTTGCTGGCTGACGGCCGGTTGGCTCAACCCCGTGACCTCTGCCGCCTGAGCCACAGAGCCATGGGTGGCCAGCGCTTCAAACACTTCTAGCCCACGCAGGGTCACGCCTTTTTTGAGCATAGTTCGATCCTCATAGATTTGGATTTTCCAAATCTATGCGCAAATAAGTTCAAACGCAAAAGGGATGCTGATCAGACGCCCTTGCACATCACTTCGGCTGTATCACCAAAGGCTTTGTAGCGTTCCCAAAAGATCTCGTGGGAGCGGGCCCGTGATGTGCGGATTTCCTGCGCCATATGTGGATCTCGGAAGAACTTTGCTGCCAGGCGTTGATCCGCGCGGGACAAGGACTGGTTCGCCACATGTTGCAAGCAGGTGCACATGCGCCAGGACGCAGCTTCGCGGTCAGAACGCACACAAGCGCTCGCGATCACGCCCGCGCTCGCGGAACTCGAAATCACAACGGAGATTACCAAAGCGCCCGCGGCGCCTTTCAGAAAGGAATTCATGTTTTGCCTCATATCGCCGACTTTTCGCGGCTTCTGTTTGTGCCAGTATGCCTGATTTTCGCACTCATTTAAAGGTTGAAGATTGCGAGATCACTCAGACGGAGCGAGCAAAAGGTAAAAACCTGTGGCCTGCGCCCACTTTGTCGCGTTAGGCTTAACCCAGAATAAGGAGGCCTCATGCCAGCAATTGCCAAGCGAAACGATTACCAGACTGTTATCACCACCTTTGAAATGACCCCGGGAACCTGTCAGGATTTGATTGACGAGTTGAACGAGGCCTATGCGACTTTCATTTCAAAACAGCCAGGTTTTATCGCTGCGGGATTGCATGTGAACGACGCCCAAACTCGAATCGCGAATTACTCGCAGTGGGAGCGGCGCGAGGATTTTCAGGCCATGTTGCGCACGCCTGAGATGCGAGAACGCAACCGGCGGATCAGCGCGATGTGCAAAAGCTTTGAGCCGGTCATGTATGACGTGATCGACACCTATCGCACCTAGGCCCGCACAATGTACACGCATATCCTAATGCCAGTGAGTTTGGACGAGGGGGCAGATCTTGCCCCCAAGCTCGGCGTTGCGCGCCAGTTGGCGGGCGAGGATGCGCGAGTGACCTTGCTGCATGTCATGGAGAATATTCCAGAGTATGCGTCCAGCTATTTGCCCTATGGCTATCAAGATGAAACCCGGGCGCAGATCGAGACCGCTCTGACTGAGATTGGCGGCAGTTTGACCAATGTGGAGGGCGTAGTTCTGAACGGAAAGCCCGCGCAAGTCATCCCAGATTTCGCGCGTTCTAAGGGCGTCGATTGCGTTATTCTGTCTGTCAGTCCCGAGGGTCGCCGAGAGCCAAAGTCGGTCGAGGCGATTGCCCAGTTGCTGCGCACTCTTAGCTGCGCTGTTCATATCCTAAGATAAACGACACTGATTTTACCGGTCTCTCTGGTGCCGCTGGCACCTAAACGCGCGTGCGACCGGGCATGAGGACGTTCTAAAGGCGCGCTCTGTGTAATTCTTTGAAAAATATAAGAGTTTTGGGTTGTGCTTGGCCCCGTATTGTCGTAGTTGAACTTTCTGTGGATAAGTCAAAAGCGTGATTTTATGTCGTTTTTCGGGTGACCCTGCAGGCTTGTTTCTATCAGTGAGAAAATAAGCCAGTTATCCACACTTTTGTTCGATATTGGAAACTATAGTTCAAGTGATGTGGATAGATACGGTGATCGAGTCCGATTTGTCGTATGTGGATAACTTCGCGTCCCGCCTATTTGATGGTCAAAAACGCATCTCGTCCGGACTGATGATTGCCTGAAAATCGCTCTGATCCGCGTTCGATTTTCGCAAGCTTTGGTGGGATTTTGGCAAGAACCTTTGACTCTCAGGCTAGCACGACGGGTAATCAGACAAGTTTCAATAAGTTAAAGAGCGCAATTCACGCGGATCAGAGGCCAAACTCCGCTGCTGCACCAGATAAGAGCGTATCCTTGCGGCGAGCCAAAGATCCGGCGCTTACCGCCCCCGCCGCTTTACATTGCCACCACGTTGACCCGGGCGCCCCGCCGTAGACCGCCCCTTGGTCGCCGCATCGGCGGCCGCATCGATCGCGGATTGACGGGCAAGAGGGTCGTCGGCCACAGCCAGATCTACGGCCTCGAGGCGTTTCACCTCATCCCTCAGTCGCGCCGCTTCTTCGAACTCAAGGTTCTCCGCGGCCTTGCGCATCTCTTCTCTGAGGCCCTGAAGATGGGCTTCCAAATTGGCGCCATGCATCGGCTTGTCGATGGTCGCCGTAACACGGTTCATGTCCGTGTCGCCCTGATAGAGTCCCGCCAACACATCTTCGACGTTCTTTTTGACCGTCGCCGGCGTGATGCCGTGTTCTTCGTTGTAGGCAATCTGCTTTTCGCGACGGCGCTCGGTTTCCTTCAGCGCGCGTTCCATCGAGCCGGTGATCCGGTCGGCATACATAATCACGCGGCCGTCGGCGTTCCGCGCCGCGCGACCAATGGTCTGAATGAGGGACGTTTCAGAGCGCAGGAACCCTTCTTTGTCTGCGTCCAGTATGGCCACTAATCCGCATTCGGGAATATCCAAACCCTCACGCAAGAGGTTAATCCCGATCAGCACGTCAAAGGCTCCAAGGCGCAGATCCCGCAGGATCTCGATCCGCTCGAGCGTGTCGATGTCGCTGTGCATGTAGCGCACTTTGATGCCCTGTTCGTGCAGGTATTCGGTGAGGTCTTCGGCCATGCGTTTGGTGAGCGTCGTCACCAAAGTGCGGTAGCCGTTGGCAGTGACCTTGCGCACCTCGTCCAACAAATCATCGACCTGCATTTCGACCGGACGGATTTCCACCTCTGGATCCAAAAGGCCCGTCGGGCGGATCACCTGTTCGGTAAAGACGCCGCCAGATTGCTCCAGCTCCCAATTGGCAGGGGTGGCAGAGACAAACACCGATTGCGGGCGCATGGCGTCCCATTCCTCGAATTTAAGCGGGCGGTTGTCCATGCAAGAGGGCAGGCGGAAGCCGTGTTCAGCCAGAGTAAATTTACGTCGGTGGTCCCCGCGATACATGCCGCCGATCTGTGGCACAGAGACGTGGCTTTCGTCGGCAAAAACAATCGCGTTGTCGGGGATGAATTCAAACAGGGTGGGGGGCGGCTCGCCCGGTGCGCGGCCCGTCAGATAGCGCGAGTAGTTCTCGATCCCGTTGCAGAAGCCCTGCGCCTCGAGCATCTCGAGGTCAAAATTGGTGCGCTGCTCTAGACGCTGCGCTTCCAGAAGCTTGCCGTCATCCACCAATTGATCGAGCCGGATCTTGAGCTCTTTCTTGATGTTCAGGATGGCCTGGTTCAGCGTCGGCTTTGGCGTCACATAGTGGGAATTCGCATAGACCCGGATCTTTTCAAACGTATCCGTCTTTTCACCCGTCAGTGGGTCGAATTCCGTAATCCCTTCAAGCTCTTCGCCAAAGAAAGACAAACGCCAAGCGCGGTCTTCAAGGTGGGCTGGAAAGATTTCCAGACTGTCGCCCCGCACCCGAAACGAGCCACGCTGAAACGCCTGATCATTACGCCGGTATTGTTGCGCTACCAGATCCGCCATGACCTGTCGTTGGTCATAGTCTTGGCCCACGATCAGATCCTGCGTCATGGCAGAATATGTCTCGACCGAGCCGATGCCGTAGATACAGCTGACCGAGGCTACGATGATCACATCGTCCCGCTCAAGCAACGCACGGGTCGCAGAGTGGCGCATGCGGTCGATTTGTTCGTTAATCTGGCTCTCTTTTTCGATGTAGGTGTCCGACCGCGGCACATAGGCTTCGGGTTGATAATAGTCATAGAACGACACGAAATATTCGACCGAGTTCTCGGGAAAGAAGCCTTTGAATTCGCCATAAAGCTGGGCGGCCAGCGTTTTGTTGGGGGCAAGGATGATCGCGGGACGTTGCGTTTCCTCGATGACCTTAGCCATCGTGAAGGTTTTGCCGGTGCCCGTTGCACCCAAAAGGACCTGATCACGCTCGCCATCAAAAACACCCTGGCTCAATTCGGCAATCGCGGTTGGCTGATCACCGGCCGGGTCAAATTCGGTTGCCATGACGAACTGTTTTCCGCCCTCAAGCTTCTCGCGTGGGGTGGTTTGAACCGGGTTGCTGTCGGAATTGGCGTAGGGCAAATGGCACTCCTATTCTTACGCCCTACATGTGCGATCTTTGTGCCAAGGTGCAAGTGTGCCGTAGGGATTCCGAGGGGTTAGCGCTAAAATCCTGTCGGTTTTTGGCAGTGGGCTGCCGATTTCCACCTCGTGTCAGAATGTCGCAGTTCGGGCAAATGGGGGCGGTTCGCTGCGCGGGATTACCTAGCGTAAGGCGCAGAACCCTTTGGTGTTGTTAAACAATTGTCAAAACTTGTACGTCTGTACAATATTTTTACCGTCTAAAACGTAAAAACCCACGCAAAAACAATGTCATATTGCGCAGGTTTTTTCGCGTCGCTCTGTTGCACATATTTTGGAAACGCACGTATATTTCTTGTGCAAGCAGCGCTTGGTTGCTGCTCGGTTCACATTTACCCCTCGCTCCCCGTGGACTGGACGGCAACCAAGTCTAACCTTTCCCTCCCCAAATCCATCTATGATCGCAAGTCCATTTGAGACGCTTTTCTCCCTTGCCCGAATGCCATTATTTCGGGATAAAGCGCCTAGGACCAAGGAGCCCGCTATGATCGCACGCATTTACCAGCCAGCCCGCAACGCCATGACATCTGGCACCGCGAACACCAAGACTTGGGTGCTGGAATTTGCGCAGGCTTCTAGCCGCGATATCGATCCCTTGATGGGCTGGACGGGTTCCGACGACACGCAGTCTCAGGTCAAAATGACCTTTGCCTCCAAAGAAGCTGCGTTGGACTATGCCAAAGACCACGGCATCGAGGTTCAGGTGACGGATCCGCATAAACGCAAGCCGAATATTCGCGCGCGTGGCTATGGTGAAAACTTCGCGCCGGACAGACGCGCGCCTTGGACGCACTGATCCTTAGCCGACCTCTCCCTCTAGGATGCGCGAGAGCGCGCGATCCAGACCTGCAAAATCTTCGCCCAGACGGGTTTCAAAGTCCTTTTGCAGAGCAATGACCATTGGAATGAGCTCGGCCATCAAGGCCTCGCCGTCTGTGGTCAGTTCAATATGCACAAGGCGGCGGTCCATCGTATCGGCACGTTTCGTCAAAAGCCCGCGGTTTTTGAGACGGTCGGCTGCGCGGCTAACCTTGGATTTTTCCATCGTCACGCGGGCCTCGATGTCGCGCACCGAGGCTTTGCCCTCTTTCATCAAATGCGCCAACACCCGCCATTCGGGGATCGAGAGGCCAAATTTTTCACGATAGATCGCCGCGACCTCTTCGCTGAACACGCGGGCGGCCACGGCCAGCCGATATGGCATGAAATCCGCGATGTCGAAGTTCGCAGCGCTGATGCCCTGATTTTCTTGATCCGTCATAGTGTCTCGCGGCGCCCTAAGGCATCCTCCTCCGCAGCTGGGACGGTCTTCGCATGAATTGGGATGTTTTTCAAATCTGTGGCAGCATCAGGCAGCTATTTCCGCCACAAGTTGATCAAGGGCGCGCAATGCGAAATTCCCAACTTTCGGTGAAGAAAATTTGTTGGCACGACTGTGTTTATAGCAATCAGAAACCCAAGGCCTTGAAGTTAAATAAAAAGCCTTGGGTGTCTTTGCAAAGAGGTGGTTTGACAAATCACAAACAAGCGGCGAAACACAGGTCAGCGGTCCCTTAGCTCAACTGGATAGAGCAGCTGACTTCTAATCAGCAGGTTGAGGGTTCGAGTCCTTCAGGGATCGCCAATCTTGTCTATGCCGCCACAGACATTTCGCTGTGAAGGCTGCGTGCAATCAATCCTTCCCAATTGCGCTCAAAGACGCCTGCGACGCGGTCCGCGAGGCGGGCTTGAGAGTCGGGAATATTGGAGAGATCCGCCGACAGGCTGGCTTCAATCGCGCGGGTCCAGTCAGCGACCGTGTTGCGCGCAACGCGATGCGCGCCGTCCTCAAGTTGGTCACAGAGTCCGTCAACAGGCGCAACCAGAGTTCGGCGGCGTGCCGCCAGCGCCTCTTGCGCCACAAGGCCATAGGCTTCCCATCGTGAGGGCAACAGTACGGCCTGCACCTCAGACATCGCACGGACAGGATCGGGAGCATGTCCCTCAAGCGTAATGCGCTGATCGATCTGCGACATACGCTCCAGTTCCTCCTGTTGGCCACCGCGCCCGAAAATACGAAGGCGGGCATCCGGATCCTGACACTGGCTGAACGCCATGATGAGCGTATCAAACCCTTTTTGAGGCTCTAGCCGTCCGATGGCACCAAAGGTACGGCAAGGCCCCTTTGGTGCCTCAAGTGCTGCAAAACCCGAAAGATCCACCGCCGAGCGGATTACGCAGGACCGCTCAGAAGCGACCAGATCGCGTGTCACAAGCCAGCTATACTGCGCGCGGCTCACGCCAACGACGGTATCAAACAATGAATACGCGGTGCGCAGCAGGGAAAAGAACCTTTCGCGTTTGTTGACATTCAGTGCAGTGAAACTTTGGGTGTAGCTGTGTTCCACATGAATAAGAGAGATATTGGGATGCTTCGCACGCAGCGCGATCATACCGGCCAACCCACGCCAGCTGACGGTGAGATGCGAGACAATCAGGTCGGCGTCAATCACAGGCACATCGGCTGCGTTCTTGGGGATGATGCGGATCTCGTGATGGGCTTGTTTGGCGAGGCGCTGCGAATTGCAGATATGCGCCACCACGCGGGTCACCCCGCCTGTGGTCGTGTCGTCCATCAGATGTACAATACGCGGTTTACTCATAATGATCTCCCTTCGAGGTGGGGTGAAAAGGGGCCTGCGATCTCTGTCGCAGTGTAGGCATAGACGCCTTAACAAGCGCTTTCTGCGCAACGGGGGCTAATTTGAACAAGCTGGCGGCCTGAGCTGCCAGAGTGGTGACGGTTGACTTAATCGGTTCCGCCCAAAGCGGCTCGCGGGACTCTGCCCAGGCGCGTTTCAGATAGGCGCGGGCCGCTTTACCCTCGCCGTTGCTGATGGCGCGACGGGCCAGATACCGCAGTTGATAGGCGCGGGCCGCTGGCTCGTGGCGGGCGAAAAAGGCCGGATGCAGGCTGCGATGCTTGGCCATGACATTTTCCCAGGACTCAAGCTGGCGTTCGATTTTCGCCGAGAGCCCATCGCCTGCGACGCGATAATAGGTTAGCAACCCGCGAATGCCTTCGAATTCCCAGTCCGTCAGCAAGGCGATGCGCAGCCAGCATTCGATGTCCTCGGATTGACGGAAGGTCTCGTCAAAATAGGAAAACGCATTGAAAGCGCCGTGGTGCACATAGGCGATGTCATCAAAAACCGCCCGGCGAATGACGGCGGCGGATCCATTGCCGATGGGATTGCGTTTCAGGATATGGGCGGGCTTAACGCCGCGCAGACGAGGCGATTGACGCACCGACAGCAAACGTCCCTCGGCATCAATCATCTGAGACCCGGAATAGCTGACGCCAACATTGGGTTTGCTGTCCAGATGCCGGATATGGCGGCGCAGCTTGTCTGGATGCCAAAGATCGTCTGCATCACAAAACCCGATGAACTCGCCAGCGGCCTCTGCAATTCCGCGGTTACGTGCGCCGGATAGGCCGCGATTGGCCTGATGGACGTAATAAAACCGCCGATCATCCAGGAATTGCGCGGCCACCTGTTTGGTCTCATCGGTTGAGCCATCATCAACGATGATGACCTCAAAGTCCTGATATGTTTGCTCTTTCAGAGAGGCCAGGGTCGCGCCCAGGGTGGCGGCGACGTTGAAAGCGGGAACGACGATGGTTGCTCGATACATGTTGGGCCTCACTTACTTAGAGAAGATTTTGCGGTGGACGGGGTTGGGCAGCAGAGGCGCGACAAAGGCCGCAAGCGCTGTTGCGCCGCCACGTCTAAGGGGAAAGAGGAACCCGCGCGGGCTTTTTGACAGCCCCTCGAGGGTCAGGCGGCGTGCGACACCGCGACCTTTGTCGAGCCGCAGCGCGCGACGCGCCAAATAGCGAAGGTAAATTGCTTCTTGGGTCGCGTCAGGCACATAGCCAAAGCGCGCAGCCGTGGTCAAAGCCAGCGCCCGCGAATGGGCCATCTTGCGCAGATCTGAAGACAGTCCAGCGCCAGAGCTGCGATACCAGACGTGCAGATCGTTCATCGGCTGGATCACAGCGCCCAGCCCGACAAGGCGGATCAGCCACTCGAGATCTTCGTTGTGCACAAGCCCTTCGGCAAACCCGCCGCAATGGGTGATGACTTCGCGCCGCACAGAAATATTGCTCATGGTGCAGACGGGGTTTTCGCCCAGAAGCTCTGGGATGGTCAAAAGCCCAGTTGCCACGGTCGAGGTTGTCTCGATGTGTCCAAACCGCTCGAAGAAAGCGATCTTGCCGTAGACGCCGTCGATGCGGCTGTCGGAAAACGCGTCGGCCAGTTGTTTGAGCTTTGTCTCAACCCACAGATCATCTGCATCGCAAAAGCAAATGATCGCGCCCTGCGCATCCTGAACACCGCGATTGCGCGCAACGCTTGGGCCCGCGTTTTCCTGACGGATGACGTGGATGCGACTGTCGGCCATGGCCCAGCTCTGCAGGCGCTGCAGCGTGCCGTCGCTTGAGCCATCATCGACGCAAATCAATTCCCAGTCCCAACGTGTCTGGGCAACCACTGCGGCGATACTGGCGTCGACAGTTTCCATCGCATTGAAGCACGGCATGATAATAGAAAACTTCGGCATAATTAGTGCTCCTGTGCAGGGTGGCCGGCGGGCGGCAGAAATAGGGGGGCGCTGGCAAGGCAGAGAACGGCAGCCATCGTGGCGAGATATCCAAGCGCCATGGAGGTCAGGCCCATCGGCGCGGTGACGACTGCCGCGAGCGCCAACATTAGAACCAAGAGAGCATCGACGCCCAGTTCGATTTCAGGCTGCCCTTTCAGCCGCAGACGCGCTGCGGAGACCGTCCAAAGCGTCAAAGGCAGAGCGCAGAGGCAGAGGATAGACACGGCTGGGACAATGTCGATCCAACCATCACCCAGCAGGAAGGGGACGTAGATAGGGGCCAGCACGGCCTGCAACGCAATCATCGGTGCGATGATGATCAGGCTTAGGATGCCTGATTGGCGTGCGTCAGCGTCGAGTCTCAGACTTTGGCTCAGGTGGGCAAAAGCGATCTTAGCCAGTGCACTTGCATAAGAGGTGGCGATATTCAGACCGGCATTAAAGGCCATGAAATAAAGACCCAATCCCTCAGCGCCCAACAGGATGCCAACGATCAGCTTGTCTGTGTGCATCCGCAGGGCTTTGACACCCTCTACACCCAAGACCGGAAGCCCATAGCGAATGAAAGGTGCCAAAGGCGCGCGCGGCGCGGTGACATCTCTGCGCCACGGACGTAGCCGGCGTACGGCAACCAGCCAGATCGGGGCGGTCAACACGCGCGGCAGGATCAAAACAATGGGCGAGGGCAGCACGATGGCCATTAAAATAGTCAGGACGTTCGCGCTGACAATTTGAACGCCTGCGATGGTGGCCACCTGGGGATGTCTGCCCTCGCGCATGGCCAAGGCGACCTGCACCTGTCCCCCTGGCATAAACAAATATTCAAAGGCGGCTACGGCCACCAAACCGGCAATCACGGGAAAACCGAGTGCAAAAAGAACGGCCGCCAGAGAAAGCTGAAAGGCTATCAAGGCCAGTGCCCAGCGCCAGAAAATCCAATGTGCCCGTGCGGCAATAGCCTCAAGCTCGTCATCATCGGCAGCGATGATCCGTTGGCCGACACCGTTTTCCGTGAGCGCCTTAATGGTTTCGCAAATCGCGAAGGCAGCAGCAGCCAACCCAACAGACTCTGGTGTCA
Source organism: Cognatishimia sp. (assembly GCA_013215215.1). Taxonomy (GTDB): domain Bacteria; phylum Pseudomonadota; class Alphaproteobacteria; order Rhodobacterales; family Rhodobacteraceae; genus Cognatishimia. Next base: position 4,385 of record JABSOU010000024.1, on the reverse strand, counting down.
GAACGCGAGCGATCACAACGACAACGAAAAGTCGTGAGATCTTGGCGACCATCTCAGAGGCGCCATAGGACATAAGTCCCTTCAAAAACGCTTTATGAACCGTGGTTACTTGCACTTGACACCTCATGTGATTGCCACTTCACTTTAGAGGGAGTGCGTGTGCAGGGAGGCTCCGCAAACGGTCAAAGTTTGACACACAAGCAGCAAAGCTAACCCATTGGGATAGGTGAGTTCGCCAGAGTAGTTAGAGGGTGTGTGAAGGTTTCTTCGTTAATGTTAAGAGTATGTTCACTATTGGGATTTGATCAGTGATTAACGGATTTAAACAGGCAGTCTCTGCGTTGACACTCATCGCAGTGGCGGGCTGCGCCACGGTGCGAACCCCTTACAATGTCGAACCCGTGAGCCGAGGCCATGCCTATCAGGCGCAGTATCGAGAGATCACGACGCCGCAGGACAATCGGTTCCTACGATCTGTTGAAATGAACCAAGTGCCGTGTTTGCCCCTGCGCGGTGGCATCGCGGGAAAGACAATTGCCATCGAAACTCTGCTTGGCGAGAAACTGACTCGGAATGATTTGCTAGATGTACGCATCGGCACTGATGAAGAGCTTTCGGGCAGCTATGTCATTTCGCGAGACGGCACGCTGAAGGTACCGTTCATGCCATCTATCCGCGCACAAGGCCGCTCTGGCCCCGAGGTCGAGAGAGCGCTGGCGCAGGCACTTGAGCAGACTGAACTCTACGACACCGCCCCACCGATTTCGGTGCGTGTTGCTGATTTTGCCTCTGTGAGCGTTGGTGTTTCCGGTGCGGTGTTTGAGCCGCATCAGGTGGAAATCGGTGGCAAAGGCGATACGATCGACACAAACCGCGCGCAGGCATTGGGTGCCTCGACCGAGGCCCGCAATCTATCTGCCGCTCTGCGCAATGCAGGTGGTGTTCGACCAGACGCTGATATTTCGGCAGTAGAGCTGCGCCGCAATGGCAAGCTCTACAGAATCGACATGCGCGGCGTTTTTGAGGGACGTAATATGGTCGATGTCATGCTCTTGACCGGAGACCAGGTCTTCGTGCCCTCGCGCCAGTGTTTTCAGGATGATCTGATGCGGCCAAGTCCCATCAGCCCACCTGGCGTTTCATTGTTCCTGTCCAATCTGACGCAACCCGCCACCGGCAACGCGCCCTCGGCCATCGGTCGTACTGTGCGCGAAATTCCTTATGGCACGCGTCACATGCAGGCCGTGATCGACACCAACTGTGTCGGCGGTGCGCGCGCCACAAGCGCACATCGCTCAGCCATCCTCATGTCGCGCAACCCCGTGACCGGTGTGTCCGTTGTGATTGAGCGAGATATCGAGGACATGCTGCGGCGTGCGGACCGGGATGACTATGATCCCTATATGCTGCCAGGTGACGGGATTGCCTGTTACGACAGCACCATCACCAATGTCGCAGAGGCTGCTCGGGTGTTGGGCTTGGTGGTCGTGGGGGCAGCGCTCAACTAGAGCGCTGCCCGCGTTTTTTGCCAAACCTCGATCAATGCATCCAGATGCATGTCGTCATCGCCGCGTTTGGCTGCGTTTTCTGATGTGCGCAGGGCCTTCTGGAAGTCTGTTGCCCCAAACATCGCCGCCGTGCTCACCAACTTATGGCAGTGATGCTCGACGTCTCCCGGCGCGGTATCGCCCGCTTTGATCCAGTCAATCAGCGCGTCCGCTTCGCTGCGGAACCGTTCGAGGAAGGCGTCATAACTATCCCCCATCAAATCCCGCGCTTCATTGTTCGGGAGCGGTGCAGAAGAACCCTTCATCATCGGGCGCACATGGCCCACGGTCACCGTTTCAAGGGCCGAGCGCAGTTCGTCCATCTGTATTGGCTTGCCGATGAAGCCATCCATGCCGCTTTGCAAAAAGCGATCTTTGTCCTCGGGCAGGACATTTGCCGAGAAGGCCAAGATGGGTGTGGTTTTGGTTGCATCGATCTCTGACCGCATTTTGCGCGTGGCAGTCAGGCCATCCATGCGCGGCATGTTGATGTCCATCAGGATAACGTCAAACACCGCGTCGTCGACAGCCTCAATCGCCTGCAGGCCATCTTCGGCAACGGTGACGCTATGACCTTCTTTCTCAAGCATTTTCTTGGCGACAAAGGCATTCATATCGTTGTCTTCCGCCAAAAGAATACGCAGACCCACCGTTGGCGCGTTCTTTTGCTGGGCCAGTTCGGCTTCTGCCGGAGCCTCCACGATCTGTAGCGGTACACAGAACCAAAAAACACTGCCTTCGCCGGGCGTGCTTTCTACACCGATCTCACCTTTCAAGAGTTTCACTAGGCGCGTCGCGATCCCCAGACCCAGACCCGTGCCGCCCGTTGCAGGGCCCGCGCTCTCGAAGTCCTCAAAAATGCGGTCAAGATCGGCTTCTGGGATGCCTATGCCCGTGTCGATGACGCGGAAATCCAAGAATTCTCCGTTAACTTCAACCTCGATTTCGACCCGGCCACCTTTGGTGAATTTAATCGCATTGCCAACAAGGTTCAGCAGGATCTGTTCGATATGATTGCGATCCGACCGCATCCATTCGACTGGCGTGCCAAGGAACTGCCAGCTCAGCGCTGTCTGATTGCTCTCGGCGGCGCCAGTTTGGCCATCCAAAACCTCTTGCACCAATTGCCCGACATGAAAACTTGTCATGCGCACGGGCATCTTGCCGCTTTCAAACCGAGCTACATCCAGAACCGAGTTCACGTGTTTCATCAACTGGCGGCCAGAGATCTCCATGTTGTCTTGATACTGCGACTGCTCGCGAGACAGGCGCGTGTCGCCCAAGAGCGTGAGATTGCCGAGGAGTCCGTTCAAAGGTGTTCTGATTTCGTGGCTCATGACGGCCAGAAAATCGGATTTGGCTTTCTCGCCAGCCAAGGCCAGATCGCGCGCTTCACGCAGCTCTTCTTCGGTGCGGACGCGTTCTGAAATGTCGCGCAAAAATGCAATGATGATTTCGCCATCCAGCGTCTGCGCACTTTCCAGAGCCAATTCCACTGGGAATTCAGACCCATCCGCACGGCACGCGTTGATCTGAATGTGGCCATGTCCCACAAGGCGTTTTTCGCCCGTAGAATGCATACGCTCCATTCCCTTTTGGTGGGCATCGCGCATGGCTTCGGGCACGATCAAATCGCGAATGAGTTTACCTTTGATGTCTTCGAGTTTGTAGCCAAACGTGCGTTCCGCGGCGGCATTGAAGTCGATGACGCGCCCATCAGAATCCGACACGATCATCCCGTCCAATGAGGTTGCAAGAATGGTCTCCATACGCGCATTTGCACTGACCAGCGCGTGGCTTTGTCGACGCAATTGCCGATTGGTGGCGCGGGAATAGAGCGTTAGAATTGCGAGCAATACCAATAGCATACCCGCGGCGGCCGACAGTTGTAGCATCGTGTTGGCCAACCTATTGCGCAGCAAGTCCGCCTGTTCCGCGAAATACCCAAGCCCGGAGATATAAAGCCCCCGCACAGACGGTCTAAGCGCAAGCGTTTCCTCTAAAATGCCCTCAAGGCCAGAGAGCAAAACCTCGTCCGAACTGTCCATGACCGTCGCAGTGCGATCCAGAAAGGCCCGGATTTCATCGGTGGCCTCTCCGAATTTCCTCTCGATGCGAGCATCCCCGAACAAGCGCCCCTCAGATACGATCACAAGACGACTGTAAAAGACATCAAAGTCCTTGCGCAGTTCGGTCAAATTCGGCGTTGGGGCATCAATCTCTTCTTGCAGGGTCAGGGTAAAATCCAAGAACTCGATTTCAACCTGAGATAGGGTCCATTGCACTGTATCGCGTTTCGCCGAGCGCAATTCACTTAGGTCGCGCGCAACCGATCCGGCCAAAAAAATAATTACTGCCAAACATGCGACGGCAGCCCCAAAGAATATGAGCTGCGCGGCGCGAAAAGGGGCCTCATGTTTAATCACGTGATGACTTTCTGTCGCGGTTAATCCCCGACGAGGTTATTCGATGATCTCAAGCTTATTAAGCTGCCAAATGCTGCGCGAGTAAATTGTTTCTGTGCGGAATTTTGCATCGCTGTCGAATGGATAGACGACCCACAATGGCCCTTTGTCGCGGCGCGACATAGGAGCGCCGTCCAAGTAATAAGCAACAATGGGGCCGCCCTCGACAGCATCGGTGACCGGAATGGTGATCGAATAGTCATTGATTGCGGTTGCCTGGATCGTGTTCCCCTGCGCATCGATTTGCTGCAACAGATCGCTTAACAAAACACCAGTGAACTGGTGAACCCCATCGGTCCAGAGGGTCGAGGTCTCAATCTCTGTAGCTCCCAATAGTTTGAGATCTTCAAGCGTGAAGCACGTCACTTTCGTG
>JABSOU010000274.1 GCA_013215215.1 Cognatishimia sp. | reverse complement strand
GATGTCTCCCGCTACGTTCTATAAAGCATGGGCTTTGCCCGTTTCCTGATCGACAATGCGCGCTGGCTGGCGGCTGGCGCGCTTTTGACGTTTATGTCGGGGTTCGGGCAGACCTTTTTCATCTCGATTTTCGCCGGTGAAATCCGTGCCGAGTTTGGCCTCAGCCACGGCGAATGGGGTGCGATCTACGCCATGGGGACCACGGCCTCAGCGGTCGTGATGGTCTGGGCGGGGGCGCTTGCGGATCGTTTTCGTGCGCGGACATTGGGCACGTTCATCTTGATCGGATCCGTCATCGCCTGCCTCTTTATGGCCGCCAACCCCTATGCGGCCTTGCTGCCCCTCGCCATCTTTGCCCTCAGGTTCACCGGCCAAGGCATGTCGAGCCACCTTGGCATCGTGATCATGAGCCGCTGGTTTTCGAAAATGCGCGGGCGGGCGATTGCCATTGCGTCGTTTGGGTTCTCTATCGCAGAAATCATCCTGCCGATCAGCTTTGTTCTTTTGATGGGCTGGCTCGATTGGCGGCTTCTGTGGGTCGCAGCCGCCGTGATGGCGGCGCTCGGGATCCACGCGCTGCGCCAACTCTTGAAATCCGAACGCAGCCCAAATGAGCTGGCTGAAACAACCGTCACCTTGGGCCTTGATCAACGCCATTGGACGCGCGGTGAAGCCCTGAGGCATTGGCTCTTTTGGCTGATGTTTCCCGCCATTGTCGGTCTTTCGGCCTTTGGCACGGCGTTCTTCTTTCATCAGGTGCATTTCGCAGACGTCAAAGCCCTGTCGCATCTGTCCTTGGTGGCGAGCTTTCCGTTTTTCACCGCCATTACTGTCGCCTCGATGACCTGTTTCGGCTGGGCCTTGGATCGCTTTGGCGTGACGCGAATCCTGCCATTTTACGAGCTCCCAATCGCGCTGGCCTTCATTTGCTTTGCGCTCGCCTCGGGGCTTCCTATGATATGGTTGGGTCTTTTGTTCTTTGGCGTCACGGCGGGGGCCTCGACCACGCTCGTTCCCGCCTTTTGGGCAGAGGTCTATGGCACCAAACATATCGGCGCGATCAAGGCTTTGGCCGCGGCCGCAATGGTCTTTGGCTCGGCGATCGGGCCGGGACTGACGGGCGGGTTGATCGACCTAGGGATCGGCCTTGAAACTCAGTACCTCGGCATTGCGGTATTTTTTGCCTGTGTCACGGCAGCGCTTTACATTGGAATACGAAAATTGCGTGAGCAAATCCAAAGCCCTGTTGATCCCGCATAGCGCAATCCACATAGTGGCCTTGTCCTTTAGGAGAGTGCCATGCGCCCATCAGCCCTTGTGATTGCGTCTATCTTGCTGCTTGGCGCCTGTGCAGGCCGCGCTGCGCTTCACGTCCTGCCGGAGGCCAAAGAGATCGGTACGATCCACGAGATTTATGTCGCAACCAACCGTGGACGACGCGCTGAGGACGGCGCGTTTGACGAAAGCCGCTCTGAGACCACAAGCTTTCTGAAAGCGCAGGTCTCTGTTCCGCCAAGCCATGAGGCCGGCACAACCCAAACAAATGCGCGCAACCCAAATCCAGAACGAGATTTCGTGATCGCAGCGCAGACAGAGCTGGGTTCTAAATCCAGCTTCCAAGGCGATCTGCGGAAATCTCTGGCGTCTCACCCCTCTGCAGATC
>JABSOU010000273.1 GCA_013215215.1 Cognatishimia sp. | reverse complement strand
ATGCCTTCAAATTCCGTGACCAGAGCACAACCGATGGCAAAGCCATCCGCCTCTTCGTCACCTTCGCTTTTAAGCTGGTTCTTTTGCGCTTCGCGAACAACGTTTTGGACAGCTTCGCTTTCCATACCTTGAACGTACACACGAACCTTTGACGCTTTTTCCTTGACCTTGAGACGGCCATCTTCGTCAGCGCCTTCGCCGGTGTAGAGAAGGTGCCCCAGGGCCGGATGCTTGAGATGGAGCCAAGCGCCTTTGTCTGCACCCGAAACGGTATTCAGTTTGTCGAAGTTCATTTCAATAATCCTTGGGTTTTTGGGTTTCTGATTAAGTGAGGCGCCGGTGAGGAAACCCGGCTCCACCGGCGCCTCGTATTCCCCAAGAGGGGAAATTTATTAGGCCAATGCGCCCGGTACAGTCGGGCCATGCTGTGCGAAGCCCACAGTGAAACCGTCCTCATTGCTGTCGTCGCCTTGGTTCGGCAGGAATGAGTGGCCAACGCCTTTCGCGTACTCAACGGCGTCACCTGTCCCAGGCGCTGCGTCAGGCCCAGACAATTGGACAATGCGGATTGACATAATCCCGTCAGCATCATCGCAAATGGTTTTCAACGCTGTCTGACCGGCGTCGCCAGCCACGGTGTAGAACGTTGCGGTGCTGTCTTGGCCCTGTGCAGCGCCCTTGTTGGGGATTTTTTCACCGGCCTTCAGGTCGGAAATGTGGTTGATCGCGTGGGTTCGCCCCAATTGCGGGAGAATTTGCAGGCCCTCAACCTCGATCCAGGTAAGAGCCGCGAAGCCTGCAACATTGTCGGTTGCGGGGTGTGCTGAGGCGACGTAAAACGCCTTATTTAGATGGTTGTCGACAGACATGGGGATTATTCCTCTCGGATATGCAGGAAACCCCGCAGGCGGGGCGTTGGTGGTGAATTTTCGGGGAGATCTCGCATTTACCCGCGAGCGTGGGTATTATTTGACCGGCTTGGCCGAGTCTTTGACTTCCTCCCAGCCGGCAGCGAGCCAGACGGAAAGGTCTGCTTTGAGTGGGAACGCGATAGCGCCGATAGCGCCTGAGCGCTTATTCACACAACGAATCTTCACTGTTTCTGATTTGGTGTTGGTCATTCAATTACCCTTCTGCTAGGCGTAGCCGCGATACCCAAGCCAGATTGCCGTTTCCCAGTGCGAGCCTTCGCGGCGGCCCGGTTTTATCGTGTAGCTCACGATTTCAATGTTCCCAGACGAGATCGTCTTTTTCGTGCCTTCGGGGATCTGTTCAACGATGCTGCCCGCTCTCGACCGGTAGACGGCCTCGTGCTCTCCGAGCTTTGAGCAAAGCACCAAAACAAGAAAACCTTGACGCTTTTTCGGTGCAGAGTGAGAGAGGCCAAGACGCCTGTTATCGTTGGGCAGATGATTGACACGCACGTATTCGCCGGATGGTTCATCTTCGACCTTGCCCGGCCAAATGAATGAGTACGATCCATAGGTCGGCATTTCCTCAATCATGGACATGAGTGCAGTGTGAATTTCTCCATCAATGCTCATCTTTTACCTCGCTGGATACCCCCTCCTTTAGGTGGGGGAAGATGTTAAAGGCGCACGATCTCCAAGCCCACTTGTCGGGCGATATCCTGAAACTCTTGAACCGTTACGCCGACCATCCCGGCTGG
>JABSOU010000272.1 GCA_013215215.1 Cognatishimia sp. | reverse complement strand
GCACCATCGCAATATCCGTGATCCAATCGCAGCGCGCCTCTGTCCAGTCAGTGGATTTCGAAGCCAGCGAAGCGCCTTTGGCTCTGGCGTCGCGCGCGGAGACGCCTTTGTTTGAACAGCTGGAGCAGTCACAAGCTCCGCAACAGGCTCAACGTCCTGAAGCCCAAATCTCGACCAAATTCGCCAATGTATTGATCAATCAGGTGCGGCAGGTCGATATCCAAGAGGGCACAACGCGCATCGAACTCTCGCCACGCGGTCTTGGCAGTATCGAAGTCGAGATGCGCACCAATAGCGATGGATCTTTGGCGATCGTAGTGCGTGCTGAGAACGATGCCGTTCTGTCCGCATTACGCGAGGAACGTGATTTGCTGGCTGCGGTGATAGGGAACGCGGACACAGGGTCCCTAGATTTCCAAGAATACAGCCAAGAAAAGAGCAATGAGCAATCTGCGGCCTCTGGTGCGAGCGCTGGCGGTGCTGAAAGCGATGACGCAGACGTCGCGGTGGATGGATCCGTGACGCAAGTCGTTGACGGTGCGACCTTGGATTTGGTGACCTAGAAGGATTTACAATATGGACGCAGTCGGCTCCAACAGTTTGCTGAATACTTCCGGTACGAACAGCTCGTCGTCCTTGTCGTCCCTCAGCGAAGATTATGAACGGTTTCTGACCCTTCTTACCGCTCAGATCCAGTATCAGGATCCTTTGGAACCGATGGATTCAACACAGTTCGTCACGCAATTGGCGCAACTCAGCCAGGTAGAGCAGGCCGTTGCGACCAATGACAATCTGGAACAACTGGGGACAAAAGTAGGATCACTGGTTTCGGTGTCGGGTGCTGACATGATTGGCCGGGATGTCACGATCCCTTCCGCCCAATTTGGTCTGGAAAATGGCGTCACGGACGCGACTTACCGTGTGCCGGAACTCACGTCATCGCTCAGTGCACAGATCCTGGACGAAAACGGCAATGTCATTCGCAGCCTCACGGATCTGCCGGTTGATCCAACCCAAGTTCATACTCTTCCTTGGGATGGCTTGGATGAGTCGGGAGGCGTGCTTCTGGATGGGGAATACTTCCTGTCCCTGACTGCCTTGGATGCGGCAGGGAACCCTTTGCAAACAAGCTCGTTCCGGACTGCGCGCGTACAGGAAGTTCTGTTCAATGAAGGCGTGAATTACTTCAATCTGGACAGTGGGCAGCAGGTCGAGTCCAGCGTGGTTCTATCCGCGAGTTAATCTTTACATCCGGCTGGTGCGCGCAGTGTTGAATTCATTGATCCGCGCCGTTCGGATTGCGTTGAAATCCTGGTGCATTTTGCGCACGATCTCTTCGATCATTTTCAAGCGATCTAGATTCTGCTCTTCGCCCTTGTTCACCCAAAGCGTGGTTTCTGCCATGTCTGACAGAACGCCAATGGCCCCATCACGCAGGCGCGCGCGGCCTTCAGCGCCGTTAAGCCGTTCAAACTCGCTAGCGCCCGCGAGATAGACGTCCATATCGATAACGATGTGCAGGACATTTTCGGGCTGCATCACCTGCACGGTGAATTTTCCAAGCGGCATTTTGTAGAGAATTTCTTTCGGCGCGGCAGCGACTTTGCCGGCTTCTTCTTTCTTCATCTCCATTCCTTTGTCGGCCATTTCAGCCGGCGGAGGTGGAGGGTCC
>JABSOU010000271.1 GCA_013215215.1 Cognatishimia sp. | reverse complement strand
GGCATCTGCCATTGCAGCGCAAAACCAGCCACGCCGATCAAAGAGACCACAACCATCATGTTGCCGGTCTCTTTTGAGGTGGGGACATCGCCTTTCTTACGCGCGTCTCGGAGTTTTTTCTCCGTCGGTTCCTGCGTCTGTTGGCTCTTGTCCTGGTCGTCGCCTTCTGCCATCTGGGCTCGCTTGCTCTAGGGCATCGTGGTGAACCGAAGCTTGCCGAACCATTCGACAAAATCGGTGAGGAAGTAATCAAACATCGAGGGCGCTGCCGCTGCAAAGATCACAAGACCGACGATGATCAACATGGGTGCACCCACAAAGAACACCGGAAGCTGTGGCATCATGCGGTTGGCCAGACCCATTCCAAGATTGAGGATCACCCCCATCACAAAGAAGGGTGCCGCAATTGCGGTGCCAATGTAAAGCGAATGCCCACCGACTTTGACCATTTGATGTGCCATATCGCCGATCATGAGGGGACCGGGGGGAAAGATGTCATAGCTGTCAATCAAAGCGCGCAGAATGATGTGGTGGATATCCAAAAGAAACATCAGAGCGACCGCGCCCACCAGAAGGAAAGTCGCAAAGAGGGTCGCGCCCTCAAAGGAGCCGATATTGCCGCCAAAAGCGTTTGCGAGGCCCGTCACTTGGCCGACCTGAGAGCCCGCAAATTGCATCGCAGATAGCAGAACCCGACCGGTAAGGCCGATCCAAAGACCAACTGTGATTTCACTTCCCAGCATGATGAACATAGGGCCTGCTTCGTTGGGCGCTCGATCCGGCGTCGGCAGGATAGGATAGAGTGCAAGACTCAGGACCAACGCAAAGGCAAGCCGCGAGGTTGTCGGGATCTGGGTTTCACCAAAGGCGGGCATGAACAGCATCGCCGAGCCAAGACGCGCAAAGACCAGAAGGTAGCCAAAGACGATCCCGCTGACAAAACTGTCGAGATCCATTGCCTATCCGATCGTTGCGACTGTTTTCAGAGACGCCTTACGATGCACTTCGTTGTGCGAGATCACCTGTGTCATCGGGCTGACCCGTTCGAGGATAGACCGCACATAGGGGCGACTGTCGGGTGCCACCAACAAGGCCGGCCATTGATCAGAAGCCGCGAATTGCTGGATATCCTTGCGCACGGCAAGCACAAATTCCTGCACGCGTTGCGGCGACATGATGAAGTTCACCTCATCACCGGTTTTCGTAATTGCATTGTGCAACTCGGTTTCCCAAGTCTGGCCCAATGTCATTACCGGCACATAGCCTGTGTCATCCTGTAAGTTCTGACAGATCTGCTTGGACAGCTGTGTGCGGACATGCTCCACAACCTGCTGAACTTTTTTCGTGGTCACCGAGGCCTCGGCGATAGCTTCGATAATGCGCGGCAGATTGCGGATTGAGATGCGTTCGGACAAGAGCGTTTGCAACACGTGCTGCAACAGGACGACAGGCGACGGGTTGGAGATATCTGCCAAGAGCTTTTGATACTCTTTGGTCTGGTTTTCCATCAACTCCTGCGTGGCGGAATAGGTCAGCAGGTCCGGCATGTGCTCTTTGATGATCTCGGTGATGTGCGTGGTCACAACGCTCTCGGGGTCGACAACGGTGTATCCTCGCGCCTCGGCCTCTGAGGCGCGGCTTTGGTCGACCCAGACTGCGTTCAGACCAAAGGTTGGTTCTTT